>JAJZKA010000031.1 GCA_021809805.1 Actinomycetes bacterium
CACGACGTCCTGAACGGACTGCGTCAGCTCTTTCTCGGCCAGGTCTGGTTGCCGAGTGGAGTCGGCCGCACCTAACCGATCGGCTCCGGCGTCAGCTCATGCTGTCGCAGCACGTGAACAGTTACAACGTCCACTGCTATCCGGGGCCGGGGCCGGATGCCTGCATCTGCTCGAGCAGCTCCTGGGTTTCTGCGAGGGAGGCGGTGATGATGCGTTTGGCGATCTCGAGGAGCTCGAAGAGCATGGGCTCGCCGACCGAGTAGTAGACGGCCGCGCCGACCTTGCGAGATTGGACGAGGTTGGCCCGGCGCATGAGGCCGAGCTGCTGGGAGAGGTGTGAGGACTCGATGCCGACTTCGGGGATCAGCTCGCTGACGGGCCGTTCACCGTCGCGCAGAACCTCCAGGATCCGGATTCGCGCCGGATGGCCGAGGGTCTTGAAGAACTCGGCCTTCACTTGGTAGATGGGTGTCGTCATGCGCGGCGGTTCCTCGGGGACAGATTGGCGCTTTCATTGCGCCATCGTCGGATTCCTGGCCTGAGTGTCTCAGCGTTACATGAACTGATGAATCTGGCAACCACCACTTCGGTGCTCACAGGTCGTTGCCGGCGTAGGAGAGATTGAAGCTCTTGTTGGCCAGGGGGAAGTCCGGGACGATGGTGTTGGCCAAGGAGACGGATAGGGCGGGCCAGTTGAGGAAGGAGGGGTCCACGACCTTGACCCGGCGCAGTCGCTGCCGCGCATCAACCTCGACGCGGTGGACCACGACCCCGCGCCACCCTTCGCAGATGCCGACGCCTCCGCTGCCTGGCTCATCGGCGCCGATCCCCAAAGATGGCGCGACCGCGTGGAGGTCGCCAGCGCGGGGGATGAGGTCGCTCAGGATCGCGAGGGAGGAACGGACCTCGTCGATGCGCACGAGGTAGCGGGCCAGCACGTCGCCGCTGGTCTGGCGTGCCGGCAAGAACTGCGAGCCGAGGTCGATGAAGGGATGCGAGCTGCGCGCGTCGAAGGCGACGCCGGCCGCTCGGGCGGCGACACCGACGACGCCGAGGTCGCGGACGTGAGTGTCGTCGAGGACGGCCGTTCCAGCGAAGCGGTCCATGGCAAGCGCGTTGGAACTGGCCAGCTCGACCAGCTCCTCGAAGCGGTGAGCCACCTCGGCGAGTTCGGCCGAGCTGGGCAGGCGGTCGACCCGGGCGCCGCCGCATACGACACCGCCACGCAGCAGTCGGTGACCGGTGACGTCGCGGTTGAGTTGCAAGAGCCGTTCGCGCAAGGCGAGCGCCCGGGCATAGGCGATCCCGAATCCGATGTCGTTGCAGAGCGCGCCGACGTCGGCGACGTGGTTGTAGAGGCGTTCGAGCTCCAAGAGCGCCGCCCGCAACACGCGGGCGTCCTCGGAGAGCGGGATGCCGCAGGCGTCCTCGATCGCCTGGCAGTAGGCGAGGGCGTGTCCGACGGCCGTGTCCCCCGAGATCCGATTCGCGATCTCGAGGCCAGCGGTGATGTCCTTACCCTGGAAGAGCCGTTCGATGCCTTTGTGAACAAACCACAGCCGTGCCTTCATTCGAAGGATCGTCTCGCCCACGACCCAGAAACGGAAGTGGCCCGGCTCGATGAGTCCCGCGTGCACCGGTCCGACGGGGATCTCATAGACGCCGGGACCCTCGACCGGCACGAAGGGGAACGACCCCGCACCCGTACGCATCTCGGGGGGTTCTCCCGCTCCGTGGCGCATCGGGTGCCAGGCCGCGGGCCAGTGTTGGTGCAGCACCAGGCGGCGGGGCTGGGGGTGGCCGACGGGCTCGATGCCGAACAGGTCGGCCAGCTCGCGTTCGAACCGGCTCGCCGGGAAGGACAGCGTGGCCAACGTCGGCACCTGCGGCCGGCTGCGGTCGACAGGGACGTGCAGCTCGACGCGCGTGTCGGGGGGACCCGAAGTGAACAGGTAGGTGGCTCGCAATGATGCGCCGTCGTCATGGCCCGACACCAGGGCGAGGCGCATCCCGTCGGAAAAAAGCGCCTCAGCCGTTCGGACGAGGTCGCCAGGGGCCACCACGGTGGCTAGTGCCGAACGCGCCGATGGAGTGCGGCCCACTGCAGAAGTCACGGCGTTACCACGTGGGCCGCCGCCTCAAGGAGACCGGAAAGTGGCCAGGCAAAGATCCCGATCAATCCACAAGCGATCAGGCCCATGACGAGCGGCGTGGCCACCCAGGCGGGGGGCGGCGCCAGCGTCTCGGGGGTGCTAGGCGCGCCGAGGAGCATGTGGCGCGCGTGGCCGACGACGGCGACGAAGATGACCACCATGGCGACCAGGGCGACGACGGCGGCCCAGCCGAGCCCGGCCTGGAACTCGGCGCGGGCCATCAACAACTCACTGGAGAAAAGACTGAACGGGGGAAGGCCAAGCAGGGCGACCAGACCGATCCCGAACACGCCGCCGAGGGTCGGTCGCCGGGCGAGCAGGGCGTGGACGCCGTCGATCCGGCTGGTGCCTTCGGCGGCCATGATCTCGCCGGAAGTGAGGAACAAGACGCTCTTGGCCAAGCCATGACCAAAGATGTGGAGCAGGACGCCAGCGATGGCGAGCGGGATGCCCGCTGCGGCGCCGAGGGCGATGAGGCCCATGTGCTCGATGCTGTGGTACGCGAGCATGCGCTTGTAGTCGCGCTGGGTGAGCAACAGTGAGGCGGCGACGGCGAGGGACGCGAGCGCGACGACGACGAGCAGCGTGCGCGAGAACCCAGGACCGAGGGCGGCATCGGTTACCGCCTTGAAGCGCAAGATGGCGTAGAAGGCCACGGTGAGGAGCACGCCGGACATGAGGGCGGAGACCGGGGCAGGGGCTTGGCTGTGGGCGTCGGGCAGCCAGCTATGCAGGGGCACCAGGCCGACTTTGGTGCCGTAACCGAGCACGATCAGGGCGAAGCCGAGCCGAAGGACGGAAGGGTCGAGGTGCCGGGCGCGGGCCATGAGCGAGGTCCAGTCCAGGGCACTCGCCGAGTGGCCTCCGGCGTGCAACGCGCAGAGGTAGACGAGCACGGTGCCAAAGAACGCCAACGCGATTCCGACCGAGCAGATCACGAGGTACTTCCACGAGGCCTCCAGAGCACCTCTGGTCCGGCGGTGCCCGACGAGGAACACGGTGATGATGGTGGTCGCCTCGACTGCCACCCACAGCACTCCGACGTTGGCAGCCAAAACGGCGAGCAGCATGGCGGCCACGAACGCCTGGACGAGCACTCCGTAGGTGGTGGCTCGGCGCGGGGTGCATCGCCCACCGGCCACCTCGACGGCCATGGTTCGCACCCCGATCCACGACGCCAACAGG
This sequence comes from Actinomycetes bacterium, assembly GCA_021809805.1. GTDB lineage: Bacteria > Actinomycetota > Acidimicrobiia > Acidimicrobiales > Bog-793 > JAKABX01. Next base: position 3,339 of record JAJZKA010000031.1, read on the forward strand.
GCGATTGTCCCGATCACCACCACCATGAACGCGCTCAGCGCGTCAGCCCTTAGCAGTCCTTCGGCCCCGCTCAGCGGAGCGTTGCCCACCGCGCGGATGGCGACCCACACCCCGAGGGCCAACGCGACGCCGTTGACCGCCACTGCGATCCAGCCCGCAGCTTGGTTGCGCCACGCCACAAATCCGGCACCACCGAGCAGCGGAAGGGCGAGGATCATGTCGAGGACCATCAGTCGTGCAGCTCCCGGAGTTCGTCGAGGTCGAGATCGCCGAACTCGGATCGGAGGCGCTGGGCGAGCACCATGAGGACGACGACGGCCAAGAGGACGTCGAGAGAGACGCCGACCTCGATCAGGAACGGGACACCGGCGGTGCAAAGGAACGCCACCAGGGCGATGCCGTTGTCGACGAGGAGCAAGCCGACCATCTGGAAGATGGGGCGTCGGCGCGAGACGAGGACCAAGAACCCGACCAGCAGGGTCGCGACGCCGACCGGGACGAGGGCGCCGCTGGTCGCACCCACGAAGGTGGCGACTCCGCGAGCAGCGGTAAACGCCAGCACGATGAGCGCCGCTGAGGCGACGAGCGAGGCGGGCACATTGACGAGCGGCCGGCGTTCGCGGTCGAGGGCGCCACCGGCCGCTCTGTCGATGAGCACCGGAATGGCCAGGCCCTTGACGGCGAGCTCGACCGCTGCGGTGGCAATCAATCCGGCATCTCCGACATGGACGCCCAGGGTCATGGCGACGCAGCCGAGGGCGGTGCCCTGGGTGGCCACCACGATCAGCATCGAGCGCGTCGAGGTCACCCACAGCACGACGACAGCGCAGATGAGCACAGCGCCCGCCGCAAGGGTGAGGGTGGAGGAGTACGCGCTGCTCACGGCACCACCAAGGCGGAAATCACGGCCAGCACGGCCAGTACGAATGCCCCAGCCAACAACTCGGGCACCCGGAAGAGACGCAGCTTGGCCACGGCGACCTCGAAGGCGGCCAAGGCGACACCGAGGGCGGCCACCTTTGCCCCGATGGCCACGACGCCGACCACCACGTGCCCGACGCCTGGAGCAGTGGCGATCCCCCAGGGAACGAACAGGTCGGCGAAGAGGGCGAGCAGGACGATGAGGCGCATCGACTCACCGAGCTTGATCAGGGCGAGGTCCGCCCCGGCGTATTCGAGGATCATCGCCTCGTGGATCATCGTCAGCTCGAGGTGGGTGCTCGGGTTGTCGACGGGGAGCCGGCCGCTCTCGGCCACGATCACGATCAAGAACGCCACCAAGGAGAGCAGGCGTTGGGGCGTGGCCAGCCATGCGGGATGGGCGAGCGAACGGGCGACGATGGTGGGCACGTTGGAGGAGTGAGCAGGGATCGACAGGGCGAGCACGGCGACCAGCAGTGCCGGCTCGGACAACGCCCCGATGGTCATCGCCCGGCTGGCGCCCATGCCGCCGAAGGCGGTGCCGGTGTCGAGCGCGCCGAGGGCGAGCACGACTGAGCCGATCAACATGAGGTAGATGAGGGCGAAGAGATCAGCGGACCACCCGAACGCAGGATCGGTGCTGAGCAGCGGGGCCACCAGCGCGATCACGAGCGTCGTGGCGACCAAGACGACGGGTACGACAGAGAAGATCCAGCTCGCCCGGTCGGGTCGGGTGCGTTCCCGGCGGGCCAGCTTGCGTAGGTCGAGCAGCGGCTGGTGGACCGGGGGCCCGACCCGACCCTCCAAGCGGCAACGCACCTTGCGCATCAGCCCGACCAGGAGCGGCCCGCCGACCACCACTCCCAACACCTGGAGGACAGAGACCGCCACCACGGACGGCGCGGGCCAGGCGCTCGTCATCCGAGGACCACCAGCACCACGACGAGGGCAACCAGACCGAAGGCCAGGTAGCGGTGCACGCTACCGTTCGGTACGCGGCGGGCGAGACGTCCCCACCACCCAAGGGCCGACGCCGCGTGACGGTAGCCGTGCCGCTCGAAGGCATCCTCGAGCGACGTATGGAACGTGGCCGCCTCGACGTAGTACCGGGACTCGGCGACGTGGCTGACGTCGAGATCGTGGGCAGGGCTCAAGACATCCTCGAACACTCGGGTAAGCGGCTCACCGAACGAGGTGGCGGTGTACTGCATGCGGGCGGTCTGCAGCTCTCTGCCGCATCCCCATGCCTCGGTCCTCCGCACCGCGGCCCGCTGCAACGCCCGTCGGATTCCGGCGGTGAGCACCACCGACGCGAGAAGTCCAAGGCCGAGCAAGCCCGGGGCGAGGGCTCCGGGCGCGCCGGCGAGCCCTACGTGCCAACCGCGGACGAGTGGGTCCAAGACGTGGCTGGCCGTGACGGTCCGGGCCGCGTCGAGCACGGCTGGGAGGATGAGAAAGGGGGCCACTCCGAACACCAGGCACAGCGTGGCCAGGATTCCGGCGCCGGCCCACATCGACCGCCGGACCTCTCGCGTCTCGACGGCTTGTGCGCGGCGGGGCTGGCCCAAAAGTCCGATCCCGGCCGCTTTGACGAAAGTCAAGGCGGTCAAGCCGCCGGTGAGGGCGAGCACCGCGACCCCGACGGGAAGCGCGATCGCGAGTGCGAGGTCGCTCGAGGGCAGACCGTGCAGCAGGGCTTGGAGGAGTAGCCATTCGCTCACGAACCCGCACAGGGGCGGCAGGGCGGCGATCGCCGCACTTCCCACCAAGAACAGCGAACCGGTCACGGGCATGCGCTGGAGCAGCCCGCCGAGGCGATCGAGATCCCTCGTGCCGCTTGCTTGTTGGATGGAGCCCGCCGACAAGAACAACGATCCCTTGAACACGGCATGGAAGACCACGTGGAGGAGCGCTGCCACGAGCGCCACGAGCGCCAGCGAGGGGTGGCCCGTGGAGGCGAACAGGCCCGATGCGCCGATCCCGAGCAGTACCAGTCCCATATTGTCGGTCGTCGAATACGCCAAGAGCCGCTTCAGGTCGGTGCTGGTGGCCGCGTGCAGCGCACCGAACAGCGCCGACAGCGCGCCGAGGCCCATGAGCAGCAGCCACCACCATGCCGGTCCGCCCCCGAGCAGCCCGTCACCCACCCGGATGATGCCGTAAATGCCGAGGTTGACCATCGCCGCCGACATCAAGGCGGAGACCGGGCCGGGAGCTTCGGGGTGGGCTCGGGGCAGCCAGACATGCAGCGGCACCATCCCGGCCTTCGATCCGAAGCCGACCACGGCCAGCGCGAAGGCGGTGCTGCGCACCCAGGCCGGCACGCCGGCCGATCTTGCGGCGATGGCGATGAACGACTGGCTGTCGGCATGGGTGGCCAAGAGGACCAAGGCCACGAGGAGCGCAGCGGCACCGAACTGGGTCATCACCGCGTACCACTGGGCGGCCGCGGCCACCTCGGACCGGCGGCGGTGGTCGACGAGGACGAGCAGCAACGAGGTGATGGCCATCAGCTCCCAGACGAACAGGAAGGTGGTGACGCTGGCGGCGGCAGGGACCAGGATGAGGGCGGTGACGAAAAGCGGAAGGACGCATGAGGCAGTTCGGCTGGAAAGAGCGTGGCTCTCATAACCAAGCCGGAAGATCATGGCGCTGATCGCGACCACGGCCGAGACGGCCACGAACAAAGCGCCGAAGCGGTCGAGGCGCAACGAGAGCCCGCCGAGCGGCAGCAGCCGACCGGTGTGCACCACGGCGGCTCGGCCGCTGCGCAGCACGCCGAGCGCCACCGCCAACCCGCATCCGCTCGCGACGACGGTCAGCACCGAGACGACCTCGGCACGGAGCCGCTCGGGTGCGACTGCCCCGGCCGCCGCGGCAAGCAAACCGACCAGCGCGGCGGCGATGAGTAGGTCCGCGGTCACGTACCGGCCAAGCCCCGCAACGCCGAGATGATGGTTGCTGGATGCGGCGGGCACCCCGGGATCGCGAGGTCGACCGGCATGACGTCACAGACCGAACCTTGGACGCCGTAGGCGCCAGCGAACACGCCGCAGTCGAGGGCACAGTCGCCGACGGCGACCACGACCCGCGGCTGTGGCACGGCTTCGAAGGTCCTGCGGAGAGGATCAGCCATGTTGCGCGTGACCGGTCCGGTGACGAGCAGCCCGTCGACATGACGAGGCGAGGCCTCGAGGCGGATTCCGAACCGCTCGACGTCGTAGACCGGCGAGGACATCGAGGTGATCTCGAGCTCACAGCCGTTGCACGACCCGGCATCGACATGACGGAGCTGAAGTGAGCCGCGATTGCGTCCGGCTGCTTCCTGCACCGAGGGCGACGCAGCCTCAGGACGCGCAACGGCGACTGGGTGCGCGCGCCATCGGCGGGCTGACGTAAGGATCCGCATAGTTGACAGAAACATCAATCGATGATTACCTATGTTGTCAAATCTCCACACTCTGCGACGCCCCGGCCCGATCGGCACGCAGTCCGCGCAATCACTGGATCGACTCGACGACGATGCGAACTGAGCCGCTCGAGCGGTACCGAGGTCCCATGCGGAGACGGGTCTCCAGCGTGGCGACCGTCCCCATGGGACCGTCGGTCAGCTCGACTGCCCGTTCCCATGCAGCGCACCGACTCGACCCGCGTGGTCCACGTCGTGCGGACGATGACCTGGGTGGATGTCCCGGCCCTCGACGTGTCGGGGGAAAGCGGCGCGCCCGTGTGCTTCTTGCACCGCTTCGATGCATGGGCCATAACCCGCTTGCCCGAGTCCCGACCAAACCGGTCCCGCCTCGTCGGCCACGACAGCAACGTTGTAGTGGGCAAGGCGTTCGCCCCGTCGTTCCTGGCGTACAAGCCCAAAGGCCAGCTGTCCCGCCCCAGCAGGCTGAACGAGCAGATTTCCGAGGATGATCCTGCACCGACCACGCACCCACGACCTGCTCGCCAAAGAGGTACTCCTCGACAGCGCATTGACCGAAGCCATCGGCCCCGTCGATCGCTTCGTCGCCGACGCCATCGTCACCATCTGCAACGAGGCGGTCGAGCACGTACTGGGCGCGGCACTTGTTGAGGCGCTCGGGAACGACCTCGACCGGTTGGCGCTCGCCGCTCCGTGGGTCTGGGATCTTGCTCGGGGACTCCAATTCCAGGGCCGACACGGCCGCCGCGATCTGCGCACACCGGAGCTCTTCTCGGTGCTCTCCCCCCAACTCCAAGGTCCCCAACTCCAACGTTTTGCCGAGGTCATCGACCTGTCGACCGCACTGACGCTTGATCGCCTACTCGAACCGGTGCTCGGGCCGGGAGCCTGTGCGCGAAGGCCTCAGGAGAACGACGCCGCGCTGCCCTGGCTCACCCCGCTCAAGCTCGGCTACCGCATCCACCTCGTTTTCGAGCTCGTCCACCTCACATTGCGCAGATAAGGCGGCGCGAAGCAGCCACCTGTGGGAAGGAGACGGACGGCTCGTGTCTCACTCACAAGGGCGAAGCAGGACCTCCTTGCGCCGCGCCATGAACGGCGCAGCGACAGGCGAGCGACTTGCGCGATGGCACCTAACCGCTTGCCGGCGCCTGCGGACAGGTCGTGGATCTCGCGACAGACGCGGCGGACGACACTCGGGCACCACGGGTGCAGGTCTTCTTCGTTGGCGCTTCGCCTCGGGCGAACCTACGTCGAAATGGCCTGACGTCGCCGGATTCTCTCGCGTCGCCGAGGTGCGTCTCGCGGTTTGGGTCAGCGACCGTTGGCCACGTGACCGCGGCTTGCCTTGCGGGCAGATCTACAAGCGGTCGATCCAGGTGTCGGAGTCCTGGCCATCCGTGGTCGCTTGGCCGGAGATGGCTCGTTCAGATGATGGGGCGCTTCCGAGAAACTTCCGGGCGAGCGCTTCCCGGCAAGCATGGCACGGGCCGTAGAAGGTTTCAGTCACGTCCTCGCCGCAACGCGGGCAGACGAACTCCAAGGGCTGGGTCGCCGTCTGCTCGGGCGAGTTGTGGTCAGCTCCATTGCCACCTGGAACGCTTGCGCGGCCGATGCTTTGGTCGAGCGATGGCTCCGTCACCGGTGCCAGAGTACTGTGCCGCGGCGGTCGGAAGCGCTCCCTTGCCACGGTGGAGCGGACCCGCGTTGGCGTCCTGCGAACGGCGGACCCGTGCCGGTTCGCCCGGCCACCCCATCACCGCGCGAGCGCACTGCTGAGGCGGCATTCACGTCATCGAGGGCCGGCAGGGCCGTCTCAGCGCGCTGTTCGGTTCCTGACTACCAGACCTCCCAGTGCGTGACTTCTTCGGGGTCAGGCCGAAGGGCGGGCTTGAAATCGGTCCCCTTCGCGAACGCGAGGGGCGAGAGCACCGCCTGCACGACCGTGTCGTATGGGATGCCGAGCAGCTCGGCGACCTCTTGCTCGCGGGCTCGGTGCATCGAGGTCCACGCGGTACCGAGACCCCGGGCGCGCGCAGCGAGCATGAAACTCCACATGGCGGGCAGGACGCTCCCCATCCCGGCGAGCGCCTGTTCCCGGTTGGCGCCCTCGTTCACCGCGATCACGAGCGCTGGCGCCTCTCCGAGGTGCTCGCCGAGATAGTCGGCTGAGCGGGCGACCCGGCCCTGCTGAAGGGCACGCTCTGGGTCCTCGGGCAGCTGGCGGCCGGCGTAGCCGGGTGAGGCCTTGTACGCGGTATAGACATCCTGGTAGAGCGCGCCGATCGCCCGGCGCTTCACGGCATCGGTGACCACGACGAAGCCCATGGTCACCACGTTGGACGCCGATGGTGCCTGGAGCGCGATCGCGACGCACTCGCGAATGAGTTCGGCTGGCACAGGTCGTGAGAAGTCGAGCCTGCGGCGGACCGCTCGGGTCGTAGTGAGCAGCTGGTCGGGGTCGAGAGGAAGCAGGGTCACGCCGGGAGTGTAGAGAGCCGGGCCGGGCCCTGAGGTCCGGGCTGTGGTCAGGACAAGAGCGGGTGGGCGCGTTGCCGCCCGCCCCCCCTTTTTTTGTGCGCCGGCTCGGCGTCGGGGCGCGTTGGCGGAAGCGATCCGTACCTGATCCGAACCGCCCGGAGTCCTCACTGGACGCGCTCTCCAAGGGTCGCTCCTCCCATCCGGGGTGGGGTTTGACCGGGGGCGCATCGTCGTGTTCGACAACACCCACGAATCGACGTTCTCCGTTGTAGCCACTGCACGCACACGGGCCAGGAAAACTGGGAGAAGGCGAACGACGACCCGGAGGGATCATGGCGAACTTCGCCAGGGGCTCGGCGGCGCTGCCCGGCCGCGATGAGCTCCCCGAGGGTCAACCGGTGCCACTGCACGTTGTCTCCGTTGCCCCGGCTACGGGACGGCCAGGCTAAAGACACGCTGGGTCAAGTCGGCGCGACGCTCCGTGTGGGTGATCGCGCGGCAGGCTACCTGCCCCCGACTGGCAAGGGATCCACACGACCGGGCCGGGAACTGTGAACTTGGAGAGGGCGCGCTCGTCGCGTAGATCGATCAACCCGCGCGAAGAGCGACGAAGTGCATGCTTGTGGGCTCGCGCCTTGGCATTCGGAGCAGAAGTCTAAGGAAAGGAGCATTTGTGCCCTGGCGCGTGCGCATTGGTGAGCTCATAGTTGTGATGTCTACGGACGAGCGAGGGAGCCAAGAGGCTGAGAGGTCAACCGAAGGTTGACGACCCCGAGCTACCTGATCCGGACTATGCCGGCGGAGGGAGATCGTCCGTAGACACCGTCGCGTCGTTGCCCACATTCCGACCGGGGCTCGCGTGCGCGCTCTGCCGCGACGCTTGCGCGACCTCGTGGCACCGTGTCGCGGACGCGCTCGCCGTGTGATCGCCGGCGTCCGAGCTGGGCGGCGCCGGCCTTTCGCTCAGCGGGAAGGAACCTCTGCGAGCACTTGCTCGAGGCACCAGTCGGGATGATCACTCTCCAGGCGGGCGAGCCAGTAAGGGCTTTCGAAGAGGGCCAACAAGGTGTTGTCGCGCGCTGAAAGCACGCGCACGCCGAACGCTCCGCGCAGGTGCTCTGCGGTTGCTTCGTCGGTGCGGCGTGCCACGGTGTACGGGGTCGGTGAGAGATCGATGGCGGCACCGAACTCGTGCTCGAGGCGGTGGGAGAAGACCTCGAACTGCATCTGGCCGACCGCCGCCACCACCGGATGGGGATCCCCGTTGGGGTCGCGCAAGACCTGGACGACGCCCTCCCGTTCCAGCTGGTCGAGGCCGCGGCGGAACTGCTTATGGCGTTGAGTATCGCGGACCCGGGCCGTCGAAAACAGCTCTGGCGCAAGGCTCGGGATCTTCGGGAACTCGACGGGATCGGCTGCATAGAGCGTGTCGCCGATCCGCAGATCGCTGGCGTTCACGAGCCCGACGACGTCCCCAGGGAACGCCTCGTCGATCGTGTCGCGCTCCGCGCCGAACAGCGACGCGGCGTACTTGGTGGCAAAGGGTCGCGCGCTCGGCCCGTGCGTAACGGTCATCCCGCGCTCGAAGCGGCCCGAGCAGACGCGCAAGAACGCGACGTGGTCGCGGTGTGCCGGGTCCATGTTGGCCTGGATCTTGAAGATGAAGCCCGAGAGCGGCTGGTCGAGTGAGCGCGGCGTGCCCTCGCGATCCGCTCGAGGTGAAGCGGCGGGAGCGAGGTCGATCACGGCGTCGAGGAGGTGGCGAACACCGAAATTCGTGAGCGCCGAGCCCACGAAGAGCGGGCTCGACTCACCGGCGAGGAACGACTTCATGTCGAGGTCGGCACCGACTTCGGCGAGAAGCGCGCACTCCTCGAGCGCCGCGTCGAACACCGGCCCTTCCTCGAGCGCTGCGCGTTCGGCGTGGAGGAGCTCCTCGGGCGCTTCGCTGGTGCCGCGAGTGGTCCGACTGAAGCGAATGAAGGACCCATCTCGGCGGTCGATCACGCCGCGAAAGTCGCCGGCGATCCCGACCGGCCAGGTCACCGGGGTGGGCCGCAGGCCGATCTCCTCCTCGATCTGGTCGAGGAGCGACAGCGGCTCGCGCCCAGGGCGGTCGTACTTGTTCAAGAACGTCATGACCGGAAGCGCGCGGGCCCGGCAGACCTCGAAGAGCTTGAGCGTCTGCGGCTCGATGCCCTTGGCAACGTCGAGAACCATCACTGCGGCGTCTGCGGCAGACAGCACCCGGTACGTGTCCTCGGAGAAGTCCCGGTGACCCGGCGTGTCGAGCAGGTTGACGACGTGGTCTCGGTAGTCGAACTGCAGGACGGTCGAGGTGATCGAGATCCCCCGCTCCTGCTCCATCGCCATCCAGTCCGAGGTCGCCCTCCGGCGGCCCGCCCGGGCCTTAACCGCACCGGCCTCGGCGACGGCACCGGCATAGAGAAGGAACTTCTCGGTGAGCGTGGTCTTGCCGGCGTCTGGGTGGCTGATGATCGCAAAGGTCCGGCGACGGGCCGCTTGCGCGCCAATGTGATGCTCGGTCGCAGGTGAGGCCATCAGCGAAGGTCCTTTGCTTTCCTGCGGTGCGGACTCCCGGGTCGCAGGCCGACTTGTCCCAGGGACAGCGGCTCGCGGTGGTGGCGCACCGCAGCCACACCCGCACGACGCACCAATTGTAGTGGTGCGAATGCGTGGCGTTTTCGAGTCCGGAACCATGGGCAGACGCCGGGGGTCGGCGGTCGCAGGGCCGTCGGAACCCCGGGTAGCAGACCCAGGACGCAAGACGGGGAGGCGACGTGGCGACACAGCCAGGACGAGCGCTCGAGCATCCGACGGTTCGACTTCTGCACGGCCGCGGTCCCGTCCGTGGAGGGCCCGGCGGAGGAACCGGCGGGTTCCGGCCTGCCGCGAAGCGGGTGGCGAAGAAGGCCTCCCAGGACCGCATCTCGGTGGCGGCCGGGAACCTCGCGTACCACTGGTTCCTCGCGATCTTTCCGGCGGTGATCGCGCTACTCGGCCTGATCGCCCTCACCCACTTGGCCGGTGGGGCGCTGACTCACCTGGAACACGGCATCGGCCGCGCGCTGCCGGCGGGAGCGGCGGGGGTGTTCACCGGGGCCGTGCGCTCCGCGACGCACCGCCGCACCGGATCGGTGGTCGCTGTCGTCGTCGGCATTGCGGTTGCGCTCTGGAGTGCCTCGGCGGGCATGGCGGCCCTCGAACAGGCCCTCGACATCGCGTATGGCGTGGGCAAAGACCGCAAGTTCCTCGCCCGGCGACTCCGCGCCATCGCCCTCATGGTGCCGACCCTCGTGATCGGAGGTGCCTGCGCCGCGTTGATCGTCTTCGGCGCTCCCATCGGAGGGGCGGTCTCGGGCCATGTGCCGCTCCACGGCACCGCCTTCAGCGTCGCTTGGACTGTCGTGCGCTTGGCCCTCACGGCGCTCTTGCTCTCCGGCCTCTTCTCCTTCCTCTACGCATTCGGCCCGAATCGCGAAGGCCGGCCCTTCCGGTGGGTGAGCCCGGGCGGAGCGATCGCCACCGCTACGTTCCTGCTCGTCTCGCTGGCCTTCTCGTTCTATGTGAGCGCCTTCGGTTCGTACGCGAAGACCTACGGGAGCTTCGCGGGGGTCGCCATCTTGATTTTGTGGCTCTACCTGATCGGGCTCGCCGTGCTGCTCGGCGCGGAGGTCAATGCCGAGTTCGAGGCGGCACGGTCTGGAGTGCCGCGTCGCCTGACTGATCGCGCCACCGCCTAGCAAAGGACGAGCCGGGCGGCTTGGCCGCACCGGCCGATGGCGTCGTCCCTGGCGGCGCGCGACGATCAGGGCCATGGCAAGTCGAGGCGTCAACGAAGGCGCGTTGACATGCAGGTGAGCTTCGCGGCGCTGGCCGTCTTTTGCGGCTCGACGCCAGGCGACGACCCGGTCTTTCGCGAACGAGCGCACGCCTTCGGTGCCACGCTCGCGCGGCGCGGCATTCGCCTCATCTATGGGGGCGGCGACGTCGGCTTGATGGGGGCCCTCGCCGACGGCGTCCTCTCGGGCGGGGGCGATGTCCACGGAGTAATCACGCGGGCACTGGAGGCGAAAGAGATCGCCCATCGTGGGCTTGGAACCCTCGAGGTGGTCGAGACGATGCACGAGCGCAAGGCGCGCATGGCTGATCTCGCGGACGGCTTCGTTCTGCTGCCCGGGGGGTTCGGGAGCCTCGATGAGTTCTTCGAGGCCGTGACGTGGACCCAGCTCGGGATCCACGAGAAGCCCTGTGGCGTGCTGGACCTTGCCGGCTACTACCTGCCACTTGCGGCGATGATCGCGAACGGGCTCGAACGGGGCTTCGTGCGTCCCCAACACGCCTCGCTCGTCCTCGTCGACGAGGATCCCGAAAAGCTCCTTGCCCGGATGGCGGCCTGGAAGCCCACCTCGGTCGACAAGTGGGTGGACCGCCGACAGCGCTGACGCGCCGACGCGGCCTGGCGGTGCGCGAGATTGTCCGGCGGAGGTCTTCGAGCACGAGATGGGCCGGTGCGAACGAGAGCGCGCACAGGGGCGAGCAGACGTCGACGGACAGACGTCATGCCCGCGAGTTGAGGGCCAATGGCCGAGGGGGCGACGCCGCGCTGGGCTGTCCCGGCAGACCAGCTGACGCGCCGTGTCGCTGGCGGGGTCCCGGGCACGACGCTTCGTGGCGAGCTCGTTCCCCGGGGATCAGCTGTCCCCGTCGCCGGAAGAGGTGGTGTGGACGACGCTTCCACTCAGATAGCGCATGCGCGCACCGCAACTTGGGCCCGGGAACCAGAGCAGATTCTCTAGCGGTGCAGGCGGCGACGGGCGAACGCCCCCAGCGCCCGGAACGGGTGGGCGAGCGTATCGAGATGGGCGACCTCGCGACTCTCGATCCAGGTAGTGGGGAAGCCGAGGATGTGCTGGGGTTCCGGCCCGTCGCGGTGGTGCCGCCCGGGACCGCCCGGTTGGAGCGCGAAGCCGAGCACACGCTGAGGGGCGGGCGTTCGGTCTCGCTCTGCGGGGAGGTCCTCGTTCATGGCTTCTCACCTCTCGTCGAGATCACCAACACCGACCATGATCCCACCGCGCCAGGCGCGCAAGCGGCGCCCTGGCCGCCCGGACCGCGGAGGTCGCCGGGAGGGTTCGTTAGTCGGCGAGACGCTGGAAGCGGGCGACAGTGAAGCCCAAGATCACCGGCACGTTGACCGCGAACACGATGAGGGCGGCAAGCAAGAGCGCCAGTGGCCCGCCGCGGGTGCCGTCCTTGATGAACACGAATGCCAGCAATCCGGCGATCACGCCGTAGGCAAGCATCGCGTAGCGGGCCACCACGAAAAACCGATCCCACGCGAATCGGCGCAGGCGCGACAGCGCCGTGAGCACCCCAAGCAAGATGGCACCGCCGGCGATGGTCAGCGCGGTCGGAAAGACCAGACTGACGGGGCGCGGCAGATGTGCGGCGAGATCGATTCCGGCTGCGATGACACAGGCCATGGAGCTCATGCACAGCGCGGTCACCGGCGGCAAGCCGCTCGGCGACCCAGGAACTGTCGGCTTCGACATTCTCGCCCTCAGCTCGTCGCGACGCGGGTCATGATCACGAGTGTCGCAATCTGCATCGCGCCGGTGACGCCTGCGGTGTACACGAAGCGCTTCATTAGCGAAGCGATCACCGAGCCGTCGGGCACGGGCTTGCGCAGCTCGAAGAGCACGGCGATGTTCGCCGGCTCGAGCAAGCCGAGTGCAACGAGGGCCATCACTCCGACGACGATGAAAGAGGCGATGAGCCAGCCGTGCGCGGGTGCGCTTGCGCTGAGGTCGCCGACGTGGCGCGCGAGCTGCCATCCTGCCGTCAGGGTGCAGATCACGAGCGTGGGCATGAGCAGCACCATCTTTGGCATGAGGCGTTTGGTGAACTCGATGCGCGCGGGAATCGAGAGCCGGCCGAGGATCGGGCCGATCACGAAGCCGACGAACAGGTCGATCGCGGTCCACAGCGCCCCGGAAACGACGTGGAAGAAGTCGAGCGACCACAGTGTGTTGGTCGCGACGGCGGCGACGAGGCCGGCGAGCGCCACTGCCACGATCGGCAGTCCCTTGCGGGGAACGATCTCGAAGGGCAGCGCTGGCGGCGGTTCGCCGACAGCGTCTGGGTGCGCCACGGCTCCCACTCGGGCTCTTGGAACTGCGGTGACGTTTTCGACACGCGTGTTGCCCATGGAGCCCTCCTGCTACCTGTTTGGACAGATCGTAGCGAAATACGCACCCGTCATGCCATAGTCTTTGTCCTCGGAATGCCAGGAACGGTCACCACTCGTGCGCCATCTTCGCGTATGGCGGATCAACGGCAGCGTTGATCCTTCGTCTACCGGCGAGGGTGCCGCGCTCTACGGTCCGCGCGTTGTTTCCTTTGTCCCCACGGCCTCCATCAAAGCGCCACTGGAGTTCGACTCGCTCGTCTCCTGCTCGTCGCTGTCGGGATCTCCTGGCTCGACGCGGCTGGTGCCATCGCCGCCGAGACGCCGTGGCTCGGGGTGGATCTCGCGAGACGCCGAGCGTGCCTGAAGTCGCTTCGTCTCGGCCGGGGGATGCGCAAGCTGTCGCTGCTCGTCGTGGCGCGAGCATCACGATGCGTGAGATCGCGGCCGGCTCGCTGCTGCGGTTGGCGAGGTGGGCAAAGGAACCGAGCCCCATTGCCAACTGGCTGCACGTGCCTGGCATCGAGCAGTCCGTCGTCCCGGCGGCTGCACTGTCTCTCGAATCAGGCCCTCGGCCGCGTTCTTGGATGGCGATCCCCCGAGCGTGGCGAGTGTCTTGGCGGCCGTGGGGAGCGCCAACGCGCAAGTCATCGGCGACCTCCCAAGGCTCGCGGAGGTCGCCGCGAGTTCGGGATGTCGCTGCACGTGGACGCCGGAGACGCTGCGCGCGCCTACCGGTCGCGGCAAGCGTGTGACCCGCCGACTCGAGTCGCTTCAAGGAGCGGCGTGTCCATCCCAGGTCCATCCAGGCGCTGCCTGGCATCGACCGCGTTGAGCTCCCTGCGCGGGCAGATGCGGGGCGCGCAGTGGAGCCGGTATTGGTGAGCCACCTCGAGGAGATCTTGGCGACCGGGGGAGTCCTCGCGGGCGCGAGCAGGATCGTCGCCCTCTTGTCGATCCGCGTCGTCACGGGCGCCTTGCGGGGGCTCAGGCCCCGCCGAGCGAGCCGTTCCGCGACGTGTGACATCGCGCTGGCGGGGGTACTCGGCGCGATGCCGGGGCGAGAAGGCCTCGTAACTGCTGCCGGCCGGGCACGTCCAGGTGGAGCGCACCGTTCGTGCTGTCGGGCTCCATTCAAGCTAGGAGGCTCCTCGACGATGAAGATGGTCTTGCTGGCGGCCGGACACGGTCGCCGCTTCGGCGGGTTGAAGCAGCTCGCCCCGGTCGGTGACGGCGGTGAGGCCCTGATCGACTTCACGGTGCAACGTGCCCAGCGTGCCGGCTTTGACGGCATCGTCCTCGTTGTTCGCGAGGAGATCCGTGGCGAGATGGAGCGCCACGTTGCCAGTGCTTGGCCCTCCTCGCTGCCCGTCGATGTTGTGGTACAGGGTCCCGAGCCCGGGACCGTGCCCGCGGTCCTCGCTGCAACAGCGGCGATCGACGGACCGTTCGCCGTGGCGAACGCCGATGATCTCTACGACGAGACGGCGCTCAAGAGCATCGTCCGGCACTTTCGGGGCGATAGCGAGCGCCAGGTGCTCGTCGGCTACCGGCTCGCGAACACCGTGCTCACGAGCCAGCCGGTGAAGCGCGGCTTGTGCGTCCTTGACGAGCACGGCGATCTGTGTGACCTGGTCGAGCACCATGTGCTCCCGCGTCCAGACGGCGCCTTTGACGCCTCACCGCTGTTTGGTGGTGACGAGGCCGCGTCACGGGTCTTGCTTGGCGACGAACCAGTCTCCATGAATCTCTGGGGTTTCCATAACGAGATCCTCGCATTGCTCGAAGAGGCAGCAGCGAAGCATCGGCGCGCCGGTACGTGCAATCCCCAGAGAACGCCCGCAGAGCTGCTGCTGCCCGAAGTGCTGGGCCGGCAAGTTCGGCACCAAAGGGCACGAATCCGGGTCGTCGAAACCGGCGGCTGTTGTATCGGACTGACCCACCGCGACGACCTCCCGCTGGTGCGCGCGGCGCTTGCCCGAGTCATTCTCCCAGCTCAGGGGGCCACCACGGTCGAAAACGGCCGCGAGCTCGCCCCCGCGTCTGCAATGCACGAGCGCGCCAGTCGGGCCGATCTGGCGAGCGCGTGAGGATTGACCCTCGCGCGCCGTGGGTACCTGTGAAATCAGTCCGTGCCTCGGATGAGGGACGGAAACAACCAGTTAGAAGCAGTATTTGTCGCGCACACGCCGTTGCCGGCCCTGCGGTTCGCGCACGAACAGACCAACGAAAAGAGGAGGGTTGATGAGCAGCGAATCCCGGGCTGGTCGCCTCGGATCTGAGCGCGCGCTCCGGCCGCTCGAACAAGGGGCTACGAGGGAGGCACGGCCGCTCGTGCTGATGCACGGGGCAGGGGGCCGCGAGCTGCCCGTCGCGGTTCCGGCGGGGGTTCGAGTCAGTGTCGTGATCCCAGCCCGCAACGAGGCCGCGAACCTGCCGCACGTCTTCGCCCGATTGCCGGAAGGCCTCCATGAGATCATCGTCGTCGACGGTCGTTCGACCGACGACACGGTGGAGGTCGCGCGGCGCCTATATCCGAACGTCCGAATCATCCATCAGCAAGGCAAGGGAAAGGGCAACGCGCTCGCCGAGGGCTTCGCGAGCTGTACCGGCGACGTGATCGTAATGATCGATGCTGACCGCTCGACCGATCCCGCCGAGATCCCTCTGTTCGTTGAGCAGATCGTCGATGGAGCCGATTACGCCAAAGGGTCCCGCTTCTTGCCGGACGGGGGAAGCTCAGACATCACTCCCATCCGTCGGCTGGGCAACGCCTTTTTGAACGGCATCGTCAATCTTCTCTACGGCACGAAGTATACGGACCTGTGCTATGGCTACAACGCCTTCCGACGCAGCGTCCTCGACTCGCTTGTGATCGACTGCGACGGATTCGAGGTCGAGACTCTCATGAACATTCGGGTCGCGAAGCTTGGCATCAGGATTGCCGAGGTGCCGAGCTTTGAGTCGGCACGTCTGTACGGCGAGAGCAGTCTCCGTCCGGTGCGCGATGGCCTGCGGGTCCTGCGGGTCGTGTTGCAAGAGCGCTTGCGTAAGACCATGCCCGTCCCTCGAACTACGGGGCGCAGCGAGAGCGAGGACATTTTCGTCCTTGGAGAAGGAGGGCCGTGCGAAGCGCGGGTCGAGGTGGTCTGAGCCGAGGGCTCGCGATGATCAAGCCACAGAGCGACAAGACCGCGCGTGAGCCGGCGGCACCGGAGCTGATGACCGCGCCGGGCGAGATGCGGGTGGGGCCGCGGGTGTCGGTGGGTGTGGACCTTGTGAAAGTCGCGCAGGTCGCCGCCGCCGTGGACGCGTTCGGTGACCGGTACCTGCGGCGACTGTTCACGCCGAGCGAGATCGACGATTGCCGCCTCATTGATGGCGGCTACGTGGTCGACCGCCTCGCGACGCGCTATGCCGCCAAGGAGGCGGCACTCAAGATGCTCGAACCCGAGCCGGATGAAGTGCCCGAGTGGTACACAATCGAGATCCGCTCCTTGTCATCAGGTGCCTGTGAGATCGCCTTGCTCGACGCCGCCGCGGAGCTCGCCGCGCGCCGGGGGATCCGGTCCGTGGCCATGAGCGCCAGCCACGAGGGCGGCTTTGCCACCGCCGTCGTCATCGGCTGGGGAGACCAACCTGCCGGGGTCCAGCGGCGGGTTAGGAGAACGCCTGACCGGCAAATGCACGAATAGGCACGACGCATCGATAAAAGGAGCACCCCAAATGGACGAGCCGATCCGCCGAATCCTCGACGAGCACGCCCATCTGCAGGTAGACGTGGCCACCCTTGGCGACGACTCGGACCTCTACCAGGCTGGCCTGACATCGCACTCGAGCGTGAGCCTGATGCTCGCGTTGGAAGACGAGTTCGACGTGGAGTTCCCGCAGGAGATGCTGCGCAAGAAGACCTTCGAGTCGATCAGCGCGATTCGCGGCGCCCTCGCGCAGCTTGGAGCGGTGGTGGCCCGATGACGACGCTCGCACATCGGGGAGCCGAGCCCGGCGCGCCGGCGCCCGGTGCGGGCGCGGTCACGCATAGTGATCCCTATCGCGCCTTCCGGGACGAGCTGTTCGCCGCCGGCCTGCTCGTGCCCACCGGGATCGATGGCCTTTACCTGCGCTCGGAGGTCTTCGAGTCGATCGTCCGCGGGATCGACGCCGCGGTCAGTGAGGCGGCGGCGGCCGAAGCGCCGACCATTTACCACTTCCCCCTTGTCGTTCCGGCACGATTGCTCGAGCAGACCGATTACGTGCGGTCGTTCCCCGATTTGATCGGCGTCCTCGACAGCTACGCCAAGGGCGAGGCGGGTTACGCGGACTTCCTCGCAGCCGCCGAGGAGGGAAGCTGGCCGAACCATCTCGATCACACGGGCCTCGGCCTGTGCTCTGCGGCGTGTCATCCGCTGTATCCGATGTTGGCGGGCCGCGAGGTCCCCCCACGCGGTCGGTGTTTTGAGATCTTCGGGCAGGTGTTCCGCCACGAACCGAGCGTCGATCCCGCACGTCTGCAGGTATTCCGACAGCACGAGGTGGTGTTTGTCGGCGCGCCGGCGGATGCCGCGGCGCACCGCGACGCCTGGGTGGAGCGCGGCCTCGCGTTGCACCGCCGGCTCGGCCTCGAGGTCGAGGCGGTGGCAGCCAACGACCCCTTCTTTGGCAGGAGCGGGAAGATCCTCGCTGCCAACCAGCGTGCCGAGGCACTGAAGGTCGAACTTGTCGCGCCGATCTGTTCGTTCGAGCGGCCAACCGCCATCACCTCGGCGAACTGCCACCTGGACCACTTCGGAATGGCCTTTGGGCTGCGCCACGGCGAGAGCGTGGCGCACAGCGCGTGCGTGGGCTTTGGCCTCGAGCGCATTGCGCTCGCGCTCCTCGCGGCACATGGCCTGGAGCCCTCGCGCTGGCCGTCGAGCGTGCGCCAGGAGCTCGGTTGGTGACCGGAGCGCTTGTCAGCCCGCCGACCGCGCCGGTCCCGGACTCCGAGCTCGCGCTGGGCGACCTCGCCACCGGGGCCGCTCAGGCGCGCGCCCTGCCCGTGTATTTCGGCGAGGGCGACGAGAGCCGTTTCGGCTGGCTCCACCTCCCCGAGGGATCGGCCGCGCGCGCCGCGGTGGTCCTGTGTCCGCCCCTTGGGATCGAGGCGCTCAACGCGCATTGGGTGTATCGGCGCCTGGCCAGCGAGCTCGCCGCTTCGGGTGTGGCCGCGCTGCGCTTTGACTACCGCGGCACCGGCGACTCGAGCGGCGAGACGAATCACGTCACCGGCCTCGTTGAGGACGTCGCGGCGGCGGTCCGCTTCGTGCGGGACTGCGGAGCACCGAGCGTCGCCCTCGTCGGGCTGCGCGTCGGCGCGACGCTCGCGGCGAAGGCCGCCGAGGCGCAGCCGGTGGAGGCGCTGGTCCTTTGGGACCTCTGCTCGGGTCGGTCGTTCCTGCGCGAGCAGCGTGCGCTCAAGCTGTTGAGCGTCGGGCCTTCGGCGGACGCGCCCGACGGAGCCGTGGAGTTGCTTGGCATGGTGCTCTCCAAGGGCCTTGCCGACGAGCTTCGCGCCACCGCCCTCCAGCCGAGCGGGGCGCCGCGCGCGAGGCGCACGCTTTTGGTCGAGCGCCCCGAGCGCCCCCGGGACGAGCGGCTGCACCGCGCCCTCGAGCGCGAGCACCTCGAGTGCCTGGCTGCCGAGGGGCAACACGAGTTCATCGACGTCGAGCCCGGGTACTCCGAGCCGCCCGAGCGGGTGATGAAAGACCTTGTGACCTGGCTCGACGCACAGTTCTCCACCGAGCGGCTAGCGATCGTGAACGCCGGCCGCCCGAGCGCGGTCGTCCGTGCTCCCGATGGCTCGTGCCACACCGAGCGCGCCGAGGTGATCGTGAGCCGCGGTCTCGCTGCGGTCGTGACCGAGCCCGCCCGGCGCGATCCCTCGGCGCCGGTCGCGTTCTTGTTGAACGCTGGTCTGATCCATCATGTCGGGCCGGGGCGGCTGTGGGTCGACCTTGCCCGGGACTTCGCTGCCCGTGGTATCGCGTCGGTTCGCTTTGACCTGCGCGGGGTCGGTGACAGCGACGGCGCCGAGGCGCCGATCCGGCACGCCTATCCGCCTGAAGCGCTCGGCGATGTGGCGGCGGCAATCGCCCACTATTGCCCAGGGGGCGCGCGCGACGCGTACCTGGTTGGGCTTTGTTCGGGTGCCTATCACGCTGCCGAGGCGGCGATTGTGCTGGGCGCGCGCGCCGTCGGACTGCTCAATCCGGCGCTGTTCTTCGATCCCGCTGAGCTCCACGTTCCGAGCGAGGAAGAGGCGGTGCCCGCAGCGGGGGCCGCCATCGCGATGAACCCGCTCGTCCGCTGGATGCGCTCCAAGCGCATCCTCGTCAATCTCGTGGAGTGGCGGCCGATCCGAAAGCTGCGCCACAACCAGCGCCTCAGCGCCATGCTCGACGGCGCGTCCCCGTTGTGGGCGGCCGCCGACCGGCTCGGGATCGCGAAGAGTCCACTGCGGGTCATCGAGGCACTGGCCGCGGCAGGGGTCGACACATTGCTCGTCTGCGGCAGCTGGGAGAGCCGACCCTTCGTGCGCTGGCGCAAGCGGACACGTGCGCTCGAGCAGTCCGGTGCGCTCTGTTACCTGAGCTTCGCGAGCGATGACCACACCTTCTTCGAAGCCGGCAACCGCCGGCGCGCGATGGCGCTCGTGCGCGATCAGGTGGCGACGAGAACACGCGCCGACCGATGAGGCGACGCCGGTGAGTCCACCTGCGCTCAGGCTGCGTCGCGCAGACGAGGCCCGGACATGCGCTGACGGTGACGGTTCGACAGCTCCGGCCGAACACCGCGCGTGGACGCGGCGCGCCCATCTGCGTCACCAGGTGCGCGGCGCCCGTCACCACCTGCCGACGCTGCTTGCCGGCAAGGGCCTGATCGGCCGCTTTGCCTACCTCGTGGCGACCCAAGCCGTCACCGTGCTCCTCGGCCTCGTCTACTGGACGACGGTCGCCCGGCTCGTCGCCCCCGGCCAAGTCGGGCTCGCCTCGACGGCGATGTTCGCCGCCTCGCTGATTGCTGCGCTCGGCGTCCTCGGCCTCACTTCGCTCGTGCTCGTGGTCCTCGGGCCGGCCGACGCCGGCGAGCGGCGCGCCATCGTGTCGACGTCGGTGACCCTGGCAGCGATCCTCACCGGGGCGATCGCGCTTGGCGTCTGGGGCGCTTCGCGCTTCATGGGACCGAGCTTTCGCCGCGTCGGTGCAGATCCGGTGACCGCGCTGCTCTTCGTGCTCGGCACCTCCACCTTCACGGCGGTGACCGTGCTTGATGCCGTGTGTATCGGCCTTCGCCGCGGCCCGGTGCAACTCGCGCGCAACATCGTCTCCGCGGGGTTAAAGGTGGCACTGGCGGGAGCCTGCGTGCTGCTCGGCTTCAGGACGACGACCGGGCTTCTCGGCGCCTGGGACGCCTCGATGCTGATCTCTGTCCCGATCGTGCCGCTGATGCTGCGGCTGCACCGCCACGCCCCGGCGTACTCGCTGCGCCAGCGGGTCGCGCTGGTCCGGCGCTTTGGGATGCTCTCGCTCCGTCACCACCTGCTCAACGTGGCGATTAGCTCCGTGGCCTTCTTCTTGCCGGTGGTGGCGGCGCTGTTCACCGTGCCCGAGCAGATGGCCTACTTCTCGATGGCCCAGCTCGTGTCGGCCTCCGCCCTCCTGCTGCCCTTCTTGTTGACGATGAGCTTGTTCGTCGAGAGCAGCGGCGACCACGAGCTGTTGCGGCGCAACCTGCGCCGCACGCTTCCGGTCGGACTCGGCTGTTGCCTCCTCGTTCTCGGCGTGCTCGAGCCCGGCGGTCCGCTCGTCTTGTCGGTCTTCGGGCACAACTACGTGACCCACGGACTGATTCCGTTGCGCCTGCTCCTCCTTGGCGGTCTCCCCTATGTCACAAAGGACCACTTCGTAGCCGTTCGCCGCGCCCAAGAGCGCCTCGGCGAGGCGGCCAAGATCGGGGCGATCTCAACGCTCGCAGAGATCGCGGCGGCGGCGCTCGGCGGGTGGCTCGGCGGCCTCAACGGCCTGTGTTTCGGCTGGCTGTGCTGCACCGTGCTCGAGGCGACCTACTTCTTGCCGCGGGTGCTTGCGGTGCTGCGCTCGTCCGCCCCCACGCCGACGCTCGGGACTGAGCTCGCCCTCGAGACCGTCGCCCTGAGCGAGCCGAACGCGCTTCGCTGAGCTGGCAAGACGCGCGAACCGCTTGCCTATCGGAGCAGCGTTGCGCCTAGTCTGGGAGACAATGCGCATCGTTGCACGCCTCCGCAAGGCCGCCGCGACCGCCTCGGAGCGCTGCGCGGCGGACTGGCGCAGGCCCGATGGCTACTGGCGTTGTGGCCGCCCCGCTGGCCACCGAGGCCGTCACAAGCTGCGCGCCGCGCCGCGCGAGCAGGCTCCCATCAGCCTGCGCGAGCTCAACGGCCGCGAGGCGCCGCGCCGCGCGGCGCGCGGCGAGGACGGCGGTCTCGTCGCTGGTTGACCGTCTCGCCGCTGGTTGACCGTCGCGCCGCTGGTTGACCGTCTCGCCGCGCGATGGCCTCGCGGTTCAGGTTTGCCTGCCGCTGCAGGGCGGTATGGCCGCGATATGGCGGTACGCCTCATGCCACAGAGCCGTTCCGCGCCCGAGACGGGACGTGCCGACGCGCTCGCGCTTGTTCGTGAGCGCTTTGCGGCGAGCACCCGGTTGTGGGGTGGCGCCGCGGCGCGTCATGTCGTCGAGCCCGGCTATTGGCACACGCTCAGCGGGTTAGCGAGCATCGACTACAACGTCGCCGGGGTGTACTGCCCCGGCGAGGCCTCCAGCGAGCGGGCGGCGGCGGCGATCGAGCGAGAGCGCATCCCGGGCCTGGTGATGGTGGCCGGGCCGGCGCTCGGCGGTGTCGCCCCGCTGCTCGAGCGCGGCTGGAGTCCGATCTCCGCGGTGCCCTTTATGGCTGCGGCGCTCGAGGATCGCGCGGCCGCCGGCCAGGCGGACCCCGCGGTGCGGCGCCTCGTCGCCGACGACGGCCGAGCGCTGCGCGCCCTGGTCGCGAAGACCTTCGCGACCTCTGAGGAGTCGGCGCTTGTCGCCGTCCCCGACGAGGCGCTGTATCCCCCTGAAGACGCGCACCACGACGCGAGCCCGGCGCGCTATGACGCCTTTGGGCTCGTGATCAAGGGCGAGCTCGTGTCCGGGGTGCTTACCTCGAGGGTCGGGCGGACCACCTGCCTATGGGCGATGGTCACGGCCCCGTGGGCCCAACGCCGGGGACACGGCCAGCGTTTGCTCGAAAGCGTGCTGGCGCATGCGCGCCTCGGCGGCGCAACGCAGGTGCTGTTGCTGGCCTCCGAGGCGGGCTGGCGACTGTACGCGGCAGCTGGCTTCGAGGTGCTCGAGCACTGGCAGGTGTGGTCCAAGCGACGCTGGGTGGTGCTCTCCTAAGCGACCGAGCGGGACGGCCCTGATGTGCGCACGCCTCGAGCGCGCGTCACGATGGTGCCGCGGCCGGCGGAGCTGCCAGCGCTCGCCGGTCTTGTGCCTCACGGGGCGCTGGCGGGGCGAGGACACAGACGGGAGGAAGGGCAACGTGTACGACGCCATGCAGGCCGAAACGGTGACCATCACGGGGCACGGCGGCGACGAGATCGAGGCGTACCTCGCTCGTCCCCTCGTGGTCGGGCCGATCGGAGGCGTCGTCGTGATCCACCACATGCCCGGTTACGACCCTGAGACCAGAGAGATCACCCGGCGCTTCGCGGCTCAGGGCTACGCGGCCATCTGCCCCAACCTCTACAGCCGGGAAGCGCCAGGAGCGAGCCCTGACGACGCGGCCGCGGCGGCCCGGGCGGCCGGCGGCGTCCCCGACGACCGCCTCGTCGGGGATGTGGCGGGCGCCGCCAAGATGCTGCGCTCGCTGTCGTCTTCGAACGGCAAGGTCGGCGTGATCGGCTACTGCTCGGGCGGCCGCCAAGCTTTCCTCGCGGCCTGCTCGCTGCCCCTCCAGGCCGCCGTCGATTGCTACGGCGCCTTTGTGGTGAACACGCCGCCTCCCGAGTCGGCGCTGCGCATCAGCCCGCTGCTCGATCGCGCCGACCAGCTCGCCTGCCCGCTGCTCGGCCTGTTCGGGGCGGAGGACGGGTACCCGAGTCCCGAGGAGGTCGCCGAGCTCGACCGCCGCTTGAGCGAGCTCGCTAAGCCGCACGAATTCCATAGCTACGAGGGCGCCGGGCACGCCTTCTTCGCGGTCAACCGACCGAGCTACCGGCCCGAGGCCGCTGTCGACGGCTGGCGGAAGATCTTTGCGTTCTTTGGCACCCACCTTCAGGGCTAGGAGAGACCATGTGCACCTACCTCACCGAACGGGTGGCGATCACGGCGCGAGCCAAGGGGACGCCCGGGTGGCTGAAGGTCACCGACGCCTCGGTCTATTTCGACCACCCGGCCGAACTTCCGGCCGAGCACTCGCTCAACATCGACCTGCTGGCCCCGGAAAAAGGGCCCTCGGCGCGCGTCGCCGTGGAGCTCGATCCGGCCGCAGCGCTCGGCCTTGCCCGCGCCGTGTTGGAGATGCTGGCGAGTGCTCCTCAGGGACTGCTGCCCGACGACGTGGCGGCCGCGGCGCGCGCTCACCTGGCGGGAGCCATGGGCTGAGCTCGCCCTCGCGCATTTGCCAATGGCACGGGGGCGCGCTCAGATAGCCAGATGGGAGCACCCAGCGCGTCGTTCTCCGTGACCATGCGCATCGAACTCGACGATCCAAGGGGCGTCGGGTCGGTGACGACGGCGCTCGGGGACGCCGGCGGCGTGGTGATCGCCCTCGACGTCGTGGAGTCCCGCCAAAGCGGCCTCGTCGTCGACCTCACCTGCAACGCGATCGACGAGGGCCACGCTGATCGGCTGCGGGCGGCGGTCAACGCGGTCGCCGGCGCGAACGTGCGCGCCGTGAGCGACCGCACGTTGCTGATGCACCTCGGCGGCACCCTCGAAGTCGCGCCGCGCGTGCCGCTACGCACCCGGGACGACCTGTCGATGATCTACACGCCCGGTGTCGCGCGGGTGAGCCGCGCCATCGCCGCCGATCCATCGGCGGCGCGCAACTTGACGATCAAGCGCAATACCGTCGCCGTCGTCACCGACGGCTCGGCGGTGCTCGGCCTCGGCAACATCGGCCCGGCCGCCGCCCTCCCGGTGATGGAGGGCAAGGCGGTGCTCTTCAAGCGGTTCGCCGATGTGGACGCCTGGCCGGTGTGCCTCGCGACCCAGGACGTCGACGAGATCGTGCGCATCGTGGAGTGCCTCGCCCCGGTCTATGGGGGGATCAACCTCGAGGACATCGCGGCCCCCCGTTGCTTTGAGGTCGAGCGACGCCTGCGCAAGTCGCTTGACCTGCCCGTCTTCCATGACGACCAGCACGGCACGGCGATCGTCGTCCTCGCCGCCCTCACCAACGCGCTGCGGGTCGTCGACAAGGCCCTCGGCTCGATTCGTGCCGTGGTGCTGGGCGCCGGCGCCGCCGGGGTGGCGATCACCAAGCTCTTGCTGGCGGCGGGCATCGGCGACATCGTCGCGGTCGATCGGCAGGGGATCTTGACGCCCGACATGGCCGATCTCGACGAGGACCGCGCCGATGTCGCCGAGCACAGCAATCTCGAGCGGCGCTCGGGCGGGATCGTCGAAGCGATGAAGGGCGCGGACGTCTTCATCGGCGTCGCCGGGGCCGGCCTGATCGACGAGACGCACGTCGCAGCGATGGGACGCGACCCGATTGTCTTCGCGCTCGCCAACCCTGACCCCGAGATCGATCCGGCGCTCGCCCGGGCGAACGCCGCCGTGGTCGCCACCGGTCGCAGCGACGAGCCCAACCAGATCAACAACGTCCTCGTCTTCCCCGGGCTGTTCCGCGGCCTGCTGAACGTCGGCGCACGCAAGATCACGACGGAGATGAAGCTCGCGGCGGGACTTGCGCTCGCGGCGGTGGTCGGCGAGGACGAGCTCTCGCCCGCCTACATCGTGCCGACGGTCTTCAACCCCGGCGTCGTCCCGGCCGTCGCCGGGGCGGTCGAACGGGTCGCCGAGCGCTCCCTGAAGAAGCCCTCGAGCTAGGACTCAGGCGAGAGGCGCTGGAGCAGCTCGCCCTTGATCGCGGCGGTCTGGCCGAACACCAGGAGAAAGCCGGCCTCTCGGACCAGGCGCTCCGCCGGATCGCCGCGTAGCACCGCCCGGCCGCCCGTGCGCGCCGCCAGCCGGGCGGCGAGGCGATGGGCGAGCAGTGCTGCCTCGGCCCGCGCCGCCGCCATAGCGTCCGGCGCGGCTCGGTCCAGCCGGGCGCGGGCCGCGGCGAGGGCGGGGTGATCCGCGCCCGGCTCGGTCTCGCCGAGCGCCAGCAGGCACCGACGTCCGAGACCGAGAGCATACGAGCCGTTCGCCCGCAGCGAGGCGGCATCACGGCGGCGCCACTGCGCGTCCTCCTCGATGCCGATCACGGCCTCCGGCTCGACGAGAAGACCCGAGAAGCACAGTGAGACCGTGCCGCTCGCGCCCATTGCGCCGAGCTCAAGCGGCTTCGCGGCCAGGTGGGCGCCCGCGCTCGCCTCGACGAGGCACCACAAGACGTCGCCCCCTTCGCTGCGCGCCCCGACGAGGAGGACGTCGACCCGTCCGAAGCCGCTCACCCAGTCGGCGCGACCCTCGAGCAGCCACCCGCTCGCCACCCGACGCGCATGGAGCGGCGGCGGTCCGGGCCGGCGCAACCCCGCATAGGCGATGCCGGCGCGCACCGCACCCGCGCACAGTGGCGCCAGCAGGCGGTCACGCAGCGCCGGCGGGCCGC
>JAJZKA010000032.1 GCA_021809805.1 Actinomycetes bacterium
CGGGTGCACGGCAGTGGCCCGCACCACTGCAAGTCGGCGCCGCGCTCCCGTTCGGGGCGAATGGAGCTACGGGCCAACGTGCCGGCTGCGCCCCTTCATGCAATGCGAGCGCCCGGCGCAGCGGGCCGGCACGCCGAAAACGGCGTAGGCCGCTGCGGGCAGGGGCGACTTGAGACGTTCCGACGATGTCACCTGCGCTCAGCCGGTGCTGCGCCACCAGCCATTCAAGGTGGTGCGTTGTCTCGGGGCGAGTCCTGGCATTGGCGACCCTCGTCCACTGCCGCCATGTGACGCAACAGGGGAATCAAAAGGGCATCGCAAAACGGCCCAAAAGGGCAGCAATGTCACCGAGCTGACATCTCCCGCTCTTGCCCCGTAAATCCCCTGTTCGAAGGGGACTTCCTGGAGTTCGCGCGCCTGGGCGGACACGGCAAATCCCGCCGAAAGGACTTCTGTCCCTTTTCGGGGTCGCCAGGTGTTTGATAGACAACCGAGGCGGGTAAAGCGCCGGACCGCTCCGCAGGGGCTCCGGCAGTTCGACGAAACGTCAGGAGCACACGCCGATGACGGCAAGTGACGGCGAGCCGCTGAGGCGCTCCAGAAGCTAGCCGAATCCTTTTGGATGCGCACCGGTCAGTGACGGTGCCGTCCCCTCCTCCGGCCGCAGCGACGGGGACTTTTGGTCCCGGTCAAAGAACGCGCGCACCGGAGGTGAAACGGCGAGGCCGTCGGAACGGGTCTCGAGGCAGATGGCTGTGGCGCCCGAATCGCAACAGGCAAGGAGCAAGTTCTGTGAAATGGTCGCGTCGATTCGTCGCGCCCTTGGCAGTGCTGGGGGTGATAGCCACCGCAGGCGCCGCCGCCTCTGCGTCGGTGCACAAGGTGGCGCACGCCGCCAAAGCTGGTGCCTCGATTCGCGCGGCAACGGGGCGGCTCATGCCGCTCGGTGCCGCTGGGACGTGGCACTTGGTGCTGAATAGCACCTTCAACGGGTCGGCGCTTCCTCACCTTTGGTCCACGGGCTGGTTCGGGAGCGGCATCACGGCTCCGGTGCAGTCTGAAGAGCTTGAGTGTTACTCGCCCTCCCAGGTGACGTTCTCAGGCGGGTCACTCGACCTTTCGCTGGCAAAGTCGACACACACTTGTGGTGGCATCGTTCGCCACTACACGTCAGGGATGGTCACCACCGCTCGGGGGTTCTCCTTCACCTATGGCCTCGCCGAGGCTCGCATCTACCTTCCGCCGTCCGGCCACCAGATCGCAGACTGGCCAGCGTTCTGGACCGATGGCCGTTCGTGGCCAGCAGACGGGGAGATGGACATCCTCGAAGGTCTAAGAGGCGCCGCGTGCTTCCACTTTCACGATCCCTCGGGCGGCCCGGGAGGTTGTGTGCGGGGCAACTACAGCGGTTGGCACACCTATGGGGCCAACTGGGAGCCGGGCTCGGTGACCTACTACTACGACGGCCATCGGGTCGGTCGTATTACCCGAGGCGTTACAAGCGCCCCGATGTATCTGATCTTGAACCTTGCGGTCGACAACAGCTACGGCGGGGCCAAGGTTGCTCCTGCTCGGATGCAGGTGAAGTTCGTAAGGGTCTGGCAACACGGATCCGCGCTCGCTCTGGTCGGGATCGCTTGCCCGCGACGAGTATCCAATTCCTCGCTTCAACCCAACCCCTTCCGATCGCGTACAAAAATCGCAACCGCAGTGCAAACACATTGCTGAAAAAGGAGCAAATCGTGCAGGTATACTCATTTGTCCTCGCCCCCCTCGCAATCGCCGGTCTCGGCTTTGGGACAGTGGGCATACGTTCTGCGACGCACCAAGTCGTCTCGAGCACCTCGGCCAGTTCGCTCTTGATCTCGGCGAGCTCGTATGCCACGGCAACTCGGAGCCACGACGCCTGGGGCTATAAGAACGAGACGACACAGTGGCCGCTTCGTTCTCCAAAGCCGATCTCAGGGTTGAACTGCTATCGGCAGATCACCCAACGGCAGCGGATCTACTACAACTGCTGGCCCATGCCGGCCTCGGGATCGAGCCCCACCGATACCTCGACGGCGACGAGTCCGAGCAGCACGGGAACGACAGGCTCGGTGACGACGAGCACCGGATCCACCACCACCAGTTCGACGAGCACCGGATCGACGAGCACCGGATCCACCACCACCGGATCCACCACCACCGGATCCACCACCACCAGCTCGACCAGCAGTGGAGTGCAGCCGCTCGGTGTTGGGGGCTCGTGGCACCTGATCTTCGACGACGAGTTCAGCAATGACTCGTCGTTGAACACCTCGAAGTGGACGCCCTACTGGTTCTCGAATGGCTCGACGTCGAATGGCACGACGATGAACTCCTCGAACGTGTCGGTCTCGGGCGGCACATTGAATCTCGCGCTCAACGGCAACACCGGTGGTCTCGTCTCCACGAACGGCAAGTTCTCCTACACCTATGGATTCGCTCAAGCGCGCATCTATCTGCCGCCAAACACGAGCGGCTCGCAGATCGCCAACTGGCCCGCCTTCTGGACCGATGGCCAGTCGTGGCCGACCGACGGGGAGCAGGACATCATGGAGGGCCTGGGCGGCTCTGCCTGCTATCACTTCCACGACCCTTCGGGCGGTCCTGGCGGCTGCGCAAGCGGTAACTACTCGGGCTGGCACACCTTCGGCGCTAACTGGCAGCCAGGCTCAGTGACCTACTACTACGACGGTGTCAAGGTCGGCACGATCGACCAGGGCATCACGTCCTCGCCGATGTACCTCATCCTCGAGAACAGCGACGGGTCGTCCGGTGGCCAGGTTGTCAGCCCGTCGACCATGAAGGTCCAGTACGTGCGGGTCTGGCAGCAATGACCGTGAGTCAAAACACGCCCTAGCGACAATGAGTCGGGCCCTCCCTGGTAAGAGCGGACTGGGGAGGGCCTGTCCGTGCCCGGAGGAGGCTCAGCCCGGCGTCTCTGCGGCGACCTCTTCGAGGGGAAGGCACGTGCAGAAGAGGTGCCGGTCCCCATAGGCATTGTCGATGCGCGCCACCGGTGGCCAGTACTTGGCGGGGTGAGCTCCGCTGCGGGGGAAGACCGCGTCCTCGCGGCGATAGGGACGGCCCCAGTCCTCGGCACAGATGCTCTGAGCCGTGTGCGGCGCATTGCGCAGCACGCTCTCGTCGACTTTGACCTTGCCCTCCTCGACCTCGGCGATCTCCTCGCGGATCGAGAGCATCGCCTCGCAGAAGCGGTCGAGCTCCTCGAGCGGTTCAGACTCGGTCGGCTCGACCATCAAGGTGCCCGCAACCGGGAAGGACATCGTGGGCGCATGAAAGCCGTAGTCCATGAGGCGCTTGGCCACGTCCTCGTTCGTCACCCCACAACGCTCGGTGATCTCCCGCAGATCGAGGACGCACTCGTGGGCGATCAGCGCGTGTCGGCCCCGATAGAGGATCGGATAGGCATCCTCGAGGCGGTGCGCCACGTAGTTCGCCGAAAGGACGGCCGCCTCGGTCGCGGCGAGGATGCCTCCCGCACCCATCAGGCGGACGTAGGCCCAGGAAATGGGCAGCACGCCGGGAGAGCCGAAAGGCGGGCCGGCGACCGCCCCCCCGCGGCGCGCTGCGAGGGGCGCGCCGAGCGTGACGCTGCCCGGCAGGAACGCAGCGAGGTGAGAGCGGACGCCGAGCGGGCCGACGCCAGGCCCCCCTCCCCCATGGGGGATGCAGAAGGTCTTGTGGAGATTGAAGTGCGACACGTCGCCACCGATCTCAGCAAAGCGTGCGAGACCGACGAGCGCGTTCAGGTTCGCGCCGTCGATGTAGACCTGGCCGCCTGCCGCGTGCACGCGCGCACAGATCTCTCCTACGTGTTCCTCATAGACCCCATGGGTCGAGGGGTAGGTGAGCATGATCGCCCCTACCGCCCCGGGGTTGGCGGCGATCTTCGTCTCGAGGTCCGCGGTGTCGACATTGCCGAGCGCGTCGCAGGCGACGGCGACCACGCGCATGCCTGCCATCGCTGCGCTCGCCGCGTTCGTGCCATGTGCCGAGGTGGGCACAAGGCAGACGTTCCGCTCGTGCTCCCCGATGCTGTCGAGGTAGTCGCGGATGGCGAGGAGTCCGGCGAGCTCGCCCTGCGAGCCGGCGTTCGGCTGCAGGGAGACCGCGTCGTAGCCGCTCAACTCGCCGAGCCAGGACTCGAGGTCGTTGATGATGCGCTGGTATCCCGCCGCCTGTTCGGTGGGGGCAAAGGGATGGACGTCGGCGAACTCCGGCCAACTGATCGCCGCCATCTCGACCGCCGCGTTCAGCTTCATCGTGCAGGATCCGAGCGGGATCATCGTGCGGTCGAGTGCGAGGTCCTTGTCCGCAAGGAAGCGGAGGTAGCGGGTCATCGCGGTCTCGGACCGGTGCCGGTGGAAGACCGGGTGAGTGAGGTAGGGACTCCGCCGCAACCGCGCGCCCTCGAGCGGGCTCACCGTGGCGGCGTCGAGCTGTTCGAGGAGCGCGGCCCCCTCGCCTGGCTCGGCGGCGCTGAAGCACTGCCAGAGCGCGGCGACGAGTTCGGGTGTGCTCTTCTCGTCGAGACTGATCCCGACCCGCTCGCCTTCGAGCCAGCGCAGGTTGATCCCCGCTGCGCGCGTCGCTTCGTGCACCGTCTCGCTCCGGCCCGGCACGTGGACCACGATCGTGTCGAAGAAGCGCTTCGTCTCGACCTCGAGGCCTGCCCGGGATAGGCCGGCGGCGAGCAGGGTCGTGAGGCGGTGTGTTCTCTCGGCGATTGCCCGCAGTCCCTCCGGCCCGTGATAGACGCCGTAGAAGCCGGCAGCCATCGCCAAAAGCGCCTGCGCGGTGCAGATGTTGCTCGTCGCCCGCTCCCGCCGGATGTGTTGCTCGCGGGTCTGGAGCGCCAGGCGGAGCGCGGCGCGGCCCTCGGCGTCGACGGAGGCGCCGACAATGCGTCCCGGCAGCAGCCGCTGGTATGCCGCCCGCGTGGCGAGATAGGCGGCGTGTGGACCGCCGTACCACAAGGGAACGCCGAAGCGCTGGCTATTGCCGACCGCGATGTCGGCGCCAGCTTCGCCGGGAGCCTCAAGGAGCGTGAGCGCGAGCAGGTCGGCGGCGACGACCACGAGCGCGCCTGCCGCGTGGGCACGCTCGCACAGCTCGCGTAGGTCGCGGACTTCGCCCGTCGTCGAGGGGTACTGCACGAGCACCCCGAACACGTCGCCTTCGCCGATCGCCGTGAGGGGGTCGGCGACCACGACAGGGATGTGTCGCGCTCGCGCCCGCGTGGTGACGACCTCGATGGTCTGAGGGTGACAGGCCCCATCGACCACGAAGCCGGCCCCATCCCCGCTACGGGTTGCGGCGTGGCACATCGACATGGCCTCGGCAGCAGCGCTCGACTCATCGAGCATCGACGCGTTGGCGGTGTCGAGCGCCGTGAGATCGGCGACCATCGTCTGGAAGTTGAGCAGCGCCTCGAGCCGGCCCTGGCTGATCTCGGCCTGGTAGGGCGTGTAGGCCGTGTACCACCCCGGGTTCTCGAGCACGTTGCGCTGGATCACCGGCGGGGTGATCGTCCCGGAGAAGCCCATGCCGATGAGCGAGACGAAGCGCTGGTTCTGCGCGGCGATCTCGCGCAGCTCCTCAAGGACCTCGTGCTCAGAGCG
Source organism: Actinomycetes bacterium (assembly GCA_021809805.1). GTDB lineage: Bacteria > Actinomycetota > Acidimicrobiia > Acidimicrobiales > Bog-793 > JAKABX01. Next base: position 5,670 of record JAJZKA010000032.1, read on the forward strand.
TGCCGGGGGGAGCGTGAAGTCGCGCGCGCTGCGGAGCGCCGGCGGCACCGCTGCCTGCAACAGCGCGGCGGCACTGCGATAGCCGAGGGGCTCGAGCATGCGGCGCTGCTCTGTCGGGCTCGCGCCGAGGTGGCGCCGGGAGAAGTCCCCGGTCTGCGGGAGCAAGTCCAGGCGGGAAAGCATCACAGCTCCTTCCCGGCGCCGGCCGCACGGTGCGGCTTCGCCGGTCGTACACGTCGGTAGAAGGGGAGTTGCACGACCTCGACGGGGATCGTCCGCCCTCGGGCGGCGACGGCGAGACTTGTGCCGGGTGTCGCACACTCGGCGCGGACGTAGGCCATTGCGATCGGGTGGCCGAGCGTTGGCGAGGGGGCGCCGCTCGTGACGACCCCCACGGGCTCGCCGGGTGCGTTCTCGGCTCGCTCCCGCACGGCCATCTCGGCGCGGGGCGAGGGTGGCCGGGGGCAGCTGAGGCCGACGAGACGCTCGCTTTCCTCGTACCGTCGCTCGGCCAACGCGGCGCGCCCGACGAAGTCACCCGGCTTGTCGGGGCAGACGACCCGACCGAGTCCGGCCGCATAGGGCGACCGGGCGACGCTCAGCTCGTGGCCATACAACGGCATGCCCGCCTCGAGGCGCAGCGAGTCGCGTGCGGCGAGCCCGCACGGCGTGACGCCGCTGGGTGCCCCGCGCTCGGTGAGCCCTTCGAACAGCGATGTCGCGCTCGTGGCGGGGGCGAACAGCTCGAATCCGTCCTCGCCCGTGTAGCCGGTGCGGGCGAGCAGGACCTCGTGGCCGAGAACCGTGGCCCGCACGCAGCGGTAGTTGCCGAGCCCTGACAGGTCGACGTTGCAGAGCGCGGAGAGAACGGTCGCGGCGATCGGGCCCTGCAGGCCAATCAGCGCGGTCTCGGCGCTCGAGTCGCGCACCGTGGCGTCGAAACGACCGAACCGCTCGGCGAGCGAGGATCGCACGAGCGCGGTGTTGGCGGCATTGGCGACCACAAGGAAGTGCTGGCCGGCGAGGCGGTAGACGACGAGGTCGTCGAGCACGCCGCCATCGGGCGCGCACAGCATCGTGTAGCGCGCCTGGCCGACCGCGAGCGCGGAGAGTTCGCCGACCAGGGCGAAGTCGAGTGCCTCGGCCACCCCTGGACCGACGCAGTCGAGCTCACCCATGTGGGAGAGATCGAACAGTCCAGCCGCGCGCCGCACGGCGTGGTGCTCCGCGAGCTCGCTCCCATAGCGCAGCGGCATCAGCCAACCGGCGAAGGGCACCAAGGTGGCGCCGAGCTCAAGGTGGCTCGCATGGAGGGGCGATCGACGATTGCCGTCGCGTGCCCTTGCCTGGTCGTCGGCCATCGGGGACCTCCGCTCGGTCCCCCTCTGTCTGTCCCGCGCCGCACGCGTTCCATCCAGAGCTCGGTTCCTCCACGGTCCTTCGGCCTGAGAGTTTCCGGGGAGGTTGCCCCTTCGGCGCCCCGTGCGCGGGGACTCTCCCGTGGAGGAGATGCTGACCAGCCCAATCTACAGCGCTCGGGCGCCGGGCGCCTCGCCGGCTTGTCCCGTTTCGCGGCACGCCAGTCACATCGGATTCATCGAAGGCCACTGGCAGTAGCGCTCTGGTCATCGTGCTCGCCCGAGCGTCCCCAGGCTCGGGACGAACGGTGGACACCCGCGGCACGCCGCGTGTCGGATCGGGCACAATGCCTCGGTGCCGAGCGACGAGATGACGGCCAGCTACACCCACGTCAGGGTGCTCTGCCTCGATGCCGAGGGGAATCTGTTGCTGATGAAGTGGCGGGACCCCGTCGACGGCCACGAGACCTGGGAGCCACCCGGCGGGGGCGTCGAGCCGGGCGAGCGCCTGGTCGACGCAGCTCGCCGTGAGCTGCTCGAAGAGACCGGCATCGCCTGCACCATCCGCGATCGCTACGTGCTGGCGGAACGGAGCGATACCTGGAAGGGCGAGCCGCGCGAGCGGATCGAGCCGGTCTTCTTCGCGGCCATCGGCGATGCCGAGGTCGCTCCGAACATGCCGACCATCGAGGAGGCGGCCACGCTCGTCGAGTGGCGCTTTTGCCGCTACGCCGACCTCGATCTGCTCGATGCCCCCGTCTATCCTCCTGACCCCTTCGACCTCGTGGCCGAGCTCGTCAGCTGAGCCGCCGCTGCGCGGCGAACCTCGCGGCCGGAGCGATCGCGATCTTGGGATCTTCGGCAGGCGCCGTCACCGCAGGCTGCGGGGCAGGTCCCCCCGCGCGAACGCGACGCAGCCGTTTGCCGGAATACCCGCGGCCGAGGCGTTGCGTCATCGGCGCATCGCGGAGACGACCACGGTCTCATAGTCGACGACGAGCTCCCCGCCGATGCGCTCGATCGCTTCGCCGACCGCCTCGATCAATGCGGTGCGCTGGCCGGGCTCGAGAAGGCGGTGGTCGCTGAAGGTATCGACCAGGGCGCACCATTGCGCTGCTAAATAGCGCTGCGACCAGTGATGGCGCTGCACCTCCGGTTCCGCGAAGTATGGGCTTGCGCGTAGCTGCTCGAGCGTCTCGCGCGTCGTCTGGCCACCGTTGCCGCTGACGCCGCCCGTGACGCTCCCATCGATGAGCGCGGGGGCGATGCGCCGGTAGGGCGCCCGCAGAATTTGTTGGATCTCGGGGTCGAACTGGCGGCGGTAGTTCCAAAACGGCGCCAAGCGGCCACCCGGCTCGAGCACGGCCCAGGCTTTGACCGGCCCTTGGAGAGGATCCACCCAGTGCCACGCCTGTCCGGCAACGACGAATTCGAAGTGACGGTCCTCGGCGTCCCACGTCTCGAAGGCGTCGATCTCGACGGCGAGGCCCTTTGCTCGAGCGACTGCAGCCATGCGCTCGTCAGGCTCGAGGCCGAGCACCGAGCAGCCCGCGTCGCGAAAGACCTCTGATGCCTTGCCCGTCCCGGCCCCGACGTCGAGCACCCGGGATCCCGCCCCCGCGCAAAGTCCGCGCGCGACCGCAGCTGGGTAGCCCGGTCGTGCCCGGTCGTAGAGCTCGGCATCGCCCCCGAAGGACTGGGCGCGCCGCTGCTGTTGATGAAGCGCGCCTCCGGGCCGCTCCATCTCGGTGCTCACGTACGACTTCCCGCCGACACCGGGCTCGGCGCGTCCTTGTCTTGGCTGCCGAGCAGCGGCCGTTTCGCGTGCCGGGCACCAAGGGCGCGCCAGAGCACAAAGGCGGTGCCGGTAGCGAACAGCACGAGGCCTGCGACCTCGATCGGCAGGCTCCCCACGTCGTGGGGAAGCCACAGGTACTCATCGAAGAAACGGCTCAGGCTCCACAGGGCCACACCGACGGCGGTGACGACACCGGTCGGTCGTACCGCCTTGTCGATGCGGTGCTCGAGGAGCATCAGCACCCCGAAGACCGCCGCGCACTCGAGCGCCTGGAAGATTGGCACGGGCAGGCGCCGCCCGATCTCGCCCGCGTAGTACATGCCGAACCACTGATGGGTGGGCTTGCCGCCTCCGGCGATCATGAGCTGGGGACCGAGCAGGCGCCCGAGCGCCCATGAGGCCACAAGGACGGGCGTGACGAGGTCGGCGGCGATCGCCGCCCGCAGCGACGGGCAGCGCCGCCGAGCGCTGAGCAGCCCGGTCGGGATCGCGAGGGCGAGCCCGCCAAAGGAGGACAACCCGCCTTGCCAGATGGCGAAGACCGTCAACGGGTTGCTCGTGTAGTCGGAGAGATTGGCGACCACGTGGACGGCGCGGGCGCCGATGATGGCCGAGACGACGATCCAGACGAAGGTGCCCGCGAGCCAGCGATCCGAATAGCCGGCCTTGCGGAGTCGGTACGCGAAGTAGCGGTAGCCGAACCAGAAGGTCACGGCCAGCCCGATCCCGTAGGTGTGCACGACGAGGGGGCCGATGTGGAACTCGATGGGGATCGGCCTCATGGCACCAGGCGGTGGTCATGGGCTGGGTTGCGCCCCTGTCGCATCACCCCTCCAGTATGCCGTTTGCCTGATCGTCGGCCCCGCGGCCGCCAGGATCGCCGGGGCGTCGTACCATCGCCAGGATGGACCGCCGCCAGTTCCTGCAGCGCCTCGGCGCGCTCGCCGGCGCGGCCGCGCTCGGAACAGGCGGCCTCGGCGGCGAGCGGTTCAGCCCGCGCCGCCACAAGCGCCCGGCTCACCCCAGCCCGCGGACCCATCTCCTCGACGGCCTCCCGGTCGCCGACTGGGTGGTCGAGGAGAACAAGCATGCCGGTACCGACCCAAAGCAGTGGGTGATCGGGCCGAGCCCGGCAGCGGGCTGGCCGTGGCCCATCGAGGGCTTTGCCAACTCGGTCAGCTACCAGCAGGGCGACGAGCTGGTGCTCTATGTGAACACCACGGCACTGCGCTTCACGGCCGACGTGCTCCGCATCGGCTACTACCAGGGCAACGGGGCGCGGCTCGTTGATCGCACCGGTGAGGTGCGGGGACGGCGCCAGCCGCTGCCGACCCCGAAAGGCTCGGTGAATCTCATCGAGTGCACCAATTGGACGCCATCGCTGCGTCTCGAAGTGGGCAAGCACTGGCCCCCGGGCGACTATCTCATCTTGCTCACGGCGAGCAACGGTGAACGGCACTACGTCCCGTTCACCTTGCGCGACGATGCCAGCAAGGCGGCCTTCGTCGTCCAGAACTCGGTCGCCACGTGGCAGGCCTACAACCTCTACGGCGGCTACAGCCTCTACGGCGGAGCGCCGACCGGCGCCCTCGCGGATCGTTCACGCATCGTCTCCTTCGACCGCCCCTACCGCAACCCCGACCCCCAGGGCTCGGGCGACTTCATCGGCAACGAATTGCCGCTCGTCTACCTCGTCGAACGCCACGGCCTAGACGTGACCTATTGGACCGACGTCGATTTGCACGCGCGGCCGCACCTGCTCGCGAACCACCGCTGCCTGCTCAGCCTCGGCCACGACGAGTACTGGTCATGGCAGATGCGCTTTGACGGGGTGAGCGCGGCGCTTGACAAGGGGCTGAACGTCGCGTTCCTCGGCGCGAACGCCTGCTACCGCCAGGTGCGCTTCCAGCCTTCCTCCAAGGGTGTCGCGCACCGCCAGATGGTCTGCTACAAGGACGCGAAGGCGGACCCGATCGCTTCCAAGGATCCCAAGCTGGCGACGGGCGTCTGTTGGGCCCAGGACCTCGTGCCGTATCCCGAGAGCGAGCTCATCGGTTCGATGTACCAGTCCTACGGGGCGATCGCGCCGCTCGTCGTCGCTGATTCGTCGTCATTCCTCCTCGCGGGTACCGGACTGAAGGATGGCTCGGTCGTCCATGGGGTTCCCGGCCAGGAGGTGGTGGGCTCGGAGTTCGACGGCTTCGAGCCGGCGCTTCCGGGCCCGAAGAACGTCCAGATCCTGGCGCACTCGCCCGTGCAGTCAGTGAGTGGCGCGCTCAACTCTGACATGACCTACTACTCCCACTCCGGCGGCGGCGCGGTCTTCGCGAGCGGCACTGCGCGTTTTGTCCAGCTGCTATGGGACGGCGCGCCGGCGATCGACAACGCGCTTCGGTTCGGACACTCGCCGGCGATGGGGACCGTCACGACGATTGCGCTGAACTTGTTCCGCGCCTTTGGCGAGGGGCCCGCTGGCAAAAAGCATCCATCGGTCCCGAACTGGCGGCGCTTCTATTCGCCCTCGGCGCCGCCGGTGCAAAGCGTGGACGTCGCCGGCACCTGATGCTGCTCGAACCCGCCGACCTAGCGGGACGCCGCCAGGCGGCCGGCGAGCGGATCGGGTGCGTCGAGGACCGCGCCGCGGGTCTCGGTGACTGCCCATGCGAGCACGCCCAGTGCGGGAATACCCAGCAGGGTCAACAAGCTGACGGCATCGCCGACGCCGAAGCCGTGACCAAGCGGTCCGGCGAGCGCTCCGACGAGTGCCGGTCCGGCGAGCTCGCCGGCGTTCGCAAAGACGTTCCCGACGACGCCCGAGGCTTGCGCCCGCAACTCGGTCGGGAAGGACTCCGCTGACAGGGCCGAGAGCCCCGGCCCGACGCCGAGGCCGAAGAAGACGGCGACGAGCAGCAGCACGAACGTCGCGGCCTCGTTGCCGACCTGGAAGAGGGCGGCGCCGGCGACACAGCCGATTGCGAGGAAACTCCCGACCACCGGCCGACGACCGAAGCGGTCGATGGCGCGCCCGCAAGCGTAGTAGCCGAGTGTGCCGATGCCGTAGGCGACGCCGAGATCGAGCGCGACGAGGCCGGTCGACAGATGGCGCTCGCGTTCGGCATAGAACGTCCACCATCCAGCAGCGGCGGCCGTCGGGATCTTCTCGAGGAAATTGACCGCGCCGAGCACATACAACCGTCGCCGCCACGGTCGGGCGAACACGGCGGCGATGGGTTGGCCGAGTGGCCGGTCCCGTCTGGCGGAACGGAACGCAGCGGTCTCGCGCAGAAGGGGCCGGGCTGCCGCGATCAGGAGTGCGGGTGCCGCACCGATCAAGAAGAAGGCCCGCCAGCCGAGCGCGCTGTGCTGCAGGCCAGCGGCGAGCAGTGCGGCCGTGGCCACGCCGCCGAGCGGGCTCGCCAGAAGCAGTCGACCAAGTGCTCGCCCGCGCTCATTGGGCGAGAGCTCCTCGGCGACCATCAAGACGGCAAGTGCGTACTCGGTGCCGATGAAGAGCTGGGCGACGAACTGGAAGGCGGCGAAGGCGGCGACGCTCGTGGCGGCGGCCGTCAAGGCGGTGGCCAACGCGTAGCCGACGAGCGACACGAGCAACAGCGGGCGCCTCCCGACGCGGTCGGCACGGCGCACCAGGAAGAACGCGGCCAGCTGGCCGAGCCCGATCGGGACGCCGATCAGACCGGTCGCGGAGAGATGGACGTGGAAGGCGCGCTGAAGCTGGGGGAGCAGCAAGGCGCGCAGCTCGCTGTCGAAGCCGTTGAAGAAGGCGGCCGGAACGAGCAGCCACTGGAGGACTTTCAAGTAGCGCCGGTCGACGGGACTTTGAGCCAAGTCGGGTTCGGAGGCGCACACCAGGCGGCGAGGTTAATCGCTGCATCGCTGAGGCCCAGGCGCGGCACGACCCCGGGTAGCCGGGGGCCGAAGCCACCCGCACTCCCCGGGGCCGAAGCCCTCGAGGCGGGATCCCAACTCGGGGCCTTTCGGCCCAGCGAGCCCGGATGGCCCTGCCGCCGCCTCGCGGCGCCGACAGAACCGACCACCTTGCGGCGGCCACCGACAGCACCGCTCCGCCCGAAAGCGATCCCGGCACTGCCGCCCTACCTCTGCTCCCGGGACAACCCAGCACGGCGACGGACAGCGAGCGGGCCTCTCGACCCATCCCCGGCACTCTTGCGAGTACCTACGAAACCCACCCCTTTCGGGGCCGTTCCGCCCTGCCCGGATCCGGATTGCTGCGTCCTTCCCGGTGATGAGCAGTCTGCACGGTGGCTGTCACCACGTCAACGGGAATTCGCGAGATCCAGAGCTTGTCGACAGGCAAAGGTTGCAATCCACCTGTCATCCCCAGCCCAGGCACATCTCGTCCACACCCCGTGAGTCGCTCGGCCCCGCGCGGGGGCAGAGCGACCCGCGATTCAGCAAGTCCCGCGCGGCGCACTAGGGTCGCGCCCGGCAATGTCGTAGGTGCGCGACGTCCGGAGGCGTCCATGGCTGAGAGCAGCGGATTCGACCTAGTGCGAATGGAGTACGGGGGACACCCCGTCCTATTCGTGTACGGCGAGATCGATGTCATGACCGCGCCGCGCCTTCATGAGGCCCTCGAGGAGCTGATCGGGGAGGCTCCGGGCACCCTCCTCGTGGATCTCGCCAACGTCACCTTCATCGACTCGACCGGGCTCGGGACCCTCGTGGTGGCCCACCGCCACCTCGAAGAGCGCGGCGGCACGCTGCGCCTGGTCTCAGTCCCCTCGAGCGTGGTGCAGCTCCTCGAGGTCACCGGCCTGGTGAACCGCTTCCACCTGTACCCCGACATGGAGGCAGCGGGGAGTTCGCCCGAGTAGGGCTGGCCCGCGCGCCAGCGTCCGCGCCCGTGGGCCCGGTAGGCTTCGCGATGTGGCCTTCATTCTCCGCAAATTGCTGAGACTCTTCCGCCGCCGGCGGGCGCGTCGGCGTTAGCTGGCCCCCTTGCGTCAGCGAGGATTGCCCGTTGACCTGATCGGGCAGTGTTTGCGGAGCGGAGGAGAAGGCCGACGTGGACTCGTCTTGGTGCAGGCCCGGAGGTGCATGCCGGAGAAGGCCCCGATGAGGGCTCGTCCGGGTCGCGACGCGCCCGGGCCCCGCGTCGTCGTCCCTTATGACGCCGCTTCCTTCTCGCCCCTCCAGATCGCAGATGCCACGGACGGGCGCTGTGAGCTCGTCTGGGTGACCACCGTCCCGCTCGCCGAGCTCGGCCCGATGGGCAGGATGCTTCGCCGTCTCGGGCGGGTGGTCAGCGTGGAGGGCGACGATGCCGAGGCCGCCGCGGCCGCCGTGGCCGAGCACGCTCCGGTCGGTATCGTCACATTTTCCCACGGACTGCTCGTGTTCACCGCGGCGCTTGCCGAGCGTCTCGGGCTCGCCTTCAACGCTCCCCGCACCATTCTCAATTGCGTTGACAAGGTGACCCAGCGTCGGGCCATGGCGGCGGCGGGCCTCGACATGCCCGCGTATCTCGAACTCGCCCTCGGCGGCGCAGGGAGTTCCGTTCCGGTGGGCTTGGCCGACTTCCCCTTCCCGGCGGTACTTAAGCCCCGCGCCGGACACGGCAGCCTCGAGACGTTCTTTGTGGGCGACGCGAAAGAGCTCACCCGACTGGTCGAGCACTGGGGCGCTGACGGCGCGCCGGGCGCTTGCGGCGAGTACATCCTCGAGCAGTTCCTCGACGGCGAGCTCGGCGGCTATGGCGCGGTGTGCGGCCCGGTCGCCGACTACGTCTCGGTCGAGAGCGCTGTCTTCGCGGGCGAATGCCGTCACCTGGCGGTCACCGGGAAGTTTCCGCTCAGCGAGCCGTTTCGGGAGACGGGGAACTTCATTCCGAGCCTGCTCGATTGCGACGAGCGTTGTCGCGTCGAGTCGCTTGCCACGCGCGCCCTCCAGGCGCTCGGTGTGCGATGGGGGGTGCTGCACACCGAGATCAAGCTGACGCCCGCGGGGCCGCGGGTGATCGAGGTCAACCCGCGCGTCGGCGGCGGGAGCATCAGTGAGCTGTTCGAGTTCCGCACCGGCCGTTCGCTCGTGTACCTCGCGCTGGCGATCGCGCTCGGCGAGGCACCAGGGGTCGCCGAGCTCGCGGACGCCGGCGTCGCCTACTCCATCTACTTGCAGCCACCGCCGTGGGCCCGCCACCTCGAAGCCCTGGAGGGGCTTGCCGAGGTCTCGGCGATCCCCGGTGTCCGTCAGGTGGCGCTCAATCGCCAGCCGCCCCATCCTGTCGATTGGCGGAGCGGGAGCCAGGGTTATGTCGCGACCGTCCGTGGTGTTGCCGAGAGCCACGAACAGCTGCTCGTCAACCGCGCGGCGATCCTCGAGCACCTGCGCCCCGTCTACGCCTGACGGTCGCTCCGCGCTACTGCCCCGAGTGCTGACGCGCGCCATGGCCGCCCGACTCCCAGGGATCCTTGGCCGACGGGTGTGCCCGCGTAGCCTGATCGCCGGTCCTTTTTGGGCGACACGGGCACCTCCTCGGACAACTGGGTCGCGGACCGACCCGAACAGAAACTCGGCGGCAAGGTTGGGCGCCTACCGCCAGGGCTCCGCTGCGCGGCAAGACAAGGGGACCGCCGTGGCGTTCGGTCCCGACGCGTTCGGCGACGGCGACGAGCCGTGGCCGGCGCTCAGATGTGTTTTTGGACCAGTAACAGCTCGGCGCTCGCCTCGTTGAGCCGGTCGTTGCTCACCATCACGGTCCCGCCGTGGAGGTCTCGGATGATGCGGTCGAGACTGTAGGGGCTCGAGCGGAGGTAGCCGGCGATCCCGCAGATCGCGAGCGCGCGGTTGCCGACCTCGAGCGCGAGCGAGGAGGCGGCCACCTTGACGTTGCGTAGCTCGAGACCGAAGCCGAGCCCTTCCACCTCGTCGCTGTCCTTCAGCTCCTCATAGCGCCGCGCCACCGCGCCAACGACCGCCCGCGCCTGTTGCAACAAGGTGGTGAGCTCGGCAAGGCGAAGCGCGGACACCGGGCGGGTTCCAGGGTGCTTGCGCGCCTGGGCGCGCACCGCGGCGTGCGCCCGTGCGGCGGCCGCCTCAGCCAGGCCGACCCAGACCGAGCCGAGCAGCACCTGGGTGACCGGGGTCCCGGTCCGGCTGGCGATGGCGGAAAAGGGTTCGGGGAAGATCAGGGCCGTGTCGCCTTCTGCCCGCAGCCGGAAGCCGTTCGAACACGTGCCGCGCAGCCCCATGGCATCCCACTCGCTCAGCGGCTCGAGGTGGAGCCCTTCGCGGGGACAGACCACCATGATCTGATCGTCTGGGGCGGCATCGGGGTGCCGGCGTGCGGTCGTGAGCACTGCGTCCGCGTAGGCGCCGAAGGAGACCGCGAGCGCGTCCTTGCACAACGAGAAGCGGTCGCCGCTGACCTCGATCGCACATGCGCTGCGTCCCACGTCTCCGCCCGAGCCGACTTCGCTGTTGGCGTTGGCGAGGAGCAGCTGCTTGCTCGCCACCTGCTCGAGCATCCCCGCCAGCGCGTCGGTGTGTCCGTGGCGGGCAAGGTAGGCGACCTCGATCTGATGCATGGCAAAGACGAGCGCGGAGGACGCGCAGTGGGCGGCGAGGGCGCGGACGGCCCCGGAGACCTCGGGCAGCCTTGCCCCCCGCCCGCCGAGCGCAACCGGCACCATCGCCGACAACAGCCGCGCCTCGCGCATGGCGGCGACGGCCTCCGCCGGGAAACGGCCCCGGCGATCGACGTCGTCGGCAACAGGGCCCGCGACCTTGGCGCCGACGTTCCAGGCGTCGGCCTCGAGCGAGCCGTCAACGAACTCGGTGCTCACGATGCTCCTGGCAGTGGGGGCCGCCCCCACCGACGGCCCAGATAGCTATCTCCTACCCAATCGGGCAAGGGCTACACGACCATCGCGCTCGAGTCCAAAACTGCGCGGGCGGAGCGCACGCGATCTTTCCTCGAGCCCTCGGCGAACAGCCGGTGACGTGCCGCGCGGTCCATTTCGTCGCATGAGGGGTTTCGCATCGCCGATCGCGACGCCAGCGTCGTCGCCGCGCAGCCTGAGATCCGCGCCGTAGCGACGCTGGCGCCTCGGCACGAAACACGTCGTGATCCGCGTACGGTTCCGCCATGCTGCTCGGGCCGACGCGTTCGTTCCAGCAGAAGGCCACGACGTCGCCCAGATCGTCGACGCCCAGCCCGCCGCACCGGCCGGCGGGCGTCCAGTCTTGCTCCACGGCCGCCGCCGGCACGGCCACGCCTGCGGGTCGAGTCTCCCGTGCGGATCTTGCGTGAGACAGTGCCGAATCCATCGAGGAACTCGTTGGTGGTGCCGCAAGAAACTTGCGGTACTTCGCGTGTGCTGATAGGCGAGCACATGTGGTGCTACGTACCATTCAGCTGCGGGGGACCAGCTCGCCCCGAGCAGCGCAGCGCTTCGCATCCACAGCAAGAGGGACATTCGTGACGTCGAGGTTCCATATCCAAGGGTGTGGCGCGCCCGCGGTCGCCAGCGCGCACTCGTCATCGCTGATATCCCAGTGCTCGTCTATCCCATGCCCTCTCCGTGCCAGCCCTGCGGGCCGCTCTGGTGCAAGAGAACAACGTGCGAGTTTTCCTGCCTCTCCTTCGCCGTGCAGAACAGCTCGGCGCGCCGATGCTTGTGGCGCCCTGTCAAGGCACACGTCCAATTCGCCTGGTTCGATGTCGACAACGGCGTCCACGCAGTACTTCGAACTGCAGGACCAGGCACCTCGCAAACCTCGGGCAACCGTTACGTGTCATGCAACGCGAGCGTCTCGGAGGTCGCGACGCCCTCCGCTACGGTAGTGAGGGAATCGCTCGCGCCGAGCTGCCCAGGCGCCAGCGGCCGGGGGTGATTGCCATATGAGTGCCACTTCGAGCGTGGCTCGCGGGGCGGCCTCGGGCCGGGCCGGCGACTGCGAAGGGATCGAGCTCCTCGGCGCTCGCCTGCGTGACGAGCGGGTCGCCCGCGGCATCGGCGTTCGAGAGCTCGCCCGTCTCGTCGACTGCTCGGCGAGCCTGATTTCCCAGATCGAACGCGGCCGCGCCAATCCGTCGGTGAGCACGCTGCATGCGATCTCGAACGCGCTTCAGATCTCTCTCGACGCGCTCTTCGGCACCGCGACGGTGCGTGCCGCTCCCGCGGTCGCGGCCAGGCGCCAACTGGCGCGGCGCGCCCACGACCGCACGTGCTCCTCGGTGGTCCTCCGGGCCGCCGACCGGCGTGTGCTCGATCTCGAGCGCGGCGTGCAGTGGCAGCTGTTGACGCCGGTTCCCGAGCACAACGCCGAGTTCATGGAGGTGACCTACGCGCCCGGGGGAGGACCGACGGCCGATGACCATGCGATCCGTCACAACGGGCGGGAGTACGCCTTGGTGCTCGAGGGGTCGCTGAACCTCGAGCTCGGTTTCGAGCGCTTTGCGCTCGGACCGGGTGACTCGATGGCTTTCGACTCGACGATCCCGCATCGGCTCTGGAACGAGGGGGAGTGCCCTACTCGGGCCGTGTGGTTCGTCGTCGACCGCTGGAGCCCGCCGGCACCTTGAGACTGCGTGGCAATGCGCGACGCCGTTCTCATGTGACGCGGAGGGCGGGCATAGGGACAGTCGAACGGGCGCGGCGCGGCTCGGGGCGGAGCGCCTTGCCACCACCCCGGCGGGCGTCGGCGGCGTCGGGCAAGGATCGCGAGCCCGCATCAGCCTGGATGACCACTCCGGTGGAGCGCGGAGACCACGGCTCGTTCAATTCCGGCAGTGGGTGGGTGCGCTGGGCCGGGGCACCGCAGCCGCCAAGGCGCCATTCGTGTCGGTACCGTCACAGCGGGCACCGCTGCGATGCAAGATCGAGGCCGCCTGCCGCGAGCGGTGGGCGGGGAAAGGGGACCATGATGGCGATGGCGATGGCCAAGGAGGAGATCAGCGCCCTGCTCGCGCGCATCTCGACCCAGTGCTTTATCGGTGGCCGCTGGCGCGAGGCATCAGACGGCGCCACGATGCCCGTCGGCGATCCGGCGAACGGTGAGGTGATCGCCGAGGTCGCAAGCGGCTCCATCGACGACGCCACCGCGGCGGTCGATGCGGCGAGCGCCGCGCTTGGGCCATGGACAGCGATCGCGCCGCGCGAGCGGGGGGAGATCTTGCGGCGCGCCTTTGCGCTCATGATCGAGCGCCGCGAGGAACTCGCCGCGCTCATGGTCCTTGAGAACGGCAAGACCTTGAGTGACGCGCGCGGCGAGGTGACTTACGCGGCCGAGTTCTTCCGCTGGTACTCCGAAGAGGCGGTGCGCAACCAGGGCGCGATCACGACCGCTCCGGCCGGCACCAACCGGATCCTCGTGGTGCACCAGCCGATCGGGGTCGCCGTCCTCGTCACGCCGTGGAACTTCCCAGCGGCGATGTTGACGCGAAAGATAGGCCCGGCGCTCGCGGCAGGGTGCAGCGTCGTGTGCAAGCCGGCCTCGGAGACGCCGCTCACGGCGTTCGCGATCGCCGGACTGCTTGCCGAGGCGGGCCTTCCCGGCGGCGTCGTGAACGTCGTGGCCTCCCGTCACTCCTCCGCCTTCGTCGGCGCGCTGCTTGCCGACCGCCGGGTCCGCAAGCTCTCCTTCACGGGCTCGACCGAGGTCGGCCGCCTCCTTCTCGAGGCTGCCGCGCAGCGAATCGTCAACTGCTCGATGGAGCTCGGCGGCAACGCGCCCTTCATTGTCTTCGGCGACGCCGACCTTGACGCCGCCGTGACAGGCGCCATGGTTGCCAAGATGCGCAACGGCGGCGAGGCCTGCACCGCTGCCAACCGCTTCTATGTCCAGGAGTCGGTCGCGGAGGAGTTCTCGCGGCGCTTTGTCGCGGCGATGCAGGGGCTCAAGATGGGTCCCGGCCTCGACCCCGAGACGCACCTCGGGCCCCTCGTCAACGAGGCGAGTCGCGACAAGGTCGCCGAGCTCGTCGATGGAGCGCTCGCCTCGGGCGCCGAGGCACTCACCGGCGGGGCACGGCCCGGTGGGCAGGGATGGTTCTACCCCCCCACGGTGCTCGGCGGCGTGCAACCGACCTCCCCGATTCTCAGTGAGGAGATCTTCGGCCCGGTGGCGCCGATCGTCGCGTTCGGCAGCGAGCGCGAGGCGGTCGAGCTGGCGAACGCCACCGATCTCGGCCTCGTCTCTTACCTCTACACCGCCGATTTCGCCCGCGGCCTTCGGGTCGCCGAGGCGCTTGAGTGCGGGATGGTGGGTTTGAACCGGGGCATGGTCTCAGATCCCGCCGCGCCCTTCGGCGGCACCAAGCAGAGCGGGCTTGGGCGGGAGGGAGGCCACGAAGGAGTGGCGGAGTATCTCGAGGCCAAGTACATCGCCTGTGATTGGTAGCAGCACCCCTGGCTCGCCCGGGCGCTGCGCAAAGCGCGGTGGGCGGGCGAGCCCCAAGCGGGCCAGGAGGCGCGCTCGTTCGGGTGCCGCGGACCGCTCTCGGCGATAGCGCACACCCGGCCTTGGCACGGCGCGTCCCACGGCACGCACCCGGGCGCGCTCGAGTCCCGTCGGTTCAGCACCCTCCCGGGGCACCGGCCACCCCGGCGCCGGCCGCGGGCGAGTCGACGATGCCTGCGTGCCCCGAGCGGAGCACGGCGCCCAGATGCACCACATACCACTCGCCGCGCCAGGAGATCAGCGAGGCAATGCCGATCGAGCGGAGCTGGCCGTTCACTCGGTAGTCGAGACGGGCGCCAGGGTCGTGCCAGTAGCCGATCGAGTTGTAGCAGTACCCCGGCGGAATCCATGCAGCCTCGCCTACCGGCACGGTGACCCCAGCAAAGGTGGCCCGCGCCGCTCCTGGTCCGAGAAAGTGGTGCGCCGCCTCGATGTCGGCGTCGTAGTCCGCGACGAGGCGCGAGGTGTAGTCCGCGGCCGGATCGCTGATCGCCTTGAGGCGCACGTAGGCCCGCTCCGGGAAGAAGGCCACCATCGCCTCTTGCGGCACGCCAGAGGCGATCGCGGAGAACAGGACGCGGATCGCTGCCAGGAACTGCGGGCTGTTCGCGCTCGGGAGCGTAGTCGTCTGTGGCAGGTTGCCGGCCGGCTCGGTGGTCGAGCTCTCGGGCACAACGGCCACGCGCGGCGACGTCGCCGGGTGCGTCGGAGGGCTGGCCGAGACGTTCCCGCGCCCAACGCTGCTCGTGCTCGTGCTCGGCGCGTCCGCAGGGTGCGTCGTGCTGGCCGTTTCCGGCGCGCCGGTCGTCGGGGTCGTCCTAGCTGCCGCGGTGGTGCTGGCCACCGAGACGGTGGGATGGCGCCGGCGGGGCGCCGCCGAGCTTGGGTGGCCGCTACACGCGCTGAGGACGAGGCCACCGCCGAGCACCGTGGCGAACGCGAGCGCGCCGGCCGGGTGCCGGGGGCGTGGTGCCAGCACGGCTCACGCAGCGATCGGGGAGACGTAGCCCGACAAGAGCGGTCCGTGTCCGGCGACGTCCGCGCGGTATTCGTTGCGCTCGATCTCGACGACGCTGAAGCCGGTGATGTCGCCGTCACCGTTCACTGCCGTCGGGCCGCGCGCCCCATGAGGGGTCGCGATGACGATGGCGACGTGGGCCGCGTACAGCGAGCTCGGCCGCAAGCCGTAGACGGCGACGTCGCCGGGACGTGGTTGGTAGCCCGAGCCAACCGGATGCCAGGTGTGGGTCCGCAGCCCCCACTCATAAAAGCTCGCGGAGGACGAGTTCAGATCCCCGTTGATGAACTGGTAGATGACCTTGGCTCCCGCTCGCTGCCACACCCAGGCGGCGAAGTCGGCGCACCATTCCTCGGCGCGAAGCGTCCCGGGGCACGTCAAGCTCCCGGCGTAGAAATGCGCGCTGTACTTGTTGCAGTAGCTATTGGGCGGATTTGTGCGGTAGCCGACTTGGCTCTTCGCGATCGCGACGATGCGAGCGCGAAGGGGCGACAGCGGCGGGGCGCTCGGGGCGCTCGGCGGGGCTGCTCGTGGGGCGCGGTTGCCCACTTGCCCCGACAGCGCATAGCCGATCGCGAGGGCGAGCAGCACGGCGATGACGACGAGCGCGATCCTGCGGCGCCGCATCGCGCGGCGCTGCGTGACCTGGCGCGTCGGGGCCTCCAGTGCCTTGACCATGAAGGTGTCAGGCGGCGAAGAGGGCGACGAAGTCGCGGTTGTAGGCGGGCGAGAAGAAGCGCATCGGCGACTGCTCCATCGTCGACAGCAGGTCGGTGCCGTTCGCCGGGCCGGCGAGGCCGCCAGGTGTGCTCGGCCGGTAGGTCGAAAAGATCGTCCAGTAGGGGTTCATATCGAGGGGCATCGCGCGTATCGCTCCGGCATGTTGCAGTTCTCGGGCGAGGTCCAGGATATTCATCACACCGGCCACATAGACCAGCGCCCCGCTGGCCATGATCCCGAGCCCTGAGCGCCACTGATTGGCGATCCCGCCGAGCGAGGAGCCCCAGACCGAGGTGTCGGTCGGCGAGAGGCCGGGGACCAGCGCCCCGTGGTCGACCAGCAGACGCATGTTCTGGCGCACCGAGGCCACCTCGGCGCTCATGGCGAGCCCGGGTCCCCACGTCCCCAACGCGACCTTGCCGTCCTTGTAGATGACGAGCGATGCGGCGCCCCTTCGCAGCGGCGCGACGAGCTTGTCCTCGCTGTAGTAGCCGCCCTCGGAATCCTTCAGCAGGTAGCCGCCGTTGAAGGCCGCGACGAGCGATCGGGCCGCGTGCGGCGAGATGGGGGCGGTGTAGTGCCACATGAGGCCGCCGGGACTGAGGCTCCCTGAGTACAGCCGGGCGCGCAGGAGCCGCATGTCCATCCAGGCGATCCCGGCGACGCCGGCGGGGTTGTCCGGGAGGCCGAGCGTCGTCTCATAGATCGCCGCGGTCCCACGGACCACCCGCCCATAGGGCCGCCAAATGCCGGCTCGCCCGCCGCGGGAAAAGGGCCGGAGCGCAGCCGGTGGCCGCAGCACCGCCGGATGCCCCGGTGGGCGACGCGACGAAGCCGTCAGATGTCCCAGGTGGCCGAGTGGGCGCCCCAAGGGCAAGGGTAGCGCTGCGAGGCTGCCGAGCGCGAGCGCGATCGCCGAGGCGCGCCTTGAGATGCTCATCTCGCCAGCCTCTGTGGGCGAGCTGTCGTGGACCTGAAGTGCCGGGGCACGGGTCGGCGCACTCGTGGGTGGAGAGGCGGCTTAGCGGGGGCGTCGTTGCACGTTGCGCTGCGGTAGCGTGCCGGGCCGTCGCCCAGCGCTGCCCTTGCCGCTGGAGCGTTCTTGACGCGCCGCGGCGCGGCGCATGTCCCGGCCGACGAGACGATCCTGCATTGGCTCGAGCATCCTCGCGACGGCCTTGGCCCGTTCGGGCTTAGGCAGGCCGCGAATCGTGCGCTCGATCATCGGCAGGTTGCCGCTGAGCGGGCGCCGCTTCTCCTTGGAGCGGTCGATGAGCTTCACAAGCCGCCTCGCGTACCAATTGCGAAAGCGCGGCATGCGGAGCATGCGGCTGCTGACCCACTGGACGCCCTTTTGCAACCTGTCTCGTATCACGGCGACCGCGCTCCTCCTCGCTGCAAGACTAAGGCCCAGCAGTCAGCAGCCTCGACCGCGGTCGATCGCCCTGGCGCCAGACGGGGGCGGCCGCCGCGTGGTGCGTCGACAAGCGCGTTGCCCGGCCAGAGGACACCCACGCGCTGACGCCTCGTTGCCGAACTCGGCCGCCGCTACGGATCGCCATATTCGGCCCTGCTGAACTGCTCTATTGCCCTCCTGGAACCATCCGATGCCACTTCCACGGCCCCGCAACGAACCGGCCGAGATCCAACTCTGAGCTGGCGCGCGAGGTCGGACGGCGTGGCACGCCGAGAGGTTAGATGCTCGGATCGGTTGCCGTCACCCGAGGGGCGCGCGTAGCTCGCCGGTCATCGGAACGGAATGGTTGAGAGGTTGAAGCGCTCGATGGCCTCGAGCGCAGCGTCATAGCCGGCACGCACCATCTGGGGCAGGTTCGTGGGCCGGAAGTCGGACATGCCCGCGAAGTTGGGCCGAACGTAGAGGTCGGCGCGCTCGGCCTGGGCCCGCTCGAGGCTCTTCGTGCCGAGCTCGAGCGAGCGCAGCAGCATCTTGGAGATGGACGGAGCGACGAGTGGCGGCGCGAGCGGATTGAGCCTTGCGTTCAGCACCTTCCACCACGGCAGGCTGTCTCGATAGGTGTAGGTCTCGTCGGCGCTGTAGTAGGGCATCGCGACGTTGCTCGCGACGAGCGTACCGAGCGTGACGCGTTCGATGAGGGGGAAGACCGGGAGATTGTTCATCACCCCGCCGTCGGCGAGCAGATGCCCGTCGACGACGACGGGCGGGAACACCACCGGCAGGGCGCAGCTCGCCCGGAGCGCGTCGCGCAGCGACCCCGAATCGAGGACGACGAGTTCGGGCGTGGTGAGATCGCTCACCGTGCAGTAGAGGGGAAGCCACAAGTCTTCGATCTGGCGATCGCCGAACAGCTCATCGAGGAGCTCATTCAGCTGCGTGCCGGCAAGCAGGGAGGTGACCGGCACGGTGTAGTCCAGCAGGCGCCGCCGCGCCTTGCCGACGCGCTCGCGACTGAGCCGCTCGAGCTCTCCGGCGTCCCAGCCCATCGCAAGGCCGGCGGCGATGACGGCGCCCGCGCTCGTCGCGCAGACGACGTCGATCGGGATGCCGCCATCCTGCAGGGCGCGCGCCGCGCCGATATGGCAGAGGCCCCGCAGGCCGCCGCCGCTCAGCACGAGGCCAACTGGCCGGCCGTAGAGGAAGCGCGCCAGGCGGCCGAGATGGGCGCGCTGCGTCGTGTTCACATGGTGGACGCGGTCGACGGATCGGCCCACGTGCCACGAGGACGTCTGGCCTGGCTCTTTGCCCGGGCGATGCACGAGCACGAGATGGATGGGCGGGGCGCCAACGGCACCGTTGCGCGCCGCGAGCGCCAGCTCGGCCGCCCCCGGGCGCGGATCGGCGTCCCCGGCGCCGACGAGCACGACGAGATCGGCCTGGCGCACGCACAGCTGGGCCCAGTCGTGCAGGTCGGCGTTCGCCGATTCGCACGACGTTCCGTTGGTGGCGGAGGGCCCGGCGTCGGCGATGTAGAGGACCAGCTCGTGGGAGGCCTCGATGTCGTTCAACCACCGGGTCAAGCCGCTCGACGCGTCGCCCAGGCGGTCGGTTCCGAGCGTTGCGAGCGCCTGGGCGCGCTCGACGACGGCGACCTTCGCCCCGCTGGCGATCGCGTCGGCGAGCTGGTTGGCGAAGCTCACGACGTCTGCAGCGCGGGTTGATCCTGCCGGGAGCAGGGCAAGGTTGCGAATCGTCGGCGCCGGTGTTCGCTCGCCTCCCGAAGTTGCGACCCGGCGAGCGAGCGTCGCCATCACCGAGCGGACGATCGTCGGCTCGCTGAGCAGGTGGCGCTCTACTGCCTCGGCGTCGACGCGGTACAGCTCGCTGTCGCGCAGCCCCGCTACGGTGGCCGAACGCGGTTCGCCGGTGAGCACCGAGAGCTCACCCACGATCTCACCCGCGGCAACCTCATGGATCCGCCGCTCGCATCCGGGTGGCCCCACGAGCACGGCAAGCCGCCCCGTGACGATGACGTACAGGCTGTGTCCGGGATCTCCCTGAGAAAAGAGGATCTCGCCAGCCTTGAGCTCCACTCGGGTAAAGCTGTGTTCGAGCGCGAGCAACTGCTCGCGGCGAAGCGGCGACGCGGCGCGGACCGGACGGCGCACCGGAGCAGCCGCAAGCGCGTCTTCGAGCGACTCGCCATAGCGGTGCTCGAATTCTGCAGCGAGGGCCTCGTCGCGGAACCCGAGGGCATCGGCAAGCCGGGGCAGCCCGTCCGCAGAGCGACCGCAGCGCTCCAAGAGGTGCCGGACGAGCACGGCGCGAGCGCCGGCGTCGGCGGGGACGAGCGGCTGCCACGAGGCAACCGCGAGATCGAGATCGTGTGCCACGAGGGGCCGCTTGTCCTCACCTCGGGTCTCGGGACACGCGCCGAGTGCGGCGACCGCGCGTCCCAGCCCTTCCAAGACGGCGCGGGTGCAGCGCTCGATCGCCCCGAGTGCCTCGTCGGCGCGCTGCTCGGCATCCTGCGCGTCGTCGCGATCCGATGGTAGGTCCGAATGGATCGCTCGGTGATCGGGGCTGCTCATGCGCGCACGAGGTGGCGCCCGACCTCGTGCTCACGGGTCGGCGTTGGCTTGGCGCACACGCCGAGGACGGCGCCAACGTCGCTGCAGAAAGTGCGGTGGACATCGAGCAACTCGGCACGGCGAGTGCAAGCGCTTGACCCGGGGAACTCAGTGCTGTTTGCGGATTGAGACACTACAGTTCCCACATTCGAACTCGACAACGCATCCTCTCCTTGGTGCCCAATGCGCTGACGATAGCGGGCCTCTTCTTCGGCTGCGAAGCAGTCTTCTCCGCGCTCAATGGGCGGCTGCTTGCCTCCGCCTACCTCATCACGCTCGCCAGCATCATCGACATCTTCGACGGCGCGGCGGCCCGACTTCTTCACTCCTACAGCAGCATCGGCAAGCAGCTCGACTCGATTGCCGACACGGTCACCGTCGGTGTCGCGCCGACGATTCTCCTCTACCAGGCGTATTTCCGTCCCTGGCACGCGCTGGGCGTGGCCGTCGCGATTTCCTGGACGCTCGCCGTTGCGCTCCGTCTCGCCCGCTTCAACGCCGCTCGCCCGGATCCCTCCTATTTCTGTGGACTTCCTTCACCGCCTGCGGCAAATATCTTGAGCGGGTCGCTGCCCTTCAGCGAGGTGATCTGGCACCATTTCTTCAATCCGTGGGTTGTCGTCGCGCTGATGGCAGTCCTGGCCGTGCTGATGCTGTCCAACGTCCGGGTCGAGAAGGGCGGCTTCTTCTCGCCCGAGCAGCTCGTGCATTCCGGACGGGGTCGGCTCGCCCTCGCGGCCTGTCTCTACGCGGCGCTGGTGCCCTGGTCAGCACCGTTCGTTGTCTTCTCCGGCCTCGTCGTGCTCGTCCTCATCCGGGAGGCTCGCCGCCGCGTGGCCGGGCGCGTCGCGGTGCCGTGACGCTCATCGCGTAGCAGCCGACAACGAACAACAGGGCAAAGCCGATCGCGCTGCAGGCCACTGGTTCCCACAGCCGGACTTCGCCGTGCGCGGCGCGCTCGAGAAGATTCACCAGCATCACCATGCTCAAAAAGAGGTCGCCGAGGGTGAACAGAGCCCAGGCAATGAACTCCACGAGCGATCTCAGGGCCAACGGCTCGGCCTGGGTGCGGCGATCCGTTACCTCGTGCACATTGAGCGGGAGCGGCGTCCTGTTGTCGACCATGGCTCACACGCTCGCGAGCACGCGCCGGTGGCCGGCGACGACCCCCGCGACGTCCGCTGCTCGCGCTGGGCGCGCGAGGCACTCGGTGATCATGCGGATCGTGAGCACTCCGCCTCCGCGAAGGTGACGTAGCGGCCCGTGGCCTCGTCCCACAGGTTCGTGCGCGGGACGGAAAAGACCGTGCGCAGCGTGAGCGTGCAACCGGCCCGCAGGTCGGGACAGGCCTGTTGTGCCTTCGGCAGCAGGTAGTTGGGGATCCGGGGAGCCAGATGGTGGATGTGGTGGTACCCGATGTTGCCCGTTACCCACTGGAGGAACCGAGGCAGCACGATGCACGAGCTGCCCGCGAGGGACGCTTCGACATAGTCCCACTCTGCATGGCGGCGCCAGTACGTACCCTCGAAGTAATGCTGGGCGTAGAAGAGGCAGACCGCGGGGATACCCGCCGCGGCCAGCGCGACGAGCTGCGCGACCACGAAGTTCAGCGGCCCCATGACAACTACCATGATCGCGACGTAGCCGAGGATGGCGAGGTTGGTCAGGTGCACCTCCCGGCGGATCCGCGGATCGCGCTTCGCGCAGCCCGTGCTCATGCGCTCGAAGAAGAGGAACTTGAGCACCGGGCCGATAGAAGCGATGAACGCCGGGTGGTGATACACGCGATACCGGCGCTTGGTGCGGGGCGGCGCGGCACGGAACTCCTCCGCGGTCATCATCCAGACGTCTCCGCTGCCGCGACGGTCGAGGTCCCCGACCGTCGCGTGGTGCCGCGCGTGGTCGCGGGTCCAGCGGCTGTAGGGAGTGAAGACGAGCACGCCGAGAAGCGAGCCAACGAGCATGTTCGCTCGGCGCGAGGAGCTGAAGGACCCATGCCCGCAGTCATGAAAGAGGATGAACGCACGGACCAAGAACACGGCAATCGTGAGCGATGCCAGCGCCCCGAGCCACAGTGAGACTTGCATCGCGGCGGCGGTCAGCACCCAGCTTCCCGTCAGGCCGGCAGCGGTCTGTAGGAGCTGCCCCCAGCTTCGCCAGTTCGAGTGTTCGAATTCGTGAAGACGGTCGCGCAGCGTCGCGGCCTTCATGGTCTTCCCCGCAAGTCCCCGAACCCGAAGGTCAGCACCGTGCTCCCCCGCAAGCAGCGCCTGTATCCGCGCGTACGGTAGCACCGGTTCGCCAGGACCGCTGCATGGTTAAGCCATCAGACGCCGAGCGCGTAAAAGTGCACCGGCACAAAGATGAGGCACACCTTGTGTAATCCTTAGAGGACCGCCAGATGTCAAGAGTGTCGTCCGGAGCGCGACACGACTTGTCACTACCCAAGGGCCTCTCTCGTGACGACACAGAGCACCCCGGATGCGACGAGCCTGCTCTTTCACCGACGACCTGGTCAGACCCTGATTTTGCAGAGGGCGCTCGGATCGGCTCTGTAGCAACGTGGGTCCCCTGTAGAAGGCGGTTCCTGACGCCCGGAGCGGCGGATCGAGGCAAGTCCGCCGATGTTCGTGGGATTCGGGTCTCCGATGAGCGGTTCGGTCCCGTTCCCGGGCAGGCTTCGCCCCGCTCGTGTCATTCCTCGTGGCCTCGGGGCTCAGGCGAAGGCCGGTAAGGCTCGCAATCGTGTCATCGCGGCGATGAACGCGCCTGCGTGGGGGTAGGCGCGCGGGAGGCGGAGACGGATCTGGCGGCCGCGACGGGTGACCCGTGCGGCGATGTTGAAGAAGGTGAGCCGGAGACGCTTGCCCCGACTGGTCCGGAATGCCTCGTGCAGCGCCAGGACGCGGATTCGCGGGCGACGTTGTAGGCGAGTGCCGAGGCGAGCCGCCAGCACCAGTTGCCAAAGAAGCTCTGCAGCGGAGCGTGGTTCAGCCCGAAGTCGTGCTGAGCTGGCGGATCGCTTCCTCTGGTGCACCGCCGCGGAGCCGGTGGTGGTGCTCGATCGTCGCGATGTCACAGAAGATCGCGGGGATGTTCGTCACGATCGCGTGGAAGCGCCAGCCGCCGAGGTCGTCGAAGGCGAGCTGGGAGCCGACACTCTTTCTCTG
>JAJZKA010000033.1 GCA_021809805.1 Actinomycetes bacterium
GGGCCGCCTTGCGCCGGGCGCTCCGGTCGTCATGCTCGCCTTCGGACCTGGGTTGACGGGCTATGCCACCTTGCTGCGTACCGGGCACGCTCCTGGCTGAGCGCGAACCGACCGCGCGGAGGTGCGCGCCGCGGCACGAGCGAGCATCGGCCGCGCGCTCAACCCTTCACCGCACCCGAGACGAGGCCGCGCACGTAATAGCGCTGGAGCGCGACGTAGACCAGGATGCAGGGAATCATGGCAATGACTGCCCCGGCGACGAGATAGCCGTAGTTCACCGCGCCATAGGTGTTCGTCTCAACGTTCGAGAGCGCGACCGGCAGTGTATAGGTCGTGCCACTGGTCACGAAGGTCAACGCGCCGAGGAACTCGGTCCACGCGAACAGGAACGCATAGAGGAACGTCGTCGCAATCCCGGGCATCACGATCGCACGCAGCACGCGAGTCAGCGTGCTCATCGTCGAGGCGCCGTCCACCTTCGCGGCATCGACGAGCTCGCCTGGCACTTGCAAGAACGTGTTGCGCATCACATAGATGCCGAAGGGCAGGTTGAACGCCGTATAGAAGAGCGCGAGACCGATCAGGCTGTTCAATAGGTGCAGGTAGTGCATCTCCAAGAACAGCGGCGTGAGCACCGCCTGGAACGGGACCATGAAGCCGACCAGGACGACCGCAAAGGCGATCCCCGACCCGCGGAACCGGAACCGCCCGAAGCCGTACCCGGCCAGCGTCGCGACGATCGAGGTCAACAACGATGTCGCGAACGCCACGATCAGGCTGTTCACCACGTTGCGCAAGATGTCGTCCTGACCCGTCAGCAACTGGCGGTAGTTGCCCAGGCCGAGGTGCGAGAAGCTCTTCAGCGAGGGTGGCGAGATGATCGCGCTCGCCGGCTGGAACGAGCGCAGTATCTCCCACGCGAGCGGAAGGACGAAGACCGCACTGATCAAGATCCCCGCCGTGAAGTACAGCGATCCGCCGCCGCGGCGCCTTGGCGGCACGGCGAGTGCCGTCGAGCTAGACATCTTCCCCCCGCAATACTTTGAACTGAACCAAGGTGATGATCCCGACGACAGCGATCAAGACGACCGCCATCGCGCTGGCGCCGCCGACCCGCATGGCGGTGTTGAAGGTCTCGTAGATCTCCATCACGACGCTCACGGTGCTCGTCCCGGGCCCACCGTCGGTGATGATGTAGAACTGGTTGAAGGCGAGGAACGAGCCGACGACCGAGATGATGAGGCTGAGCGCGATCGAACGCCGCAGCAGCGGGATCGTGACGAACCGCTCCTTCTCCCACCAGCTCGCTCCATCGACGCCCGCCGACTCATACAGCTCGTCGGAGATCCCCTGCATTCCGGCCATCAAGAGCATCATCGTGAGCCCGGAGGCCATCCAGACCACGAGCACGGAGATGGCGATCAGCGCCAACGTCGAGCTCTGCACCCAGACGGTGCCCCGACTCAAGATGTGCAGATCGGACAAGACGACATTCACCGTGCCGAAACCGGGTTGGAGTTCGACCTCCGCGAGGAAGCTGAGCGTCGTGATCCCGACGATGAACGGCAAGAACATGCACGTGCGGAACAGTGTCGCTCCGAAGCGGTTGCCGCGTACGAATAACGCCAGCAAGTAGCCGATCACCAGGATCGGGAGCGTCACGATCGCGGTGTATTTCAAGGTGAACACAACCGATTGGAGGAAGGTCGAGTTGTGCACGAGCGCGCTGTAGTTCGCGAACCCGATGAAGTGGTAGGGCCCGACGAGGGGCCAGTTGGTCAGCGAGATGTAGACGCAAAAGCCGAGCGGAAACAGAATGAACACCGCCACGACGACGATCGCGGGCGCGATCAGCGCGAAGCCGGTCCGCTCCTCGCGCCGCGCTGACGCACTGAGCTTCTTGCGGCCCTTGCGCGCCCGAACCTCGGCGGGCAGCGGTTGGAGCTGCTCGGCGCGAACCGTGAGCGCCATAGCGTGTGAACCTCCCCGTTTCATCCCTGATGACGTTCTCACCCGATTGTCGGGCTCCTGGCCATATCCATGCACCAGGAGCCCGACGAAAGGGGGGATCTAGGAGCCGGCCGAGTCCAGCGTGGACTGGATGCTCGCCTGACCAGAGCTGAGCGCGCCGGACAGGTTGTGGTTGTAGACGGCCTCCGAGAACATCTTCATCCACGGCGAACCCGGCGCGTTGAACACCTGGTTGTAGGCGAGCGTGTACTCGACCGAGCCGTGCTTCAAGGTACGCAACGCCACAGCGTCGTAGGGGTACTGCTTGAGGAACGTCGGGGAGAGCACGTCACTGCGCACCGGGGTGTCGCCGAGCGCCGGGTACTGCTTTTGCTGGGCGGTGGCGAGGAACCACTTGACCACCTCCCAGGCACCCGAGGCGTTCTTCGCCCCGGCGGGGATCACAAAGTCATCACCGCCGTCGAAGGTGCTCCCCGGCCCACCGTTCATCCCCGGCAGGGGGGCGTCGGCGAACTCGTTCTTTGGCATGTGCCCGAGGTACTTGGTCACGAATCCGTAGTCACCGGGCAGCATTCCTACATTGCCCTTGGCGAAGTCGTCGCCCCACGTCGTGCCGCTCTGGGCGAGGTCCGCGTGCGGCGCGAGCTTGTCCTTCCAGATCTGCGCGTACACGTTGAGCAGTGCCTTGAGCGGGGCGTTGTGGATCACGTTCGCCTTCTGCTTGCCGAGCGGTCCCGTGATGAGGTGCTGTCCACTGGCCCAGATCGACGGCAGCATCGTGAAGCCGAGGCAACCCTGGCAGTCGCCTGCGAAGGACAGGCCGTAGTTGCCGTGCCCGAGGGCGTGGATCTTCTTGGCGTCGCTGAGCATGGCCGCGAACGTCTTCGGGGGCCCGGCGATGCCCGCCTCCTTGAAGAGCTTCGGGTTGTACCACAGCACCGAGAGGTCGGCGAGGTAGGGGACGCCGAAGTCCTTGCCATTGAACTGCGCCAGGCGCATGTGACCTGGGCTGAGTGATTTCTTGTACGGCAACGCGTTGACGTATTTCGTGATGTTCATGAGCGCCCCCACCTTCGAGAAGGCAGGGACGTTGATGTCGTTCAGCCCGACGAGGTCGGGAGCATCCCCGGCACGGATCGCCGTGGCCAGCTGGCTTGCGGCCTCGTTCGGCTGGGTCAGGTGCAATTGAATCTTGAGGTTCGCATGCGTTGCGTTGAACTTCTTCACCAAGGCGTTGGTCACGCCGTCGGTCGCCGAGCGGGCCCAGAGTGTCACCGTGCCGGTGGCGTTGACCCCGAAGGCCGAATGACCGGTGCTCCGGGCGCTCGCGCTCGCGCTACCTGCAGCGAATGCGCTCCCGGCGACCAGTGCCGCACTCGCCGCGGTGGCGGCGAGGGACTTCCACTGTCGTGCCCTCATGTATCTCCCCCTGAATCGTTGTTATCCAGTCAGCGCGCATCGCGCGCCTTCACGGACGGCCGCGCTCGGCCGCCGTTCCCACCCGCGTCGTAGCACGATCCGCATCTGCGGCCATCTGCGCGCCTTGCCGCGTTCCTCACCCGTTGTGCCCCGGCACCCGACCGGCGAGATGCCTGCCGCCTTCACGGGCTCCCCATGCCCCCTTTCTCCCCGCGCCTCGGAGCGGGGCTCCCATCGTGTTCACCGCGTGCTCCCCGCTTCGGCCGAGGGCGGCGCGGGGCTTGGCATCCACACCCGCATCGCGCCATGCGTCCGGTTCCCCCACGTATAGAAGGGGATCGCACGGAGCGATCTGCGAAGCGTGGCCGTCGGCGCACCGTCTGCGTCGTAGGGCCACCACGGCTCGTCTCCCTCGCGCACGGTGAGCTCCACCTCAAGATGCAGCGGGGTGACCCCGCCGAGGAGCCCGGGGTCATGTTCGGCCGCAGCCGCACTCAGCACCATGGCGATCTCCTCGAGGGAGACGTCGGGGTTGTCAGCTTCCTCGACGCAGTAGACAAGCGGCCCGCGCTCGAGCGCCACGGCAGAGCGCGCCGCGTCGACGCGCGAGTCGGCGCGCGTCATGCGCACCGCGAGCGGCAGGCCCATCTCGATGCGGTCACCGCCTCGCCAGCTCCGGCGCAGCGTCAGCCAACCGTCCTCGTTGCCAAGCGGTTGGGGATCACCATTGACCTTGAGCGTCGCGCCGACTGCCCACTGCGGCACGCGCAGTGCGATTGTCGCCGCGGACTCAGGCGCCCGCACGACGGTGACATCAATGTCGCCGTTGTAGGGGTAGCCCGTCTCGACGTGGACCTGCAGCTCATCGTCGCCATAGTCGCCGCTCACGAACTGATGCAGGACGAGTCCATCGTCTCGGCGCGCACAGACGTAGTCCTCGAGGCTCGCCAGCAGGCGCATGACATTGGGTGGGCAGCAAGCGCAGCGGAACCAACGGGAGAAGTACGGACCCTGATCGCCGGCGACGCCTGCCCGGGAGTGGCGGACCTGGAGTGGATTGACGTAGCGATACCCCTCGCCATCGAGCGAGGCACCGGACAAAAAGCCGTTGTAGAGGGTCCGCTCGATCAGCTCGGCGTAGCGAGCCTTTCCCGTCGCGAGGAGGAGACGCCAGCTGGCCATGATGGAGCCGATCGCCGCGCAGGTCTCGCAGTAGGCCCGATCCGGTGGGAGCTCCCACGCGTCCCCGAAGGACTCGTCGGTATGCCGGGCGCCCTGGCCTCCGGTCAGATACGTCTTGTGGGCGGCGATGTCAAGCCACTGCCGCTCGGCAGCGGCAAGCAGCGCCTCCTCACCGGTCTCGAGATAGGCGTCGACCACGCCACAGAGCAAGTAGAGCTGGCGGACCGCGTGACCCCGCCCGGCGGTCGTCTCGCGGACGGGGACATCGTCTTGCCAATAGGCGCTCCCGAAGCGCCCGGCACCGAGCAGCCCGTGTCCGCGCCGGTCGATGAGCAGCTGCGCGAGCTCAAGATGGCGGGCGTCCCTGGTGAGCCGGTACAGCTCAACGAGGGCCATCTCGATCTCGGGATGACCTCCCACGCCCTCGCGTTTGCCGTTCGCGCCGAGCTCGGCGACGATCGAGTCCACGAAGCGTAAGCCGATCCCCAACAGGGCCTCGTCGCCGAGTACGCGGGCTCGGGCAATCGCCGCCTGGAGCAGGTGGCCGGCGCAGTACAGGTCGTGGCCCCACTGCAGATCGACATACCGCTCGCCGGGTCGGTTCACCTGGAAGTAGGACTGCAAGTAGCCATCGGGCTGTTGAGCCTCGGCCAGCAGCGCGATCAGTTCCGCGGAGAACGCCTCGAGGTCGGGACGCGCGCCGTGGCGGGCCTCGAAGGCCGCCGCCTCGAGCCACTTGTAGACGTCGGAGTCCAAGAACGGCAGGTCCCCGCGATATCCGCTCGTCGCCCGAGCGGCGGCGAGCTGAAGGTTCTCCACGTTGCCGGCCGCGCGCAGCCGCTCGATGCCACTCGGGATGCCGACTTCGGCGTTCAGCCTCGCCCGCTCACCCCAAAACCCAGCGCCGAGGCGCGCGAACCGCACGGGGCGCAACGTGGCCACCCGGGCCCGGGTGAGATCGACAGGACCCTCGGGCGCGTGGTGGGCGTGCCCCCGCGACTGATCGACCGACATTCGTCCCCCATGAAGTAGATTGCCGCAACTTTGCCGGTATTTTCCGGCGCGCTCCCTTATACTTTCCGGATCGTAAAGAAGAGTTTCGGGGACGTCAAACTGGGCACCTGGGATGAGAGCTGGAGAACGACCAGCCTGTTCGGGCAACGAGCTAGCATCACTTTCCGATGTTTCCGACAGATGCGTCGTCCGTGGGACCGTCCGTCGCGGGCGACGGGACAGCCCGACGGAGGGCGACGCTGCTCGACGTCGCGGCCCGCTCGGGGGTGTCGGCAGGGACGGTGTCGAAGGTCCTGAACGGCCGTGGACAACTCCGCGAGGAGACCCGCAAGCGCGTGCTGCAGGCCGCCCAAGACCTCGACTTCCGCATCGGGCCGGCAGCGGCTGGGCGGCGCGTGCAGCGCAGCTTCGCGGTGGGCCTCCTCACCACCGACAGCATCGGGCGCTTCAGCATCCCGGTTTTGATGGGCGCTGAGGAGGCGCTCGGCGCAGGGCGCATCTCGGTCCTCCTTGCCGACACCCGTGGCGACCCCTTCCGCGAACGCCACTACCTCGACGTCATGGCGGAGCGAAATATCGACGGGCTGATCGTCATGGGGCGGCGCTGCGACCCTCGGCCGCCCGTCGTTGGGCCGCGAGAGCTCCCGACGATTTACGCCCTTGCGCCCTCGTCCAATCGCGAGGACATCTCGGTGGTCTCCGACAACGCGCACGGCGCCCGCCTCGCGATTGACCACCTGATCGCCACGGGACGCGCGCGCGTCGCGCACATCACCGGACCCCGCCATCACCTCGCGGCCCAGGTGCGCGCCGACGTCACCGTCGATGCGCTCGGTGCCGCGGGCCTCGAGCTCGCCGGAGGGCGTGTGCACTACGGCGCGTGGAGCGAAGAGTGGGGCCGCCAGGCGGCCCACATCGTGATGCGCGCGGATGGTGGCTGTGACGCGATCTCGTGCGGCAATGACCAGATCGGGCGTGGCGTGGCCGACGCGTTGCGGGAGATGGGCTGGCGGGTACCAGAAGACGTCGCGCTCGTCGGCTTCGACAACTGGGACGTGATGGCGGCATCTTGCCGGCCACCGCTCACCACGATCGACATGAACCTCACCGAGCTTGGCCGGCTCGCGGCCACGCTGTTGCTTCATGCCATCGAGGGGCATCCCGAAGCGGGAGTCCACGAGCTTCCCTGCCACCTCGTCGTGCGCGAATCCACGGGGAGGAGCGCTCCCCGTCCCGCCTGAGCACAAGATCCCGGGCTCCCGGCGTGCCGGACGCCGACGGTGGGCGCTGGTCCGCCAGCGCCGCGGACCGGATCTGCACCGCCGCCCCACAAGATGCCCGCAGCGCCGCGCAGTTCCCGGCGACCAGGCGCCTGAGCAGCACCAAGCCGAACCTGAACACAAGCAGGGAGATGACTTGCGCAGAGGGCTCGGCCGGAACGCGACGCGCTAGCCGGTGGCAACAGACGCTGGCAAGGGCCGTGGCCAGGAACCAGACCGCGAACAAGGACGGCGCGAGGGTTCCACACGTCACCGAGCGCCCGCGCGCGACGATCATCTCCCTGGCGATCGCGACGTGGGCCTTCAATGTTCACCCGAAGCCTCCGGCGCCCAGCCGAGCATCCCCTAAACCGCGACCGGCGCGCCGATGAAGTCGTACGCGCCCCTTGGTGGGTCGGTGGGTCACGCCCGGTCGCGGCCGGCACCGCCCGCGCGCACCACACGAGCGGAGGCTGGTCAGGCCGAGCAAATGGGGCTCGAACCGAGCACGTTCATGATCTGCGTCGCGAAGACCCCCTCCAAGAGCGTGATGAGGCCCAGCATGACGGGGGACGCCGCCGCGGCGTCAATGCCGCGGACCTCCTCGACCTCGTTCCTCAGCCCAAGCGGGAGCGAGGCCAGCGCGCACGGTCCTGCGCGTCCATCAAGGACGGCGCGCGCGTCCGATCACGTGCGGCGCGACGGGAGCCGTCATCCGCGACGGCTGGAAGATAAAGCGCCGCACGCGTTCGATGTCGAAACCGGCGGCGGCGATCGCGGCCACCGTTTCCCGATTGGGATGGCAGCCTCCTCCGAGTAACGGCCAGATGACGTCGGCCCGGTCCTGTCGTCGCGCGGCAGTCGGGTCTTCGGCGCGAACATGCTCATAGAATCGGAGTTCTCCCCCGGGGCGCAGTACCCGGAACAGCTCGCCCAGCGCCTGTTCGGCACTTGGGACCGAACAGAGAACTAGCGAGGCGACCGCGGCGTCGAAGTGCCCGTCCGGGATCGGCAGCTGCTCTGCCCAGCCTTCGCGCACGCTGACCGGTACCGGGGCGCGAGGCGCCGCAAGCTCCGCCTTGGCGCGAAGGAACGGATCCGGCTCGATCGCGAGCACTCTTTCGACCTCAAGGGGGTAGTGCGCGAAATTCAGCCCGTTGCCGGCGCCGAGCTCCACGACATCGCCGCTCAGTCCCTCGAGCAATTCCTGGCGATGTTCGCTCGTCCCGGCACGCTCGGCTACAGGGGAGAGCAAGTGGTAGCACCGAGCGAAGATCGGATGGGCTCCGACCGCCCAACCACTGCCTGGGCGAGGGCGTCCGGATCCCCCGCGGCCGCGTCTCACCCAGTGCACGCTAGCCGCTGCCAGCGGCCGACCGGCACCGCACGTGCGCGGGTGGTCAGCCTCTGCTACCCCGCCGGCAAGCCCCACACCAGTCCGTGTGGCGGCATGGAGGCGCCGACTTTCAAGGACCAGCTCGCACGCGTCCTGCATCATGTCGTCCTGCAGTCCAACCGCGACGTCGCAGGATTGCCTCAGCTCGGTCGCTCCGTTCCACCCGACTGGCCGACGGGCAGGAGCCCCAGCGGAAATCAGCACTGGCGGAGGCAGGCCGCGGTCGCGCAGACGCGCCACGCGCTCCTCGGCCGCTGCGTCGCGCTGATACCGCATCGGGGTGATCCACTCAGTGCACCCGCGTGAGCAGGACCGTCGTGATTGCCTCGGCATTTGGAGCCGGCCGGTGTATTGGCGCTAACTGGCCATATCATTGGCGTGATCGTCTTCGGCGACCTACGCGCAAGCAATCCGGCCTGGACCTACTGGATCCTCCCCCCATCGTCGAGGCGATCGGGCAGTTCGGGCGTGTGAACCGGCCGACGCTGAACCGCTCGCTCGGGCGCGCCCGCCATTGGCCGTGCGGCGGGCGCTCGTGTTCTTCCGCTTCGTCGACGCCACATTCGCGTCACGCGGGGAAGTCCACCCGGGACCGGCCGCGCTCGCCCTCCTGGGAGGTCTCACCGCCTCGCTCGACGGGGAGATCGCAAGCGACCAACCGCCATGGCGCCGAGAGACACACCACCCACGAGCGGGCCAGGGGTAGGTGCAGGGGTAGTTGGCCCCGCAATGGTCTCCTTTGGGCGGCGCGCGCCGCGGAGAGGAGCAGCAGCCATGGCCAGCACGGTGGACGAGATCGACCTCGCGGTACACCATGGTCACCTCAGTGTGATCCCGATCGGCGACGCAGCCGAGG
The DNA here is from genome assembly GCA_021809805.1 of Actinomycetes bacterium. Classification (GTDB taxonomy): domain Bacteria; phylum Actinomycetota; class Acidimicrobiia; order Acidimicrobiales; family Bog-793; genus JAKABX01. Next base: position 9,098 of record JAJZKA010000033.1, read on the forward strand.
AGTTGTGCGGGCACGAGGTTCGCAGCCGCTATGTCGAGCGGTTCTGGCTGCCCGTGCTCGGCCCGTCGACCGTGGTCTTGATGCGCCACTTGGCCGAGTTGTTCGACCGGGCACCCTCGGGCACCGTGATCAATCTCACCGAGACAGCGCGCGCCCTCGGGCTCGGCGAGCGCCCGGGCAAAAACGCACCGCTGCGGCGCACCATCGCCCGAGCCGTTGACTTCGGGGCAGCACAGCTTGGCGACCAGCGCCTCTTCGTGCGTCGCTACCTCCCACCGCTCAGTCCGCGCCAGGTCGCGCGCCTCCCCGAGGCGCTGAGGATCGCGCACAGCGGCCCGTTTGGAGCAATGGCGGTCGTCGAAGGTGGCTCGCGTCTTGGGTGTTCGCGTGTCGAAGTCAGCCCACCCGAGCGGGCGCTCGTGGGATAGCGGCCCCGGGGAATGAATCTCGCCGCGAAGCGTTGTTCATCACGTCTGGTGCGTAGCGGCCGGAGTCCCCGGGCCTCTCACCCCTCACGGTCGGGTACGGCCTCTCGCGCTGTCCCGTTCCGCTTCTTGTCGCCGCAGGCGACGCCCCCGCTGCGCACCAGACCGCTCCCCCTCATCCCCCAGAGCGAGCGGTGCGCACCGGTCACCGGCTGCCGGTCCTCGGCGTAGGCTCGCTAGCGCGCCGCTCGGCAAGAAAAGGGGGGGACTTGATCGAACATCTCGTGCGGGTGCACGCAAGCACTGAGCGCTTGGCACAAAGCGATCAGCTCGCCTGGAAGCTCGCCGAGCTCGCGACTGATCGAGCGCGGGTTGATGGCGACGTCGCGGCGATGGTGATCAACCGGCTGATCGACGACGCAGCCGTCGCCGCGGCCGCGCTCGGCCGGGCGCCAGTGGCGCATGCCCGGGCGCAGGCGCTCACCCGGCCACTCTCCCCTGGAGCGGTGTTGTTCGGCTGCGGCCCGGGGACTCGCGTGGCGCCGGAGTGGGCCGCATGGGCCAATGCCGTCGCGGTGCGCGAGCTTGACTTCCACGACACTTTTCTCGCGGCCGAGTACGCGCATCCGGGTGACAACATCCCCCCACTGCTCGCGGCCGCGCAGCACTGCGGGCGGAGCGGTGCCGAGCTCGTGCGCGCCATCGCCGTGGCCTACGAGGTCCAGATCGACCTGGCACGCGCCATCTCCTTGCACGCCCACAAGATCGACCACGTCGCGCATCTCGGACCCTCGGTCGCTGCGGGCCTCGGCGCGCTGCTCGGCCTGCCGACCGAGGTCGTCTATCAAGCGATCGGTCAGGCACTGCACGTGACCACGGCGACACGCCAGTCCCGCAAAGGCGAGATCTCGTCGTGGAAGGCGTACGCGCCGGCCTTTGCCGGCAAGTGCGCCATCGAGGCGGTCGACCGCGCGATGCGCGGTGAGCGCTCGCCCTCGCCGATCTATGAGGGCGAGGACGGCATCATCGCCTGGATGCTCGATGGTCCCGAGGCGACCTACCGCGTGACGTTGCCCGCGCCCGGCGAGCCGTGCCGGGCGATCCTTGACAGCTTCACCAAGGAGCACTCGGCCGAGTATCAGGCCCAGGCCTTCATCGATCTCGCCACTTCGCTGCGCGGCCGGATCGGCGACCTCGGCGAGGTGGCGGAGATCACCATCGCCACCAGTCACCACACCCATTTCGTGATCGGCACTGGAGCCAACGACCCCCAAAAGCTCGACCCCGATGCCTCGCGGGAAACGCTCGACCATTCACTCATGTACATCTTCGCCGTCGCGCTCGAAGACGGGTCCTGGCACGAGGAGCGCTCCTATGCGCCAGCGCGGGCCCATCGGCCATCGACGGTGGCCCTGTGGCACAAGATCAGGACGGTCGAGGGCCCCGAATGGACCCGCCGCTACCGCTCCCAAGATCCGAAAGAACAGGCGTTCGGCGGCAAGGTCAGGGTCGTGATGGCCGACGGCTCTGTGATCGAGGACCAAATTGCGGTCGCCAACGCCCACCCGCTCGGCGCGCGTCCCTTCGGTCGCGCCGAGTATGTGGCGAAGTTCCACCGCCTCGCCGGAGGCCACCTCACCGGGGCGGAGCGCTCGCGCTTCATCGAGCGCTGCGAGGCCCTCGGCGAGCTCGACGCCGCCGCACTGTCCACGCTGACCTTTTTCGTCGAGGGCCTCGAGGCCGAGACGCCCCGCGGCGGCCTGCTGTAGTGCTCGAGACCAACCGCAGCGCGAGCGAGCGGCGCGCCGACTTCAAGACCGCGCTCAGCACCAGTCGCCTGTTGCGCTTCCCCGGCGCGTTCAACGGCCTTGTGGCGCGCCTTGTCGCCGAGGCCGGCTTCGAGGGGACCTACCTGTCCGGTGCCGCCCTCTCGGCGTCGCTCGCGCTCCCCGACCTCGGCCTCACGACGCTCAGTGAGGTGACCCAGCGCACCGCCGAGATCGCGCGGGCCTGCGATCTGCCAGTCCTTGTCGATGCCGACACCGGCTTTGGGGAACCGCTCAATGCCGCGCGCACGGTGCAGCTCCTCGAGGACGCAGGTGCTGCGGGCTGTCACATCGAGGACCAGGTGAACCCCAAGCGATGCGGCCACCTCGACGGGAAACAGGTCGTCTCGCGAGCTGAGATGGTCACAAGGATTGCCGCCGCCTCCGCGGCGCGACGCGACGCGAACTTCGTGCTGTGCGCGCGCACCGATGCCCGGGCGATCGAGGGACTCGACGGCGCCATCGAGCGCGCCAAGGCCTACGTGGACGCCGGCGCGGACCTCATCTTCCCCGAGGCGCTCACCGGGCCCGCTGAGTTCGAGACCTTTGCCGCCGCCGTGCGCGCCCCGATCCTCGCCAATATGACCGAGTTCGGAAAGAGCGAGCTCTCAGATGCCTCGACCCTCGAGGCCGCCGGGGTGCGCGTCGTGATCTACCCCGTGACGACACTGCGCCTCGCGATGGGGGCCGTCGAGCGTGGGCTGCGTGAACTTGCGAGCGCCGGCACCCAGGTCAGCCTGATCGGCGAGATGCAGACGCGCGCGCGTCTGTATGAGGTTTTGGACTACGACGCCTACGGTGCCTTCGACGCCGAGGTCTACCGGCGCTCGCGCGGCGAGACGTCTGAACCCGAAGAAGGGAGCAGCAGTGAGTGACCAACTGCAAGGCGAGGACGCTGAGGTCCGCCGTGGCCTCGCCGGCGTCGTGGCGGACACGACCGCGATCTCGATGGTGAACCCGGAAACCAATTCGCTGCTTTACCGCGGCTACCCGGTCCAAGAGCTCGCCGCGTCTTGCAGCTTTGAGGACGTCGCCTACCTGCTTTGGCACGGCGAGCTCCCCCAGCCCGGCCAGCGCGACGGCTTCGTCGCATTCGAACGCTCCCGGCGCTCGCTGCCAGACGGGCTGCTGTCAAGCCTGGCGACGCTTCCGACGAGCTGCCACCCGATGGACGTGCTGCGCAGCGCGGTGAGCATGCTCGGCGCGAACGACCCCGCCGAGGACGACGCCAGCGCCGAGGCGAACCTGGTGAAGTCCGTCGACCTGTTGGCCAAATTGCCGGTATTGGTCGCCGCCGAGCAGCGCCGACGCCGCGGCGAGGGGCCGATCCCGGCGGACCCAGGGCTGTCGATCGCTGAGAACTTCTTCCACATGTGCTTCGGCGAAGTCCCCGAGCCCGAGATCGTCCGCTGCTTTGAAATCTCCCTCGTGCTGTATGCCGAGCACTCCTTCAACGCCTCCACCTTCACCGCCCGCGTCATCACCTCCACGCTCTCGGACCTGCACTCCGCGGTCACCGGGGCGATCGGGGCGCTGAAAGGTCCCCTGCACGGCGGCGCCAATGAGGCCGTGATGGCGATGCTCGAAGAGATCGGCACCGCCGATCGCGCCGAGTCCTGGCTCGCGGAGGCGCTCGCTGCCAGACGAAAGATCATGGGCTTTGGCCACCGCGTCTACAAGCACGGTGACAGCCGCGTCCCGACAATGGAGGCCGCGCTGCGCGATCTCGCCGGCCGGCGCGAGGCCCGGGACCTCATCGACCTCTACGACCGGCTGGGCGCGGCGATGCTGCGCGAGAAGGGAATCCACCCAAACCTCGACTACCCGACCGGACCCGCCTACCACCTGATGGGCTTCGACATCCCGACCTTCACGCCGATCTTCGTCATGGCCCGCATCACAGGCTGGACGGCGCACGTGATGGAGCAGCTGGCGAACAATGCGCTGATCCGCCCGCTCAGCTCCTATGTCGGCCCGACACAGCGCTCGGTGCCGCCCGAGCGCGCCTGAGCGAGGCCAAGCGCGCAAACAGCGGGGCGGCGACACCGAGGGCCAGCGCCAACAGGGCCAGTGCGGAGATCCCCAGCCCGACGCTGAAGGCACGGGGCCAGTAGTGCAGCAGAACCACGTGACGGCCCGGCGGCACGCTCGCGGCCAACATCACGGCGTGGCTGCGCGACAACGTGAGCGGCCGGCCGTCGATTGTCGCCTGCCAGCCCGGCTCGTCAGTGATACGTAATTCGAGGCGAGACCTTGTCTTGGCCGAGAACTCGAGCTTCCAGGTCTCTGGGGTGGGTTCGCTGGCTCGTACGACGCTCACCTTGCCGGACGCGCTAATCAGCGTGGCGCGGCCCGAGCCGGGAACGCGAAAGAGCCCCTCACCATGCAAGGTTGCCACGTGCACCATCCCCGCTGGCGGCCGCTGTCCGGGTGGCTCGAGGACATAGGACACGCCGTAGAGGCGGGCGAGTCGAAGCGAACGGATTGCCGGACAGAACAGATGCGGGACGAGGGGGGCCGTCGAGCTACCCGTCGCCTGGCCATAGGAGGTGTAGTAAGCCGAGGGCACGATCGGGTCGTAGACGATCAGCTCCTTCACGCCGTAGAGAAGGTTGACGTTCGGCAAGATGCCGACGTTTGGAAAGGCGTTCTCCACGCACGACCCGATCCCGACGAGCGCGCCGTGACTGATGCGGGCGAGTGCCGCGATCGCCTTGCTCGGCGGCGGCACCTGGGCAGCGGAGGACGGCACGTTCTCGCCGGCCAGCACGAGCATCGCCGACTCCAGGACAAGGAGGCCCGCGATGGCCCGGTGCCCGGCGCGGCCCTCCACCGGCGGCTTGCCGGCGCCAGACCACCGGCGCCAGAGCGCGAACGCGGCGAGCGCCACGAGCGAGACCGCAGGGAAGGCGAAGCTGCCAGCACGCACCGCGTGCTGCGTGGCGCCGAGGTGGTCGACATTCAAGACAAGGCGGACGCCGAGAACGACCAGCGCGCAAAACGTCACGACGATGCCGAGCTCGAGGAGCCGCTCGGCACGCCGGCGGACGGCGCCGTCGGCCGCAAGGAGTCCGGCCGTTCCGAATCCCGCCAGCATGGCAAGGCAGAAGTCGACCATCGGGGTCGCGAGGTCAAGGCGGAACACGCGCACAAGCGGGATTGTCCGCAACAGGTCCACCACGGGTGAGACGAACAGCGCCACGAGGAGCACCGTGCCGAGCACCCCAATCGCCAGCACCTCCGCGTGCCGGCGCACCAACGCCAGCGAGCACAGCGCAAGGCACAGGCCGATGACGCCGACGTAGATCATCGACACGTAGAGGTTGTCCGGCCCAATCAGACTTGCAAGGTTCGTGGGGACGCCGTTGTAGCTGGCGAAGGCGAGATGAGACAGGTCGTAGAGGGGCAGACCGGAGATGAAAGGTCCTTGCTCGCGCGCGGAGGCGAATCCGAGCTGGAGCGCCGGAAGGTACACCGGGGCCGCTAAGGCGCCCGCGGCGACCAGCGCGACGAGGTGGTCGAGCGCCGCCCGGCGCGCTCGAGCGCGCTCGCCCCGCCGCGCCAACGCGGCGATGACGATCGCCACATAGACAGCCAAGCTGACGACGAGCACAGCGGCAATCTGCGGCTCGCCAGCCGCCACGCCAAGCGCGAGCACCACGGCCAGAGCTGCGATGGCGAGCGGCCGCCGCCGGCCGCGCAACACGAGCACCGAGGCAGCGACCGCCCAGCCCGCAAAGCCGAGACAGGCGGACTCGTAGGCGCCGAGCCAGACGGTGAAGGCGCCCGAGAGCTCAAAGATGCTCGCCGCGACGAGCGCCGGCAGCACCGAGAGGCTGAGGCTTCGCGCCGCGGCGTAGGTGCCGGTCGCGCCGATGAGCAACGTCGCTACGACCGTCGCGCTGTGGGCGAGGTGCAGCGGGAAGAGGTAGCCAATGGCGACGGCGATGGAAAACGGGGCGCTCTCCATGTTGAACGCGAGCGGCATGCCGAGCAGACTGTCCGGGTTCCAAAGGGGCAGGTGACCGGCGTGCACCTGCATCCAGTCAAGTGCCTGCCAGGGGATGAACTCCTCGATCTCGTCCGAGCCGATGGTGTTGTGGATGTGCGGGCTCGCGGTTCCCGTCAGGCCGATCTCACGCAAAAGGTCATAGGGACCGAGCGCGCCACCGTGAGCGAGCGTCGGTCCGAGCAGCGCCGCGGCCAGCGCGACGAGCCACCCGAGCGCCGCCGCATCGAGACACCATCGTCGGCCGGCGCGCTCGGCCCCCATGAGCGAGGGACACTACTCCGCTGTTCACGGCCGCAGGGGAGGGTGGGGGCTGGGCGCCGCCGGCCCGGCACGCTAGCGTCGCGGTGTCCGCCATGCCTGCCGAACCGCCCCCTCTCGACGCCTTCGCGGCCTACCTTTCGCGACGGTGCAGCGAGGAGGATCTGGAACGCCCGCTCGTGCTTGAAGCCGACAGCCTCGGGCGCTTCCAGCCGCTTGAGCCGCCGCCGCCGATCGTGCTCGTAAGGGACCCCACGGGCAACCTCGACGACGCCGCGGTGGCGGCCTTCGCCACACGCAGCGGGACCTCGCTGCGCTTTCGCGCGCCGGGCTTCGCGCTCTTTGACCGCTTCGACCCCCGAGGCGTGGGGGAGCCACCCGCGAGCTTTCGGGTCCTGGCGATCGTGACCACCTTCAACGAGGCCGACATCGTCGAGCCGCTCCTCGACCGCCTCCTCGAGGACGACATCTGGGTCCATGTCATCGACAACTGGTCGAGCGATGGCACGCTCGAGCAGATCCAGGCCCGCGTCGCCACGGGGCGTCTCAGCCTCGAGCGCTATCCGGCCGAGGGCCCATCCCCCTACTTCGAGCTGCGCGCCCTGCTGGCCCGCGTACAGGAGTACGCACACCGCTCGGGCGCGGACTGGGTGATCCACCACGATGCCGACGAGATCCGCCAGTCCCCCTGGCCGGGCGTGAGCCTGCGGCACGCGCTCTTTTCCGTGGACCGCTTCGGCTTCAACTGCATCGACCACACGGTGCTCAACTTCATGCCGATCGACGACGACTTCGTCGAAGGTGGCGACCTCGAGCGGCATTTCCGCTTCTTCGAGTTCGGCGATGTCGCCAGCCACTTCCTCGAGCAAAAGGCGTGGAAGCCCCAGCGCGAACTCGTCGAGATCGCGTCGACCGGCGGGCACGAGGCGGCCTTCTCGGCGCGCCGCGTCTTCCCTTACAAGTTCCTGCTCCGCCACTACCCCATCCGCTCCCAGCAGCACGGTGAGCGCAAGATCTACCGCGAGCGCCAAGGCCGCTTCCACCCCGGTGAGCGTGCCAAGGGCTGGCATATCCACTACGACCTCCAGCTTCCCGGCACCTCGTTCCTCCGCGACCCCGCCAGCCTGCTCAGCGCGGATGACCTCGATGGCCCGCTGCTCGCGCAGCGGCTAAGCGGCGCGGGCCTGCCAGGCAACCCGCAGGCCGCCGAAGGGCCGGCGCAGGCGACCGGACGGGACCCGTTCGCCTGGCACAGTGCCGCACCGAACGAGCCCGCCAGTGTCCGCATCCAGCTCGCGCTCGGGGTGCTCGCACCCGGCCACCTGCCACGCGCCCTGCGCTCGATCGGCGCCGCCGTCGAGGCTCATCTCCGGGCGCGGCCGGGAACGGCCGTCGACCTCGCGATCGGCGACCGGTCGAGCGCGCCGGTCATGGCGGTGCACCAGCTCGAAGCGCTGGCACAATCCTTCGTCGAGCGCGGCCTACGGGCGCTCTCGTTCGCACACTTCGCGCGCCAGGCGAGCGATGAGGAGCTGCACCGCGCGCTCGTTGACTCCGGGCCGCAGGCGGAATACGTGCTCGTCTGCGACGGCGCCAGCTATCTCGATCGCGAGCTGCTCGCCGCGCTCATCGGGGCAGCACGCGCCGACGTTGGCGTGGTCTTTGCCCGCCAGCTGCCGCTCGAGACAACCGTGCGCGGCGAGGGCGAAGAGTCTTGGCCGGCGCCGGTGCCCGGCGAGGCGCTGCGCGTGTGCGCGCTGGTCCGCCACCAGCTCCTCAGCGGTGCCACCCCGACCGAGCCACGGGACCGGCCGGCCCTCGTCCGCCTCGCGCATCACCATGGGCTTCGGGCCATCACCGCGACCGACGGAGCCTATGTGCGCGACGAGCAGCTCTATGCCCCAGACGGAGGTTGAGGTGAGCGAACCGGGAGCAACCGACTTCTCGCGCTACCACTCCCCCTACACCGCGGATTCTCCCTATGCGAAGGTCGTCGGGCTCGTGCAGGCGCACGGGCGCGCGGGCGGGACCGTGCTCGACCTCGGCTGTGGCTACGGAGCGATCGCTGAGCCGCTGCGCGCCCTCGGCTTTGTCTATGTGGGCCTCGACTTCGAGGGCGAGGGCCTCGAAGATCTCGCTCGCCGCGGCTTTGCCGGCCGTCGAGTCGACCTGCGCGTCGCCAGTGCACTGCCGGAGCGCCTTTCCGACGCGCTCGGCTCGGCGCCACTTGCCGCCGTTACGGCGCTCGACATCATCGAGCATCTCACCAACGGCGCCGAGCTGCTCGCCGCCTTACGGGACTTCTCGGTGGCGCGCGGCTCGGCGCCCATCGTCGTCTCCATCCCCAATGTCACCCATGTCGATCTCGCGGCCAAGCTCGTGCTCGGTCGCTGGGACGTCACCCCAGTCGGCCTCCTCGATATCACCCATGTGTCGCTCTACTCGCCGATGCGTCTGTCGTCAGACTTCGCCGCCGCCGGCTGGCGCGAGATCGCCGCGGACGACTTCGTGCTGGCCGAGAGCGACCAGCACTACCCCGCCGACGCCGCGGCGATCGCTCCGACGCCATTGCGCAAGCTCATCGAGCACGTGCGCGAGCAGGCGGCCCCTGGGGCCATCACCAACCAGTTCGCCCGCGCGTTCCTGCCCGTGACGGCGCGACCCGCAGCCACGACTGAGCGCGCCGCGGCGAGCCGCTTCCTCACCATCGCCCTACTGGCGAGCGCCCCGGGGCGACTGGGTCAGGTGTTGTTGTCCCTCGAGGCCCAGCACTCCTTTGACTTCGAGGTGCGCGTGGTGCTCGCCGGCGCGAGCCAGGAAGGGGCAGCCGAGCTCGAGCGCCACTTGGCCGAGCGCTATCCGGTGCTCGCCGCACACCTCGGCGTGCTCGCCGGCCCGAGCGAGCGGGGCGCCGCCATGGTGCTGGCGAGCACGGGAGCGCGGGGGCGCTACTTCACCGTGCTCGACGAGGCGAGCATCGTCTTCCCGCACTACGTCGAGAGCTTCGCGCGCCTCGCCGCCGAACGCCCCGGAGCGGTCATCCGCTGCCTGGCGCTTCGCCAAACCCTCGGCGTCGACGGCGAGGTCGGCGGCGCGGCCGAGCTGTGCTCTCGGCCGCGCTTCGTCCTCTCCGAGCACGTCTTTGAGCCGGCTTCGCCACCGGGCAGCTACGCCATCCCGACGAGTGCCTTCTGGGATCTCGGCCTGTCCTACGCGAAGGCAACCCCCGGCGCCGAGGAGGAGGACGTCTTGTTGGAGGCGGCGATGTGGTGCGGCGTGCACGAGCGCGACGGCGAGATCGGCCTCGTACGACGCCGCCGCAATGACGAGGGACCCGAGGGCGCCAGGGCCGAGGCGCGCCAGGCGATGGCGGCGCGCCTCGACGCGTCGCCCGTCCTGCTGCCCGCAGGCGCCGTCGCCCGCTTTTGGGAAGAGCGCGAAGCGCTGCGGATCGCCCTCGAGACGGCTACTCCTGGGCCGAGCCCTGAGGGTGCTGGCGAGGCTCTCCGGGCTGAGCTCGAGGCAGAACGCCGCGAGACCGAGCGACTGCGAGGCGAACTCGCGGGCGCCCGGCGGGAGGTCGCGGAGCTTCGCAACTCGACGAGCTGGAAGCTCACCGCGCCCCTGCGCGAGCTAAAGGCACGACGCGACCGGTCCGGTCGCCCACCTACCGACTAGCACAGTCCCAGGCGCCGCCAGCACAACAGCTCGTTTCCGGCGGGAACCTCACTCGAGTCGTGCGCGTCAGCGACTCGGCCCGCCGCACGGCAGGGCCGTGGTTTGCAGGGCTCGACGTGCTCTTGGGGCACATCGCGAATTCGGGCATGCACACGCGCCGCACCGAGAGCGACGAGCCATGGCCAAGCCCGCGTCGAGCGGACGCCCCCCGAGGGCGAAGCCTGCGCGGGCCACCCGCTTCGACTCGATCCTCGGGGTCAAAGCGGCCGTCGATGGCCGCCGAGCAGTTAGCCGGCTCGCCCTTGGAGCAGGGGGAAGAGCTGGTCGTCGAGCACGGTCCGCACGAACGGCGTGATGCGCATCTGCGCGATCTCGGCCCGCGAGCACCATGCCGCACCCTGGCCCTCGCGCAGGTCGATCTCGGAGCGCTCGACGAAGCGCCGGAGATAGGCGAGATGCACGAGCCGGTTCGCCTCGGGGTCGATCACCTTGGTGAAAAACGTGGCCTCTCCGGGCGCGAGCACGACCCCGGTCTCCTCCTCCATCTCGCGAATCAGCGCCTGCTCAACGCTCTCGGCTCCCTCGAGCGCGCCACCGAATCCCGCCCAGTGCCCGGGATAGAGGACATCGGGCCGGTCGTCTCGATGCTGCAGCAACAGCCGACCGAGCTTGTCGACGAGAAAGAGCATCACGCCCTCTGAGGTCCACGGCGCCCACTCAGCCATGACGTCGCCCCGACCTGTCAGCGGCCTGGCCGAGAGGAAGTGGGAACTGACGGGGTGCCTCGGCCGCGCCTTCGAGTCGAAGTGGCGCCAACAGCTCCGGCTGGTCATTGCGCACGTCGCCGACCGCGCGTCCGATCGCCCAGGACTGAAGCGTTCCGGCCGGACTCGGCGCCAGCAGGTCGGACAAGAGCTCCGGCTCGGCCGCTTCGAGCCAGGCCTCCTGCGCCGGCGGCTCGAGCACGACCGGCATCCGGTCGTGCACGGCCGCAACGTCGGGGCCGGCGTCGGTGGTCACGATCGTGCAGCTGCGCAGCCACGGCGTCCCGGCGTCGCCGTCTCGGGGCCGCCACAGCTCGAACAGGCCGGCGAAGGCGATCGGCGTCCCGTCCCGGCGACAGAAGTAGTAGGGCTGGCGGCGCCCCTTGTCGTCGCGGCGCCACTCATAGAAGCCGTCCGCGCACACGAGCAGGCGCCGGCGGGAAAAAGCGGCGCGAAACGCCGGTCTCGTGGCGAGCGACTCGGCGCGGGCGTTCACCAGGCGATTGCCGACGCTCGGATCGCTGGCGTAGGAGGGGACCAGTCCCCAGCGATAGGCGGCGAGCTCGCGCCGGCCTTCTCGATTGAGCGCCACGCCGAGCACGTCACGGCTGGGCGCGACGTTCCAGCTCGCACTGAACACCACGTCCCCAGCAGGCCGGGCCGCGAAGTACTCGGCGAGCCGGTCGGGCGGGGTGGTGAGCACGAAACGTCCACACATGACACCAAGCGTACCGACCGGGTCCCGCCGTGCCTTGGTTCCTCAAGCAGTCGGCAAGACGAGGCGCCGACGGCGGGTGCCGACGAGCCTCCCGAGGCCGTAGAGGGCGGCACCGAGCGTTCCGACGAAAAAGCCGAGCGGCCAGTTGAGCGCGTACGACAGCGCAATCCCGGCCCAGACCGTGACGAGCGCGATGGCAATCGACCACGCGATCGCCGCGGACGGCCGGTCGCTCAGTGAGCGCGCCGCCCCCGCAGGGGCCACCATCAAGCTGAACATCAACAACGCGCCGACGACCGGAACGGTCATCGAGGTCGCGAGCGCGACGACGAGCAGGAACGCCGTCTCGATCAGGCGATCGCGCACGCCGCGCACCTCGCCGAGCTCGGGTGCGATCGAGTTCAACATGAGCGGGCGGTACACCAGCGCGATGGCAACGAGGCAGATGACGGCGAGGCCGGCGATCGGCCAGAGCTCGGCGCGCGACACCCCGAGCACCTCGCCGAACAAGAGCGCGTAGATCTGCGGCGCATAGACAGCGCTCCAGCTCAAAAAGAGCGACCCGGTGCCGAGCATCACCACAAGGCCGAGCGCGGTCGCGACGTCGTGGCGGCCCTTGCGGCCGAGCGCGCTGATACCGAGCGCGCCGGCCAGCGCGAAGACCCCGAGGCCAAAGACGGTATTCAGCCCGAGCAGGGCAGCGCCCGCGGCGCCGCTAAAAGCACCATGGGGGATGGCGTGGGCGACAAAGGCCGAGCTCCGCAACACGACGAAGAAGCCGACGACGCCGCCAACGACCGCGACGATGCTGGCGGCCACCCAGGTGTTGACCATAAAGCTCGAGAACACGGCCTACCCCCTCGTGAGCTTTCGGCCGTGCAGCTGGGCCAACAGGTAGAAGCAGAAGACGAAGACGACGATGAAAAAGCTCACCGGCCAGCCTCGCCCGCTCGGGGGCCACGTGTAGCTGTCATAGGCGAGCAAGATCCCGAGCCAGGTCGCAAGGACCCCGATCCCCGCCGCGACGACCAGCGCAGCGGTCGGCCGCTTGGTCAGCCGCAGCGCGGCAGCCGGTGGTCCGACGAGGAGCGCAGTGCTGAGCACAGCGCCGATGGTCTCGGCCGACAGCGACACGGCGATGGCGAGGGCCAGCAGGTACAGGGCGCTAACGAGGCGCAGCGAGACCCCGCGGGCCGCCGCGAGATCGGGATTGAGCGAGGTAAGAAGCAACCAGCGATAGCAGACAAGCACGATCGCCAGCGCCACGATGCTGAGGGCCACGATGCTCGGGACCATCTGCATACTGACGACGAACAACGAGCCGAACAAGACGGTGATCGATGCCCCCGTCGTCGACTGCGACGTCGCGCCGAGGTAGAGGAAGAGCGCGGCGAGTCCGAGACCAGCCCCCAACACCAATCCGGTCGCAAGGTCGCGCGAGCGAGGCTGGCGTACGCCGAGCAACTCGATCGCCGCCGCGGCCACCACCGCGATGCCGATGAAGCCCCAAAGCGGGTTGGTGCCGGCCAAGATGGCCGCCGATCCACCCGTCGCACCGACCTCGCCGAGCGCGTGGCCGGCGAATGATTGCGCGCGCAGCACGGTGAAAGTCCCGACGATGGCAGCAACCACCGCCACGACGGCCCCGACGATCAGCGCGGAGTGGACGATGCCATTGGTGAAAAAGCCCGGCGCGAAAAGGGCGTTCACGGCACCGACACGATCCCCGACTCGACGCTGCCCGGCTCCTCGCCATCGGGCCGAACCGGTTCATCCTCCCCACCGGCGACCACGAGGATCCGCCCGTGCACGCGCAAGACGTCGACGTGGTGACCGTACAGGGCGCTCAGCACCTCGGAACGGACGACCTCGTCGGTCGTCCCGCTCACTGCCCGCCCGCCGGCGAGATAGACGATCCGGTGCATCACGGGAAGCAGCGGGTTCATGTCGTGGGCGGACATGACGACCGCGACGCGGCGCTCCTCGGCGACGCGGGCGAGCAGCGCGACGACTTCGTGCTGGCTGCGGAGGTCCAAATTGGCGAGCGGCTCGTCCAACAGCAAGAGCTCTGGCTCCCCGATGAGCGCGTGGGCGATCAAGACCCGTTGCTGCTCGCCACCCGATAGCGTGCCGACCCTGGCATCGGCGAAGTCGATGGCATCCACGCTGGCGAGTGCGGCTTCGACGCGATCTCGCCGCAGGCGCCCGGCACGAGGGCTGAGCGGGATGCCGAGCCGGTGCCCGTCCATGCCGAGCGCGACCACGTCACGCGCCCGCAGCGGCATGTCCGGATCGAGGAGCACCTTCTGGGGCACGTAGCCGACCGACCGGCGACCACGGCGCTCGCCCGCGAGCTCCACGATCCCCGAGCTCGTCGGCTGCAGACCGAGGATCACGCGCAGCAGGGTCGTCTTGCCAGCCCCGTTGGTGCCGATCAGAGCCGTGAATTCTCCTGGCTGGACCGCGAAGGTGACGTCATCCAGCACGCGACGCCCGGCCAGATCGGCGGACACGTTGTGCAACCAGAGCACGGGCGTTTCCTGTTCCTCGAGCACGTGGGCGCTCATAGCGAGGTCGTCGAGCGCCGCGCGGCCAGTGCCCGCTCAAGTGCGCGGGTCTCGGCGAGCATCCAGGACTGGTAGGTGAAGCCTGGCGTGGGCATCGTCTCATAAACGCCGACCACCGGGACGTGGGCGCGTGCCGCGTCGGCGAGGAACTGCGTGGTGAGCGAATCAGTCACCTGCACGTTGTAGACGAACACCTTGACCTGGTGGCGGCTGAACAACGCCTCCTCGATCGCCACGTCCTGCGGGGAGGGATCCAGCCCGTTCATGACGGCGGTCTGGAGGCTGAAGGGCGTCTTCACCTTGAGTCCGGCGGCGCGCAGCAAATCGTTGCCGACCGGCTCGGTCACCGCGGCTGCGCTTCCCCCGAAACGGTGCTTGATGGCCGCCAGCGCCGCCTTCCAGGGGCCAAGGGAGGCAATGAAGGTCTCCGCTCGGCGGTGGAACGCCGCCGAGTTGGCCGGTTCGATCGCCGAGAACGCGCGAGCGAGAGCCTCGGCGAGCGCGGGCATCGTGTCTGGTCGATACCAAAGGTGCGGGTTCGGGGTGGACGGGGCCAGGTGCAAGAGCCGCCGTACCACGATCGTTTTGCGAGCGCGGCTCGGTGTCGCCTGCTCGATCTTGGCGACAAAGCTGTCGTAGCCGAGCCCGTTCTCGATGACGAGTCGCGCTGATGCGATCTGCTGGGCGACCCGCGGGCTCACCTCGAAGGTATGCGGATCGGTGTTCGGGTTGTTCTCGATCGACGTCACCCGAACCGCCGCGCCACCGACCTGGCGTGCCACGTTCCCGTACTGGTTCTCTGCCGCGACGACGGCAATCGGCTTGCGGGCGCTTCGGGCACGCGCTGACGCGATCGGAGCCGGTGCGTCGGCCAAGCCGATGACAGCCAGCGCGAGCACGAGCGTCACTGTCCCCATCCCTGATCGCTTGGCTCTGCGCATCTGAACTCGCTCTCCGCGATATGAGAATGACTATCACTATAGGATCGTGGCCGCACGCCTCGCACGCGCGGGAGGTCCAGATGGGTGGCACTTCAGGAAGTGGCTACGCTGACAAGGTGTCCAGGCCGTCCCCCGCGGAGGACCGGGAGCTGCACGGCCAGGTGGCCCTCTTGCTCTCCACCCGCGATCAGCGCTACACGGCGCAGCGGCGCCAGATCGTGCGCGCGCTCGCGAAACTCGGGCGGCCCGCGACCATCGGGGAGCTCGTTGAGGCGGCGACCGGCGTGCCGCTGTCGACCGCCTATCGCAACTTGAGCATCCTCGGGGACGCCGACGTCGTCCGCCGCGTCGGCGGAGCCGATGGCTTCACCCGCTTCGAGCTGTCCGAGCAGTTGAGCGGCCAACACCACCATCACGTCGTCTGCGAGTGCTGTGGCCTGGTGATCGATGCCGCCACCTCCCCCACTCTCGAAGCCGCCCTCGTCGAAACGGCGCGGGCGATCGCCAAGGCGAATGGCTTCGACGTCACCGAGCATCGCCTCGAGCTCGTTGGCCGCTGCACGAGCTGTCGCAATACGGCAGCGTCCTGAGCGACGAAACGCAGCAACGTGACCCCGCACGACGTCCCCGCGACCGAGCTGAACGCGACGCACCCCGACGGGGCCCAGAGCCGCCCCGCCGCGCTGCGTGCGGAGCGCGACCGGCTCGTCGAGCGCACGCTCGACGGCGACCTCGCTGCCGCAGGCTTTCCCGCTGCCTACGCCCGTGCCGCCGACGCACATTTGCGCCCACTCTTCGAGCGGGCGACTGGGGGACGTCCTCGCGGCTACGCGCTGATGGCCGTCGGAGGCTACGGCCGAGGTCAGTTGTGCCCGGGAAGCGACCTCGACCTCGTCCTCATCCATCGGGGCCGGCGCCGCTTTGGCGAGGTGGCCGAGACCATCTGGTACGCACTTTGGGACGAGGGCCTGAAGGTCGATCACAGTGTCCGCACGCCCTCACAGGCGCTCACCGTGGCCCGCGAAGACCTGAAGGTGCTCCTCGGCCTGCTCGATAGCCGCCTCGTTGCTGGTGACGAGCGCATCGCCGGATCGCTCGCCGAGGAGAGCGCCGAACTGCTCCGCAAGGACGCCGCGCGCCTGTGGCCGCTGCTCATCGACAGCGTGGCGGCCCGACACGACAAGGCGGGCGAGCTCGCGTTCTTGCTCGAACCGGATCTCAAGCAGTCGGCTGGTGGGCTGCGCGATATGGCGGTGCTCCGAGCTCTGCGGCGCGCGCTGCCGCCCGAGACCATCTACAGCGAGCCGATCGAGCCGCTTGCGGAGAGCGAAGCGCTCATCACGACCGTCCGTGCTGCGCTGCAATGCCGCACGGCGTCGGCGAGCGACCGCCTTGCCCTCCAAGAGCAAGACCAGGTCGCCGCGCTCCTCGCCTATCCCGATGCCGATGCGTTGATGGCAGCGCTCGCCCAAGCTGGGCGCGTCGTCAGCGCCGGGCTCGAGGAGAGCTTCCAGCGCGGGCGGGCGAGCCTGCACCCACGGCGCGGGGCGACCGAGCCCGTCCCAGTCGAGGCAGGGATCGTCGAGGGCGACGGCGAGGTCGGCATCACCGCGGACGCCGATGTTGCCGCGGATCCGGCTCTCGCGCTGCGCCTTGCCCGCATCGCCGCCGAGCGCCACCTGCTCATCGAACGCGGTTCGCTCGACCGCCTGGCGCGCCAGGCCCATCGCCCGGACGAGCCATGGGATGAGGTCGTGCGCACCGCCTTCGTCGGGCTGTTGTCAACAGGCGAGGCGCTCGTGCCGGCGGTCGAGGCGCTCGACCGGAGACGCCTGCTCGAGCTCTACCTGCCCGAATGGCGCTCGGTCCGGAACCGTCCACAGCGCAACGCCTACCACCGCTTTACGGTCGACCGACACCTGCTCGAAGCGGTGGCAGCATGCGGTCCGCATCTCGGTTCGGTCGACCGACCCGACCTGCTCGTGCTCGGAGCCCTGTTACACGACCTCGGCAAGGGCTTCCCGGGCGACCACAGCCAGGTCGGCCGCGAGATCGCCGAAATCGTCGCTCGGCGCATCGGCCTCGGTGAGGACGACGTCGCGGTCCTCGGCCGCATCGTTGCCTACCACCTCGTGTTGCCGGAGTTCGCCACGCGCCGCGACCTTGACGACCCCTCGACCGCGCGGGTCGTCGCACAGATCGTGGAGGACCGCCGCACGCTCTCGCTGCTCGCTGCGCTCGCCGACGCCGATGGGAGGGCGACTGGGTCCGCAGCATGGGGGCAGTGGAAATCTGAGCTGGTCGCCACGCTCGTCGAGCGCGTGGCGCACGTGCTCGAGGGCCATGAGCTGCCGCCGCCCCGTCCTCCGCTCGCCCCTGAAGGGCTCGCCTCAGCGCTCGGCGGACGTCGCCTCGGGCTTGTGGCGGCCGGGCGCCAAGTCACCGTCGTGGCGCCGGATCGCCCCGGCGTGCTCGCCGCGGTGACGGGGGTACTGGCGCTGCACGGCTGCAACGTCTTGCGCGCGAGCGTGGGCGAGACCGAAGGTGACATGGCCGTCGAGTCCTTCGCCGTCGACTTCGCCTTCGGTCGCGTGCCGGACTGGCGTCGCGTCGAGGCGGACGTCGCGCGGGCGCTCACGGGCGAGCTCGCTCTCGAAGCGAGCCTGCGCGAGCAAGAACGCACCTACGCGAACGCCCGGCGGCCCGCCTCGGCGACCGCTCCGCAGGTGAGCGTGCGCATCGATGACACAACGTCCGCGCTGGCGACGATCCTTGAGGTCCGGGCCGAAGATCGGCTCGGGGTCTTGCACCGGATCGCCGCGGTGCTTGCCGAGGCAGAGCTCGACGTGGCCGCAGCACTCGTCGACACGCTCGGCCACGAGGTCGTCGACACATTCTACGTCCGCGACGAAAATGGAGAAAAGATCCCGGCGACCGCGGCCCGATGCGTTGAGGTATGCGCCATACTGCGCGAGGTGTTGACCCATGGCTGAGCACTCCCGACGGCGCCTCAGGGGGCGCTATCTCCTCGTCTCTGGCGCCACCTTGGTGATCGTCACCGCCGGTGCCTTCGTCGCCGCCAACCGTGCCTCCGGCAAGGTTGGCAGCCCACGGGCCACCCACGCGCCTACGACGACGCTGCCCGCTTCATCGCCGCCCTCGTCGCCCGGCGCGTCGACAACGACGGCACCGCCGGCACCGCTCACGGTCACGAGCGTGTTCCCGGCCGACCACGCCGGCACGGTCGCCTACGCCTCCACCATCACGGTGAGTTTCTCTGCGCCGCTCGCGGCGAGCTCGCCACCGCCGTCCCTCAGCCCGCCGCTCACTGGGAGCTGGACACGCAGCGGGCCGCAGTCCTTCACCTTCACGCCAAGCAACCCCATGGTGCCGGGCACGCTGGTGCACGTCAGCGCAGCAGTCGGTCCAGGCGGGATCCTCGGAGCTTCCGGCCAGCAGCTGACTGCCCCCTTCGCTTCCAGCTTCACGGTGGCGGCGGGGTCGACCCTTCGCCTCCAGCAACTGCTTGCGCAGCTCGGCTACCTGCCGGTCCAGTTCTCGCAGCCGCTCACAGCCGAAGCCACCACCGCCGCCGCGGTGAGCCTCGCCCCGCAGGCCGGCGCGTTCACATGGCGCTTTGCGAACACCCCAACCCAGCTCGAGGCGCTCTGGACGGCGGGTGCCGCCAACGTGATCACCCAGGCTGCGGTGATGCGATTCGAGAACGATCAAGGCCTCGCGACCGACGGGGTCGCCGGGCCACTCGTGTGGGCCGCGCTCCTCAAGGCCGTCGCCGGCCGCGAGGTCACCTCACAGCCCTACGACTATCTCATCGCGACCGAGACGCTGCCCGAGACCCTCTATGTGTGGCGAGAGGGTCACGTCATCTACCAGAGCCCAGCCAATACCGGGGTGGCCGCAGCCGCCACACCGTTCGGGACCTGGCCGGTATACCTCCGCTACACCGCGACGACGATGAGCGGCACGAACCCTAATGGGTCGTACTACAACGATCCGGGAGTCCCATGGGTCTCTTACTTCTACGAGGGTGACGCGGTACACGGCTTCGTGCGCTCTCAGTACGGCTTCCCCCAGAGCGACGGCTGCGTCGAGCTGCCGGTGGCCAATGCTGCCTCGGTCTTTCCCCTCGACCCTCTCGGCACGCTCGTCACGGTCACCTCAGGGAACCTGACGACCGAACTGGGTCCGGCCGGCGCGACTGCCCCCGTCTACAGCTGACCCAGACAGTCCTCCCCCGAGGAAGTGACCGGCCGACGATCGGGTGTGTTGGTGATGCTCAGGACCTGGTCGAGGCGATGGTGAGGCGCTGGTGGTCACAGCGCCGCACCCTTGGCGGGCATCCTGCCCGCAGGCGCACCGCCTTGGCCCAACGAGCCGCTGATCGTCGCGGCGCCTCGGCCTGGCCGATGCAACTCGCGCCCGGCACCAAGGTGCCGTTGCTGGGCAGGCTGGCAACGCCGGCGTAAGGGCTCAGACACGGAGCCCGCTGAGTCGGGGCTCGTGAGAGCCAAGAAGGATCCGCCGACCCCGCTGCTGTGTGGCACCAGTTCGGCGGGGCATCGGTGCAATGTCCGGTTTGCTCGAAGTCGATCGTCAGG
>JAJZKA010000034.1 GCA_021809805.1 Actinomycetes bacterium
GCCTCGGCTCGACCGAGCCCCCCAGCCCCGTGCCCGGCGACGGTGGTCCGTTCCGTGGCGGTAATCAGATTAACGGTCGCTTGGGTCATCGGCAAGGGCATGCCGCTCGTGGAAGATCACTTGTGATGGACCACCCTGGGCCCGCTACGACGCCAATAGGCAGTCTAGTGCGACTAGCGGCTCATGACGGAGGGCACGCCGTCTCCAGAAGCGCGCAACCCGGCAGCTCGCGCCGCAGCGCGCGCCCCGCGGCGCGGCTTTCGCGGTCGTGGCTCCCACGCCGCGGCGGTCAATGCGCTCGGCCAGCGCATCGTGAGCGGTGGACTCGTGTCCGGGCAGCTCATCGATCTCCCCCGGCTCGAAAACGAGTTGCGCTTTGGGCGGACAGCGCTGCGCGAGGCGCTCAAGGTGCTTGCGTCCAAGGGGCTCGTTGATGCGCTCCAGGGGACCGGTACGTTCGTAACCGAGCGATCCGCGTGGAATCTGGCCTGCTCCGCTGGCACGACGAGACGCAACCCAAACAGCGCTTCCTCGACTCGCTTGCAGAGTTCCGCCTCGCGATTGAACCAACCGCCGCGGGCTATGCGGCCGAGCGTCGAAGCGACGCCGACGTCGGCCGGATGGAGATCGCGCTCACGGCGATGGAACGGTCGGTCGGTGATGCCGAGAACTTCACTGAGGCCGATCGGAGCTTCCACGCTGCCATGCTCGACGCGTGCGGGAACGAATTCTTCTCCCAGCTGGAGCCCATCATCGAGGCGGCGCTTTTCACCCGGATCCATTCTGTCCGATCGACCGAACGCTGGAGACGCGAGGCTCTGTCGGGGCACCGACTCGTCCTGGACGCGATCCGCGCCGGCGACAACGAGCTCGCCACCGCGACAACCCGTAGCTTGCTCGCCCTCGCACGCAAGCAAGAGCCGGCCGCGAAGATGACGCACCCGCACCAAGTGGGCCCCACCAAGGCGTAAGGCCCTCGCGGTGGGGCGTGACGGCGGCCCGAGCAAGCACATGAGCGGCCCGAGCGCGAAGGAGGGGGCGGGCATACGCCCGCCCCCTCCTTCTGTCGCCAGGACTTGCCCGGCGCCTGGATGTCGTTTGCTACATCATCCCCATGCCGCCGCCGGGGGACGCCGGGGCCTCCACCTTCTTCTCGGGCTTGTCGGCGACGAGGACCTCGGTGGTCAGCAGCAGCCCGGCGATCGACGCCGCGTTCTGCAGCGCGGAGCGGGTCACCTTGGCGGGGTCGATGACGCCCTCCTTGACGAGGTCGACGAGCTCGCCTGTGGCCGCGTTGAGCCCGACGTTGCCCTCGGCCGCCTCGACGTTGCGCACCTGCACTGCGCCCTCCATGCCGGCATTGAAGGCGATCCACTTGAGGGGTTCCTCGACCGCGCGCGCAACGATGATCGCACCGGTGGCCTCATCGCCCACCAGCTTGGCCGCGGCGTCCTGGATCGCCGGACGGGTCCGCAACAAGGCGGTGCCGCCACCGGCGACAATGCCTTCCTCGATCGCGGCCCGGGTCGCCGACAGGGCGTCCTCGATGCGGTGCTTCTTCTCTTTGAGCTCCACCTCAGTGGCGGCGCCAACCCGCACGACGGCGACGCCACCGGCGAGCTTGGCGAGCCGCTCTTGGAGCTTCTCGCGGTCCCAGTCCGAGTCGGTGTCCTCGATCTCCCGGCGGAGCTGGCCGATCCGGCCCTTCACCTCATCAGCCGAGCCGGCACCCTCGATGATGGTCGTGTCGTCCTTGGTGACCACGATGCGGCGCGCCCGGCCGAGCAGGTCCAAGGTGGCCCCGTCGAGCTTCAGGCCGACCTCCTCGGAGATGACCTGGGCGCCGGTCAGCACCGCGATGTCGCCGAGCATCGCCTTGCGGCGCTCGCCGAAGCCGGGCGCCTTGACGGCGACCGAGTTGAAGGTACCCCGGATCTTGTTGACGACGAGCGTGGCGAGCGCCTCGCCCTCGATGTCCTCGGCGATCACGAGCAGGGGCTTGCCCGTCTGCATGACCTTCTCGAGCACGGGCACGAGGTCGTGCACGGCCGCGATCTTCTGGTTCGTGATCAACAAGTAAGCGTCCTCGAGGACGGCCTCCTGGCGCTCCTGGTCGCTCACGAAGTAGGGCGACAAGAAGCCCTTGTCGAACTGCATACCCTCGGTGAAGTCGAGCTCGAGGCCGAAGGTGTTCGACTCCTCGACGGTGACAGTGCCGTCCTTGCCAACCTTGTCGATCGCCTCGGCGAGAACCTCGCCGATCGAGGCGTCGGCCGCCGAGATGGCTGCGACCTGGGCGATCTCGTGACGACCCTCGACCTCGCGAGCCTGGGTCTGCAGCGAGGCCACCGCCGCGGCTACGCCCTTGTCGATGCCGCGCTTCAGCGACAGCGGGCTGGCACCGGCCGCGACGTTGCGCAGACCCTCGCGCACGAGCGCCTGGGCGAGCACCGTCGCGGTCGTCGTGCCGTCACCGGCGACGTCGTTGGTCTTGGTCGCCACCTCGCGCACGAGCTGGGCGCCCATGTTCTCAAAGGGGTCCTCGAGCTCGATCTCCTTGGCGATGGTGACCCCGTCGTTGGTGATCGTCGGGGCGCCAAACTTCTTGTCGAGGACGACGTTGCGGCCACGAGGGCCGAGCGTCACCTTCACGGTGTCAGCGAGCTTGTTCACGCCCGCCTCGAGGCCGCGCCGGGCGGTCTCGTCGAAACGGAGCATCTTGGGCATCAGGCACCCACCTTGGCGAGCACGTCGCGACCCGTGAGGATCAACAGGTCCTCGCCGTCGATGGTGATCTCGGTGCCGCCGTACTTGGAGTAGACGACCTTGTCGCCCACCTTGACATCGAGCGGGATCAGCTCGCCAGTGTTTTCGGCGCGGCGCCCCGGGCCGACAGCGAGGACTTCGCCCTGCTGCGGCTTCTCCTTGGCGGTGTCGGGGATGACGAGACCCGACGCCGTCGTCTCCTCTGCTTCGCTCGGGCGGACCACGATGCGGTCGTCCAGCGGCTGCAGCTTCATCTCCGGTTGCCTCCTCTTGGTCAACCCCGTACGACGCACCCTTGCGCCCGGGGGGTTTGGCACTCAGACCTAACGAGTGCCAACGATACCGGGAGCGCCCGCATGGAGCAACCGGCCCCCGCGTCAGGTGGTGGGGAAGCCCATGGAGGGCTCGGCGCCCGAGTCGAGCGGGCTGGCGCCCGATCGCTCGAGGCGGGCAAACGCGCACGCCGCGATCATCGCCGCGTTGTCGGTGCACATCGCCCGGGAGGGCAGGTAGGTGGCGAGCCCGGCGGCCGCCGCAGCCTCCTTGAGTCGAGCCCGCAGGGGGCCGTTCGCGCCGACCCCACCCGCCAGGCAGATCGAGCGGGCACCCACCGCCCGCGCCGCGGCGAGCGCCTTGTGGACCAAAACGTCGACCACCGCCGCCTGGAAGGAGGCCGCCACGTCTTCAGTGGTCAGCTCGGGCCGGGCGCGCACCGTCGTCACGACCGCCGTCTTCAGGCCGGAGAAGGAGCAAGACAAGCCCTCGTCCAGCATCGGGCGCGGGAAGGCGACCGCCGCGGGGTCCCCGCGGCGCGCCGCGGCCTCGATCGCCGGACCGCCGGGATAGCCGAGGCCGAGGTACCGGGCGACCTTGTCGAACGCCTCCCCCGCGGCGTCATCGACGGTGCCGCCCAACAGCGCGTAGCGGCCCGGCGCGTCGAGGCGCACAAGAAGCGTGTGGCCGCCGGAGACGAGCAGCACGACGGCGGGGTGCTCGAGGTCGGGCGCCTCGAGCAGCGAGGCGAACAGGTGCCCCTCGAGGTGGTTGACTGCCACGTAGGGCACGCCCCAAGCGAGCGCGAGTGCCTTGGCCGCGGAGACGCCGACGAGCAGGGAGCCGATCAGCCCCGGCCCGCATGTCGCCGCCACCGCCGCGAGCCTCGGCCCGTCCGCCCGGTTGAGCCCGGCCGAAGCCAGCGCCTCGTCGATCACCGGCAGGAGATGCTCGAGATGGGCGCGCCCCGCGATCTCGGGCACGACCCCCCCGAAGCGAGCGTGCAGGTCGACCTGGCTCGACACGACCGAGGAGCGCACGTGCCGGCCGTCGGCGACGACCGCGGCCGCCGTCTCGTCACACGAGGTCTCAAGCGCCAGCACGAGCTCAGCCATCGCTGGCCCCCCCCAGCGGTCGAAGGGCCCGGGCCAGCAGTGCATCGATGCGCTCACGGTAGGCCTCGGACTGCACGTCGTGGGCCCACATCACCAGGCCGTCCTCATTGACCTCGGCGTAGTAGTTCTTGCGCACGCCCGCTGGAGCAAACCCGAAGGCACGGTAAAGCGACTGGGCGCCGACGTTCGACATCCGCACCTCCAAGGTCAGCGCCTCTGCGCCCCGGGCTCGCGCCTCGGTGGCGACCCGGTGCAACAAGCGCGTGGCGACACCGCGGTGCTGCCAGACGGGTGCTACCCCGACCGTGGTGATGTGGCCTTCGCCGGCGACGATCATCGAGCCGATGTAGCCGACCACCCCGCCCTCGGCGAGCGCGACGAAGTACGCCCGCGTCTCGGGCTGGGCGAGCTCGCTCAGATACAGCCCGGTCGACCACGGTCGCGGGAAGATCCCCTGCTCGATGGCGACCACCGCGCGCACATGCCGGCGGCGCATCGGCACGATCTCGATGACCGCCTCGGGTCGCGGTCGCGGCACGGTCGGCTCGCCGCGCAGGTGGGGGAAGTGGACGGCCACTACACCTGCACCGCCGCGGCCCCCTCGTCGTGGCGGGTCGACCAGTTGATCTTCACGTCCGCGTCGCGCAGATACGCCGGCTCGAGCGCGAATGGGTCGCCCCGCTCGCCGCGCTCAGCGGCCGCAAAGCCGAGGCGGGCGAGAACGGCTACGGGGGGCGCGGCGAGCTCTTCGCCGGCGATCTCGGGCGCCGCGCAGCCCGCGCCGACCAGGCGCTCGGTGAACTCGGCGCCGTGGCGGATCGCCCCGTCACCAACCAACAAGAGGGGCGGGGTCATCGCCAGAAGCTTCGCGGTCAGCGCCTCGGGAGTGCCCCGCTCGAGGCTGGCGCCGGCCGACCACGCCACCTCGCCGCGGCGCAGGTCGACGACCGCCACCACGCTGCCCGACCGCTCGCCCGCTGCGGCCTGCAGCACCACCGTGCTGTGCAGGCCGTATAGCGGCAGACCGAGGCCGAAGGCGATCGCCTTGGCGGCGGCGACGCCTACGCGCAGCCCGGTGAACAGGCCGGGCCCGAGGTCGACCGCCAGCGCCCCGATCGAGGCCGGGGTCAGGCTCGCGACGTCGAGCACCTCGGCGATCAGGGGGTGCAGCCGCTCGGCATGCTGGCGGCCCGGACGCGCCGAGGCCGTTGCGAGCAGCCCGTCGTCGCTCCACAGCGCGGCGCCAACCTCCAAGGTCGCGGATTCAATAGCGAGCAGGACCGTCCCGCCGCGCTCGGCATGAGCCATGGTCATCGCGCCGCCTCTGCAAGGCGCGGCGTGAGCGCCTCCAGGCGCTCACGGAAGCGCCCGCTTTGATCGGTGAGCTCGATGCGGCGCGCCGAAGCGGCGAGCTCGCCGGGGTCGCTGATCGTCACGATCAGCGCTTGGGCGCCGAGCAGCGGGGCAGCCGCCTCGCCCCACTCGACCACGACGATCCCGCCGTCGTCGAGCACCTCCTCGAGGGCGAGGTCGACCACCTCGTTCAGCTCCTCGAGCCGCCAACAGTCGACGTGAGCCACGACGGGGGTGCTCGCGTAGGTGCGGAGCAGGGTGAAGGTGGGGCTCGTCACCACCTCACTCGAGCCGAGCGCTGCGACGAGACCTTTGGTGAAGGTCGTCTTGCCGGCCCCGAGGCCCCCAGAGAGCAGCACCACCTCGCCGGGGTCGAGCAGTCGGCCCACCAGCGCGCCGAGCGCGCGGGTCGTCGCCGCGGACGGGCTGAGCAGCACCAGCCGCCCGGCCTGGATGGGCGGCTCAAGCTGCAAGGTGTCACTCATCGGGACGCGGCGGCGTCGAGCGCCTGCTTGGCGCGCACGAGGTCCGCCCGCATCGCGGTGACCACCGCCCCGCCACCGCGCAGCGCCGCCGAGGGGTGGAAGGTCGGCACCACGAGGTGCCCGTCACGCTCATGCACGGCGCCGCGCAGCTTGGTGATGCCCTCGGCGGTCCGAAGCACAAAGCGCGTGGCGAAATTGCCGAGGGTGACGATCACCTTGGGGGCGATCAGCTCGAGTTGCCGGGCGAGGTACGGGCTGCAGGCCTCGACCTCATCAGGCAGCGGGTCACGGTTGTTCGGCGGGCGGCACTTGGTGACGTTGCAGATGTAAAGGGCATCGCGCGTCACGCCGAGCTCCTCGCTGATCAGGCGGTCGAGGAGCTGTCCCGAGCGCCCAACAAAAGGCAGGCCCTGGCGGTCCTCCTCGGCGCCGGGGCCCTCGCCGACGAAGACGAGGTCGGCGGCGGGATCGCCCATGCCAAAGACCGTCTGCGTCCGACCCTGCGCGAGCCGGCAGCTCGTGCAGCTCCGCACCGTGGCGGCGAGCTCGTCGAGCGTGCGCACCGGGCGATGGTACCGCCGTGTGCCGCGCCCTTATCGGGACCAGCCGAGATGCCCCGAAGGACGAGCCCGAGGGGACACCCATTGAGCGCATTGTCTCGAGAGCGATCTTTCAAAGTGTGACTCTCGATATTTTACTCTCGATATATACATATCGAGAGAGTACGATTGACGACATGGACAACCCGCCGGATGCGCGCCCCCAGCCACCGCCCCTGCCCCGCCTGAGCGACCCCCGGGCGATGCGGGCCCTCAGCCACCCGGTCCGCCTCGCCCTCCTCGAGGCGCTCGGCATCTACGGCCCGATGACCGCCACCGAGGTCGGCGAGTGCATCGGCGAGTCGCCCACCACCTGCTCGTTCCACCTCCGCCAGCTCGCCCAGTACGGCTTTGTCGAAGAGGCCGGGGGGGGCAAGGGCCGCGCCCGGCCCTGGAAGACGAGCGCCAGAGGGATGAGCCTTTCCAGCGAGGACGCCGACCCCAACACCGCCGTCGCCGCGCAGGCCCTCGCCCAGCTGTTCAGCGAGCGCCACCTCGCCCGCTACCGGCAATGGACCGAGACGCGGGCCGCCTATCCGGCGGCGTGGCGGGAGGCGGCGACCCACAGCGAGTTCGTGATGTTCATGACCCCAGACGAGCTCGATGGCCTCGCCGGCGAGCTCATCGAGCTGCTGCGCGACCGCTACGCCGAGCGCCGGGATAACCCATCGACCCGCCCGGCCGATGCGCTGCCCGTGGAGCTCTTGGTCTTCGGCTACCCGATCGCCCCACCGCACCCCAAGGAGGCGTGATGCACCCCGAGCGCACCATCGCCATGGCCCGCCAGCACCAGGCCGAGCTCGCCGCGGCGGCGTCCGCCGCTCAGGCAGCCCGCGCCCTGCCGCAACGAGTCGGCTATGCCCGCCGCCTGCGACGAGGGGCCGGTCTCGCCCTCATCGAGCTGGGCGCGCGCCTCGCCGGCCCGGTGGGCGCCAAGGCCGGGCTGCCGGCGGCCTAGTCGACAGCCGCTGCCCCGGGCCGCCCGGCGTCGACAACCCGGCGAGGAACCCGGGGACCGATGGCGCAGAGCACCTCGTAGCTGATCGTGTCGAGGCGCTCGGCCCACTCGTCGGCGCTGATCTGTGCGGCACCCTGGTGGCCGATGAGCACCGCCTCGTCTCCGACGGCAACCTCACCGTCACCAGGTGGCCCACAATCGATCATCAGCTGGTCCATCGTCACCGTGCCAGCGATCGGTCGGCGGCGCCCGCCGATCAACACCTCGCCCCCCGCCGCGGCGAGACGCCGCGGCACCCCGTCGTGGTAGCCGAGGGGGACGACCGCAATGCGCGAGCGGCGTTCGAGGCGGTAGCGCAAGCCGTAGCTGACGCTCTCGCCCGCCTCGAGTTCGCGCACGAACTGCACCCTGGCCTTCCATGACAGCGCCGGGGTGAGCGCAACCTGGTCGCGGCAAGGAGCGGGGTGGTAACCGTAGATGGCGAGCCCGCAGCGCACGAGACCAAGCCGGCTTCGGGGATGGCACAGCGCGCCGGCGGAGTTGGCGGCGTGCAGGAGCGGTGGGCGCAGCCCATGGTCCCTGAGCGCGGCCGCCGCGTGCTCGAGCCGGGCGAGCTGGAGCGCAGTGAAGGGGTTGCCCGGCTCGTCGGCTACCGCGAAGTGCGTCCACAGCGCGCCAAAGCGCAGCCAAGGGGCAGCGGCGATCGCCTGGGCGAGGGCGGGGACCTCGGCGGGCGCGCAACCCACCCGGTGCATCCCGGTGTCCACCTTCAGCTGCACCTCGGCGGTCACCCCGAGGGACGCGGCGGCGCGGGCGGCGCGGGCGATCGCGCCGGCGCGGTAGCAGCTGAGCGTGAGATTGCGCGCGACCGCCTCGTCGATTCCGTCGGGTGTCGGCTCGCTCAGCAACAGGATTGGCGCGTCGATTCCCGCCTCGCGCAGTGCGACACCCTCTTCGACGAGGGCGACCGCCAACCAGCTCGCCCCGCCGTCCAGGGCGGCGCGGGCGACGGCGGTCGCGCCGTGCGCATAGCCGTCCGCCTTGACCACTGCGCAGACCCCGGCGGGCGCGACGAGCGCGGACAGCGCCACCACGTTGGCGCGGATCGCAGCGAGATCGACCTCGACCCAGGCCGGCCGGAAGACCTCAGTCACCGGCGAGTGAGGGGGGCAGCGGGTGCGCGCGCCGCGACACGACCGGCATCGCGACCGACAGGACGTCGGCGACGAGCTCAGGGAGGTCATTCGCGAGCAGCCCGTCGCTCCGGCCGAGCGCGGCCGCACGGCCGTGGACGTGCGCGCCGAGCGCGGCCGCCTCGAGCGGCGCCAGGCCACGCGCCACGAACGCACCGATCACACCCGACAGCACGTCGCCCGTGCCCGCCGTGGCGAGGCGCGGCGATCCGCTGGCGGCGATCAGCACCCGGCCGTCGGGATCGGCGACCACGGTGGTCGATCCCTTCAACAAGACCACTGCGCCAGCCCGCCGGGCGAGGTCGCGCACCGACGCGATGCGGTCCTCGCCTGGCGGCGAGCCGGCGAGGCGCGCGAACTCAGCCGCGTGGGGGGTAAGGATGACCGGGGCGCGCCGCCTTGCGAGCGGGCCGTCGTTCGCCCGGATCTCGCCGAGCGCGTTCAGGCCATCGGCGTCGAGCACCATCGGCACCTCGCAGGTCGCGACGAGCTCGCGCACCGACGCGCCAGCATCGGGACCGAGCCCTGGTCCGCACACGACCGCCTTGCAGCGCGCCACCTCCTCGAGCACCGCCTTCGCCCAATCAGTCGCAGGCAGCGGGCGCGCCACCGCCTCGGGGAAGCGCACTGCGCCCGGCTCGGCCCCCGGCGAGCCGAGGCGGATCATGCCAGCGCCTGCGCGCCCCGCCGCGCGGGCGCACATCGCCGCTGCACCGGTCATTCCCGGCGATCCGGCCACCACATAGCACGCGCTCTGCCATTTGTGTGCCTCACGGGGCCGATGCGGCAGGCGGCTTGCGACATCGGCGTCCTCGACCTCAAAGATGCGCGCCGATCTGGCGTCGAGCCCGATCTGATCGAGGCGGACGAGGCCGGCGTGCGCCCGGCCCGGATCGAGCAGCAGTCCCGGCTTCAGCGCGCCGAAGGTCACGGTCTCCTGGGCGACGACGGCGCCATCCTCGGCGGCACCGGTGTCGGCGCGCACCCCAGAGGGCACGTCGACCGCGAGCACCTCCGCGCCCGTTCTCGGTGCGCGGTACTGGCCGCGAAAGCCCGTGCCGTAGGCACCGTCGATGACGAGATCGCACTCCGGCAGCGACTCGCCCGCGTCACCCGCTGCGATGACCTGCACCCGGACCCCTCGCCGGGCGAGGAGTGCGGCCGCCACCCGGCCGTCGTCGCCATTGTGGCCGCGCCCGGCCACCACCACGACCCGCCGGCCGTACGCGCCGCCAAGGCGTGCCAGCGCGGCCGAGAAGACCGCGTGGCCGGCGCGGCCGATCAGCTCCTCGATGCCGACCTCGGCCTGGGCGCGGGCGTCGACCTCGGCCATCTCGGCCGCCGTGAGCACGGGCCTCATCGGCTCACCACGACCGCACCCGCCATCTTCGTCGTGTGGCTGAGCGAGACGTCGAGGAACTCGACGCCAAGCAAGGCCACGAGCTGCGCGGCGCGCCCTGTGAGCTCGAGGCGGGGCGCGCCCGATTCCAGGCGGTGCACGCAGACCTCGGCGAAGTCGAAGGCGCCGAGCCCGACGCCGAGCGCCTTCATGACCGCCTCCTTGGCGGCAAAGCGCGCCGCCAGCGAGGGCACCGGGTCGGCGCGCCGCGCCGCCGCGGCGCGCTCGTGCTCGCAAAAGAGCCGCTCGGCAATCCTTGGCCGGCGATCAAGCACGGCGCGGAAGCGCTCGATCTCGACGAGGTCGAGACCGATCCCTGCGCCCGTCCCGCTCACTCGACCGTGACGACCTTGGCGAGGTTGCGCGGGCGGTCGACATCATTGCCCCGCGCCCGAGCGATCTCATACGCAAAGCGCTGCAGCGGCACGACGCCAACGATCGGCCGCACAAGCGCGCCGGCACCGGGGACCTTGAGCACGGCATCCGCGGCGGCCTCGGTCTCCTGGTCACCCTCCTCGCAGACGGCGACCACGGTGGCGCCGCGGGCCCGCATCTCCTCGACGTTGCCCATGACTTTCTCCCAAAGACCATCGCGCAGCGCGATGACGACGACAACGGCGCCGGGCTCGATCAATGAGATCGGCCCGTGCTTCATCTCGCCTGCCGGATAGGCCTCGGCGCGCACGTAGGCAAGCTCTTTCAGCTTGAGCGCCCCCTCGGCGGCGACCGTGAAGCCGCTGCGCCGACCGAGGAAGTAGAAGTCGTTCACGCCGACGTAGCGCCGCGCCACCGCGGCGTGGTCCTGCGAGCCGGTGAGCGCCGCCTCGACGAGGCCGGGCAGGGCGGTCAGCTCGGCGGCGGCGGCGGCCAGGGATTCGCCGGACAGCTCGCCGCGGCTGTGGGCAAGGTGGAGGGCAAACACCGCCAACAGGGCGTGCTGGGCGAGGTGGCATTTGGTCGAGGCCACCCCGATCTCGGGGCCGGCGTGGGTGTAGATGACCCCGTCCGCCTCGCGGGCCATCACCGAGTCGACGACATTGGAGACGGCGATCGCCTTGGCACCGCGGCGGCGCGCCTCGCGCAGCGCGTGCAGCGTGTCGATGGTCTCGCCGGACTGGCTGACGGCGATGACGAGGGTGTCGGCGCCAAGGACCGCCTCGCGGTAGCGGAACTCGCTCGCGATGTCGACCTCAGCGGGTACCTTGGCGAGCCGCTCGATGGCATCGCGCCCCGACATGCAGGCGTGGTAGCTCGAGCCACAGGCGACGAGGACGACGCGGTTGAAGCCGGCGAGCTCGCGCCTCGAAAGCGCGAGCTCCTCGAGCTCGGGGACACCTGCAGAGCTGAAGCGACCGAGCAGCGTCTGGGCGAGGGCGACGGGCTGCTCGGCGATCTCTTTCGACATGAAATCGGGGTAGCCGGACTTCTGCGCCGCCTCCACGCTCCAGGACACGGCGAGGCGGCGCGCCTCGGCGGGCGCCCCCGAGGCGTCGATCACCACCACGCCATCGGGTGAGAGCTCGACGACCTGGTCGTCGCCGAGCTGGTAGAGGTCCCGGGTGGTCGGCAGGGCGGCGGCGATGTCGGAGGAGACGATCGCACCGATGGGCGTGCGGCCAAAGATCAGCGGTGACGTACGCCGCGCGGCCACAATCGTGTGGGGCTCGGCGGCATCGACGAGCGCGACAGCGAAGTCGCCGGTCACCGAGCCAAGACACGCCGCCACCGCCTCGCGCAGGCAGGCGCCAGCTCGCACCTTGGACTCGACGAGGTGCGCGAAGGTCTCCGTGTCCGTCGCCGAGGAGAAGGCGTGCCCGGCGGACCTCAGCTCGGCGGAAAGCTCGCGGTGGTTCTCGATGATGCCGTTGTGGACGAGGCCGATGCGGCCGCTGCAGTCGACGTGCGGGTGCGCGTTCTCCTCGTTCGGGGCGCCGTGGGTTGCCCAGCGCGTATGGCCGAGTGTCGCCCCCCGGTGCACGGGCGCGTCGTGCATCTTGGTCTCGAGCTTCTCGATCGACCGGCCGCGCTCGGCGGCACGGCAGCGCCACAGTTCGCCGCGCTCGGGATCCACCGTGACGATGCCCGCCGAGTCATAGCCGCGGTACTCGAGCGCCCGCAGGCCGTCGGCGACGAGGGTGAGCGGGTCGGGAAGTCCAGTGACGCCGAAGATGCCGCACATGCCGACACGCTAAGCCCAAACAGGCGTTGGCGTGGCCAAAATTGCCAAGAGCGCCGAAGGGGATCAGGCGTTGAGCTCGCGCTCGACCACCGCGATCAGCCGCTCGACGTACTGCTCGGCACGCTCGATGGTCTCGGCCTCGACCATCACCCGTACCGCCGGCTCGGTCCCGCTCGCCCTGAGCAGCACGCGGCCCTCCCCGCCGAGCTCGGCCTCGACGAGGCTGACCTCCTCCCACACCGCCCCCGCATCGGCCAGGCGGCGCGGCTCGGCAACCGGTACGGCGCGTAGCTCCTGGGGCATGCGGCGCATGGCGTGGGACGCCAGCTCGCTAATGGGACGACGCTTGCGGGCAGCGAGCTCGATCAGTTTGAGGGCCGTCAAGATGCCGTCACCCGTCGTCGCCTCGCGCCGAAAAATCAGGTGCCCGGATTGCTCGCCGCCGAGCACAAGACCGTGGGCGTCCAGCGCATCGGCGACGTGGCGGTCACCGACGGGGGTCTGGACGACGCCGATGCCCTTCTCCTGCAACGCTCGGTGGAGGCCGAGGTTGGAGAGCACGGTGACGGCGATCGCGTCGCCCTCCAGCTGGCCGCGCTCGTGCAGATCGACGGCAAAGAGCGCGAGCAAGCGATCGCCGTCGATCACCTCGCCGTGCTCGTCGAGGGCGATCAGCCGGTCCGCGTCCCCGTCGAAGGCGAGGCCGAGGTCCGCCCCTGCGGCAAGAACCTGCGGCCCGAGCCGGGCGGCATGGGTCGAGCCGCACCCGGCGTTGATGTTCGTGCCGTCGGGCTCCGCGGCGAGGACCACCGCGTCGATCGAAAGGCGCGCGAGCACCCCTGGGGCGACGCGCGCCGCGGCCCCGTTGGCGCAGTCGCAGACCACCCGCAATCGGGTGCCGGCGAGGTCCACGGATTCCACGAGGTGGTCGGCATAGCCCGCGATGGCCTCGGGGTCGACAGCGAGGTCGCCGACGCGTTCGGCAGCGGCCGGAGGGAGCTGGCCGCCCGAGCCGGGCGGCAAGAACAAGAGCCGGTCAAGCTCCCCTTCGACCGCCTCCTCGACCGCATCCGCCAGTTTGGTGCCGCCCTCGGACAACAGCTTGATGCCGTTGTCGTGAAAGGGATTGTGGGAAGCCGAGATCATCGCGGCCGGCAGGCGGCGATCGGCGGCGAGCCAGGCGAGTCCAGGCGTGGGGATTACCCCGACGTCGATCACGTCGACGCCCTCGCTCGCGAGGCCCCCGGCCAGCGCCGCCGCGAGCATCGGCCCTGAGCGCCGGGTATCCCGGCCCAGCAGGAAGCGCTCGCCACCGAGATGGCGCGCCGCGGCCCTGCCGAGCGCGAGGGCGAGCTCGGGAGTGAGCTCGCTGTTGGCGATGCCCCGCAGGCCGTCGGTCCCGAACTGCAGCGAGCCCAGCCGGAGTGATCCGATGCGCGACGGCACGGGCGCGCTCAGCGCTTGGAGTACTGGGGTGCCTTGCGGGCCTTCTTCAGGCCGTACTTCTTCGATTCCTTCTCGCGAGCGTCCCGCGTGAGCAGCCCTGCCCGCTTGAGGCCCGGGCGCAGCTCGGGGTCGACCTCGACCAGGCCGCGGGCAATGCCGAGGCGCAGCGCGCCTGCCTGACCCGAGACGCCGCCGCCGTCGATCGTGGCGTCCACGTCATAGGACTCCTGGCGCGCCGCAACCCGAAGCGGCTCGGTGGCGTGCATCCGGTGGCCCGCCGAGGGGAAGTACTGCTCGATCGGACGCCGGTTGATCGAGACCGTGCCGGAGCCCGGACGGAGGCGAACGCGGGCGACCGCCGCCTTGCGGCGGCCGGTGGACTGCACGAGCGGCTTGGGCATGGCGCTGACTCTCTTCTTCTACCTAGGAAGCGCGCCGGGCGGCGGCGACTTCGAGGGGGCGGGGCAATTGGGCGGCATGGGGATGCTCGGGGCCGGCGTAGACCTTCAGCTTGTGGAGCATCTGGCGTCCGAGCGGTCCTTTGGGCAGCATGCCGCGCACGGCCCGGCGCACGAGCTCGTCCGGCTTGCGCTCGAGCAGCTCGGCGTAGCTGGTCGCCCGCAGGCTGCCGGGGTAGCCGCTATGGCGGTACGCCATCTTGACCTCCGCCTTGTTGGCGGTGAGGACGAGCTTGGCAGCGTTGACGACGATCACGTGATCGCCGGTGTCGAGGTGGGGCGCAAAGGTCGGCTTGTGCTTGCCGCGCAGCACGCTCGCCACCGTGGTGGCAAGGCGGCCGAGCACGAGGCCCTCAGCATCGACAACGTGCCAGGCCCGCTCGATCTCGCTCGGCTTTGGGGAGTAGGTGCGCACGGTCCTTCCTTCTGCTCGCGCCGCGGGCAGCGCCCGGACGATGACTGCGCGCGCCAGCTGGCCGGGGGCCGACCTGGGCGCGGGCGTACCGGGTCAGGATACTCGGCCGGGAAGGTGGTGTCATACGCCATGGACCCGCGGCCTCCTCGAGCGGCTCAAAGCACCGCCTCGAGGAGGGCCCGCGTCCTCGCCTCGCGCGGCGAGGCGATCACCTCACGAGGCAGCCCGGATTCGACCACGACGCCACCGTCCATGAAGCAGAGCAGGTCACCCACCTCGCGAGCAAAGCCGATCTCGTGGGTGACGACGAGCATCGTCATCCCCGATTGGGCGAGGTCGCGCATCACGGCCAGCACCTCGCCAACGAGTTCGGGGGCGAGCGCGCTCGTTTGGCTCGTCGAAGAGCATCATCGGACGGCGCCCGCATATGGGGCCCGGCCGGCTCAGTGCGCCCTCGGCGCCGGCGCGGCTCGCTCCCAGGGCTCGGGCAGCGGGACAGCTCCCCAGGTGCCGCCCAGCTCTTCGGGATAGCGCACCGCGATGAGGCACAGCCCTTCGGACGGCGCCAGCGTGGGAGCCCCGCGGCGCGACCCGCTGCGCAAGAGCGCCACCACGTCACTCGGCCGCAGGCGCCCCTCGCCGACGGCGACGAGCGCCCCGACGATCGATCGGACCATCTGGTGGCAGAACGCCTTCGCCTCGATGTCAAAGCTCCAGCGCCAGCCCACGGTGCGCCAGTGCGCGTCGGTCACCTTGCGCATGAGCGGCCCGTCGGGCCGGTCCGGAGGGCGCCGGCAGAAGGCGGCGAAATCGTGCTCGCCGAGCAGCGGGTCCGCGGCGAGCCGCATGGCTGAAAGGTCGAGCGGCCCTGCGAGGCGCCAGGCGCGCCGCGCATCGCGTGGGTCGCGAACTGGATCCAGGTCGAGCTCGTAGCGGTATCGCCGCGCCGTCGCGCTGTAGCGCGCATCGAAGTTCGACGGGACGCTCAGCGCACGCCAGCACGCCGCCTCGCGACCGAGCTGGCGGTCGACCGCCCGCGCGAGCGCGGTCAAGTCCTCGAAATCCCCGCCACTCGCGCCGTAGCGGCGCACGAGCAGTTCGGCGTCGAGGTCGACATGGATGACCTGGGCGAGGGCGTGCACGCCGGTGTCGGTGCGCCCAGCGCAGACCACGTCGACCTGGTGCCCCGCGATGCGGGCGAGTGCGTACTTCAACTCCCCGCCGATCGTGCGCACGTTCGGCTGCGCGGCAAAGCCGTGGTACCCCGCTCCGTCGTAGGCGATCCCGAGAGCCACCCGGCGCAGGGCGCGACCAGGGGCGGGCGCCGAAGCGCCCGCCCCTCTGGACACAAGGTTGCTCATCGGCGGCTCGCCCGCAGGCGACCGGTACCTCAGACGAACTCGATGCGCGCCATCGGCGCGTTGTCGCCGGGGCGCGTGCCGAGCTTCAAGATCCGCAGGTAGCCACCGGGGCGATCCACGTATTGCGGTGCAATCTCGGCGACGAGCTTGTGGGCCATGTCCTTGTCGCGCAGGAACGCCACCACCTGACGATGGTGATGCACGCTGCCGTCGCGCGCCTTGGTGACGAGCTTCTCGAGCACCGGGCGCAGCGCCTTCGCCTTGGCTTCGGTCGTGACGATGCCCTGCGGGCTCGCCGCGATCAGCGAGGAGGCGAGGTTGGCAAGGATCGCCTTGTGGTGGGCGGCGTCCCCACCGAAGCGGGGACCCTTCTTCGGGGCTGCGGGCATCTCAGTAGACCTCGTTGCCGCCGACGAGCGACAGACCGCGCTCGTCGAGGCGCTCGATCACCTCGTCCAGGGACTTCTGGCCGAAGTTTGTGATGTTCAACAAGTCCGCTGCGCTGCGCTCGACGAGCTGGCCGATCGTATTGATCTGGGCCCGCTTCAGGCAGTTGCGAGGGCGCTCGGACAGATCCAGGTCCTCGATCGGCTGATCAAGGTCAGGCGAGCCGCTCGTGGCCGTGCCGACGTCACCGAGCTCGAGGCCCTCGGCACTCTCGGAGAGCTCGGCGACCAGGCTGAC
The DNA here is from genome assembly GCA_021809805.1 of Actinomycetes bacterium. Lineage (GTDB taxonomy): Bacteria > Actinomycetota > Acidimicrobiia > Acidimicrobiales > Bog-793 > JAKABX01. The sequence goes on from JAJZKA010000034.1 coordinate 16,685, forward strand.
GAGGGAGCGCAGGGTCTGACCCGCCGATGCGAGCGCTTCGGCAGGGGTAAGGGAGCTGTCCGTCTCGACATCGAGCACGAGGCGGTCGTAGTCGGTCGACTGCTCGACCCGGGTCGGCTCGACGGTGAAGGCCACGCGACGCACCGGCGAGAAGATCGCGTCGACCGGGATCACACCGATCGTCGAGGCCTGCTTTGAGCGGTCCGCCGAGACATAGCCCTTGCCACGGTCCACGGTGACGTCCATCGCCAAGCGTCCCTTGGCGGTGACCGTGGCGAGGTGCAGGTCGGGATTTAGCACCACGACGTCGGCGGTGGTCCGCAGGTCGGCACCCGTCACCTCCGCGGGGCCGCGCACGTCGATGCGGAGCGTCACGGGTTCCTCGGCCTCGCTCGTGAGGACGAGGTCCTTCAGGTTCAAGATGATGTCGCTGACATCCTCTTTCACCCCCGTCAGGTAGGTGAACTCGTGGAGCGCGTCGTCGAAGCGCACCTGGGTGACCGCAGCGCCGGGGATCGAGGACAGCAGCGTGCGGCGCAGGGCATTGCCGAGCGTGTGGCCGAAGCCGGGGTCGAGGGGGCCGATGGCGAATCGTTGCCGGTTCGCCTCCTCCTCGCCGATGGCCTCGACGGTCGGGCGCTGGATGATGAGCATTGCTGGCTCCTACTTCGAATAGAGCTCGACGATGAGCTGCTCGCGCACCGGAGTGTCGATCTGCTCGCGAACGGGGGCGATGCGCACCCGCACCTGGTTGCCGTTCTCCTCGGCCTCGAGCCAGCCGGGCAACGCCCGGTCGATCGTGTCGAGGTTCTGGCGGATCGTGATCTGCTCAAGCGCACCGGGGTGGAGCGTGACCACGTCACCGACGCGGACCCGGTAGCTCGCGATCGTCACTCGCTTGCCGTTGACCAGGACGTGGCCGTGGCTGACGAGCTGGCGAGCCTGGTTGCGGCTGACGCCCCACTTGGCACGGTAGGTGATGTTGTCGAGGCGCAGCTCGAGCATGCGCAACAGGTTCTCGCCGGTGATGCCGCTCTGGCGGTTCGCCTCGTCGTAGAGGTTGCGGAACTGTTGCTCGAGCACGCCGTAGATGCGCCGGGCCTTCTGCTTCTCGCGCAGCTGCGCGAGGTACTCAGAGCCCTGGCGCGTGCGGTCCCGGCCGTGCTCGCCGGGTGGGTAGGGACGGCGTTCGACCGGGCATGCCGTGCTCTCGCACTTCGCGCCCTTCAAGAACAACTTGACCTTCTCCCGGCGGCACAGACGGCACACCGGCCCCGTATAGCGGGCCATCGATCTCCTCTTTCTGCCCGCTCAGACCCGACGCCGCTTCTTGGGGCGGCAGCCGTTGTGCGGGATGGGGGTCACGTCCTTGATGCCGGTCACCTCGATGCCCGTGGCAGCGATGGAACGGATGGCGGTCTCTCGACCCGAGCCCGGGCCACGGACGAGGACGTCGACGCGGCGCACCCCGTGGTCCATCGCGCGCCGGGCGCACTGCTCGGCCGCCATCTGGGCGGCGAAGGGTGTCGACTTGCGAGAACCCTTGAAGCCGACGTTGCCGGCAGAGGCCCAGGCGAGCACGTTGCCCTCGTGGTCGGTGATCGAGACGATCGTGTTGTTGAACGAGCTCTTGATGTGCGCCACGCCGTGGGCGACGTTCTTGCGTTCCCGCCGGCGTGGGCGGCGGCCTCCGGGCTTGGTGGTCTTGGCCATCAGTGCTTACGAACCTTCTTCTTGCCGGCGACGGTCTTCTTCGGGCCCTTGCGGGTCCGGGCGTTCGTGTGGGTCCGCTGGCCGCGGACGGGGAGGCCGCGGCGGTGGCGCAGACCCTGGTAGGAGCCGATCTCCATCTTGCGCTTGATGTCCTGGGCGACGTCGCGGCGCAGGTCACCTTCGACCTTCAAGTTGGCGTCGATGTAGGAGCGGAGACGGGCGACCTCTTCCTCGGTGAGGTCGCGCACGCGCGTGTCCACGCCGACCTCGGCGGCCTCGCAGACCTGCTGGGAGGTCGTGCGGCCGATGCCGTAGATATAGGTCAGCGCGATCTCCAGCCGCTTCTCGCGGGGGATGTCAACACCTGCGATCCGTGCCATCGCTCAGCCCTGCCGCTGCTTGTGACGAGGGTTGTCGCAGATGACCATGACCCGCCGGTGACGGCGGATGACCTTGCACTTCTCGCAGATCACCTTCACGCTCGGTTGCACCTTCATCGGTCGTCCGATCTCTCTTCCGGCAGTCGCCGGCCCTGCTCTTTTCCTGCTGCCGCTTGCCCCGCCGGCGGTGCTGCCGTCGGCCGGCCGTGCCGAGGCCTGGCCACTACTTGTAGCGGTAGGTGATGCGCCCACGGGTCAGGTCGTAGGGGGTGATCTCGACCTGGACCCGGTCACCGGGGAGGATGCGGATCCGGTGCATGCGCATCTTCCCTGAGCTGTGGGCCAGCACCTTGTGGCCGTTTTCCAGCTCCACGCGGAACATGGCGTTCGGCAACGGCTCGACTACCGTGCCTTCCAGCACGATCGCGTCTTCCCTGGGCTTCGGCAGATCGACCTCCTGAGTTCCTTGTTCTCGCGCCCACCGCATCCGACGGGCGGCCTAGGGCCGCAACCTACCGACGGTGCAACGTGCTGCGAGTGTTGTGGCACCCGGGCAAGGCACGCGAGCACGCTGCTGCGAGCCCCGGAGCCCGGAGCGAAGAGGTATTGTAGCAGCTACAGCACGGTGCTCCGACGGGACAACGGTTCAGGGCTCACGGCGCCGTGAACACCTCGGGGCCGTCCTTGGTGATCGCGATGGTGTGCTCGAAGTGCGCCGACAGGCTGCCGTCTGCGGTGATGACGCTCCAGCCGTCGTCGAGCTCGATCGTGTCGGGGCCGCCCACGTTCACCATTGGCTCGACGGCGAAGACGTTGCCGACCTTCAGTTTGGGGCCGGGCGAGCCGGGCCAGTAGTTGGGGACCTGTGGCTCCTCGTGCATCGCGGTGCCGATGGCGTGGCCCACGTACTTGCGGACGACCGAGAATCCCGCGCCCTCGGCAACCTGTTGGACCGCGCGACCGATGTCGTGCAGCCGGTTGCCCTCGCGCATCTGGTCGATCCCGGCCCAAAGAGCTCGCTCGGTCACCTCGATGAGGCGCTCGGCCACCTCGCTCACCTGGCCAACGGCCATCGTGTACGCGGCGTCGCCGTGATAGCCCTCGATGATCGCCCCGCAGTCGACTGAGAGCAGGTCGCCCTCCTTGACCACGTAGTCGCCAGGGATGCCGTGCACGATCATGTCGTTCGGCGAGGTGCAGATCACCGCCGGGAAGCCGTGGTAGTTGAGGAAGTTCGAGCGCGCGCCGCGCTGCGCAATCACCTCGCGAGCCACCGCGTCGACCTGGTGCGTCGTCACACCGGGACGGATGAAGGCGCGCGTCTTGTCGATGATCTCCGCGACCACCCGCCCCGCCTTGCGCATCTTGTCCAGTTCGTCGTTGGTTCGGATCATCACTCCCCTGCCCGCGGACGCCGCTGCTCGTCGATTGCCCGGATCAACCGGTCGGTTACCTCGTCGGGAGAACCCTCACCGTCGACCCCGATCAGGCGGTTCGAGCGCGAATACCACGAGATCAGCGGCGCGGTCTCTTTCTCATACAGGTCGAGTCGGCGCGTGATGGCCGCCTCGGTGTCGTCGGGTCGCTGGACCACCTCGCCACCGCAGATGTCACAGATCCAGTCGACCTTGGGCGGAGCGAACGTCGAGTAGTTGGCGCCGCAATCGACGCAGACTCGTCGGCTTGCCAGCCGGCCCAGGACAAGCTTGGTGGGTACCTCGAGGTTGATCACCACATCGAGCTCGAAGGGCGCGAGCAGACCGTCGAGCGCCTCGGCCTGGGCGGCGGTGCGCGGGAAGCCATCGAGGCAAAAGCCGCGCCCTCGCGTGTCGTCCTGGGCAAGGCGGCGATCGAGCATCGACAAGAGCAGCTCGTCGGGGACGAGCTCGCCCGCGTCCATGTAGCGCGTGGCCTCACGGCCGAGGTCGGTCTGCTGCTTCACCGCGGCTCGCAGCATGTCCCCCGTCGAGATGTGCGGGATGACGTAGTGGCGGGAGAGGCGCACGCACTGGGTGCCCTTCCCCGCTCCCTGCTTGCCGAGGACGATGAGTCGCGCGCCCGGTACCAAGGTCTATGAACGGAGGAAGCCCTCGTAGTTGCGCATCGTCAGCTGGCTGTCGATCTGCTTGTTGGTCTCGAGCGAGACCCCTACGCAGATCAGAAGCGTCGTCCCAAAGAACGGGATCGAGTTGATGTGCCAGGCGGCGAGGAGCACCGAGGGAAGCAGGGCGACGAGGGCGAGGAAGAGTGAGCCAGGCAAGGTGATGCGGTTCAAGATGCGTGACAGGTAGGTCTCCGTGGGGCCGCCGGGCCGGATGCCGGGGATGTAGCCGCCCTGCTTCCGGATCGTGTCGGCCTGCTGGTACGGGTCGAAGCTGACCTGGACGTAGAAGAACGTGAAGATGACGATGAACAGGCCGTACAAGAACAGGTACACGCCGCCCGTCGGCGTGTACAAGTTGGCCTGGATCCAGGTGCGCGCCCCCTTCCAGGGGATGATGGTCGCCACCAGCACCGGGATGTAGAGCAGGGAGCTGGCAAAGATGATCGGGATGACGCCGGCCTGGTTGACCTTGAGCGGGATGTACGTGCTCTGGCCGCCATACATCCGCCGGCCCTGGACGCGTCGGGCGAAGGTGACCGGAATCCGCCGCTGGCCGAGCTCGACAAAGACAATCGCCACGAGCAGCGCGAGGCAGACCAGCGCGACGATGGTGAGCCCGGCCCAGCCCTTTTGCTGCTTGATGATGTCGACATCGAAGGGCAACGTGGCGACGACGTTGGCGAAGATGAGGATCGACATCCCCTGGCCGATTCCGCGCTCGGTGATCAGCTCACCGAGCCACATCACAAACGCGGTACCGGCCGTGAAGGTCAAGATGATGAACAAGATCCGCGGCGCGGTGAAGTTCGGGATGAGGTCCGCCGACCCGGCGCCACCCCCACCGAGGAGCTGGCCGGAGTGCAGCAGGAACACGATGCCTGCCGACTGCATCAGCGCCAGCGCGACGGTCAGGTAGCGCGTGGTCTGGGTGAGCTTGCGCTGACCGACCGCTCCCTGGTCGCGCCACTGGGCGAACTTGGGAATCACCGTGCCGAGCAGCTGCACGATGATCGACGACGTGATGTAGGGCATGATCCCGAGCCCCAGCACCGCGGCACGAGCCAGCGCCCCGCCCGAGAACAGGTCGAGGTAGCCGAGCAGCCCGGAGTTTCGGCTCGAGTTCGTCAGGCTCTGGATCGCGTGGATGTCGACCCCCGGGACGGGGATGTTGGCCCCGAGCTGGTACAGCGCAACGATCAAGAGGGTGAAGAGCACCTTGTTGCGCAGGTCTGCGACCCGGACAATGTTCCTCACGCTCGACAGCACAGCGGGTTCTCCTCTGACGACAGGCAGCCGACCGGCTAGGCGACCCTAGCCGGTCGGGACACCTCAGCGGTTGGCGAGCGCGTTGCCCTGGACCGGACGGCGCCGATCGCCGTAAGGCGAGGGGACGACGGTCACGCTGCCTCCAGCGGCCACGATGGCCTCCTTGGCACTGCGCGAGAAGGCGTGCGCCTCGACAGCGACGGCACGGCTGATCGAACCTCCCCCGAGCACCTTCACGAGGCCCTTGTGGTGCACGAGGCCCGCTCCGCGCAGTGAGTCTGGCGTGATGCGATCCTCGCTGCTCGCCTCGATGAGATCGAGGTTGACGACGTTGTACTCCACCCGGAACGGGTTGGCGAAGCCGCGCAGCTTGGGGATCCGTTGGGTGAGGGGCAACTGACCGCCCTCGAAGCCCGGCTTCACGGTGTCGCGAGCGCGCTGGCCCTTGGTACCGCGGCCGGCGGTTTTGCCGCCCTTGCCGCCGGTCCCCCGGCCGACGCGGCGCCGGGCGCGCTTGGCGCCCGGTGCGGGCGCGAGTTCATCGAGGCGCATCAGCGCGTCACCTCCTTGGTGTCCGTTCCCGCCGCGTCCTCGTGCACCTCGACGAGATGCGGGACGCGGGCGATCATGCCCCGGATCTCGGGACGGTCGGGCAGGACGTTCGTCTTCCCGATCCGGCCGAGGCCGAGCGCGCGCAAGGTGCCGCGGTGCTTGGGCTTGGTGCTAATCGCGGAGCGGACCTGGGTAACCCGCAGCTCACCGGCCATCAGCGCACCTCCGCCGTCCGCGAGGCGCCGTGGGACGCCCCGCCGTTGCGCCGGCGCTCCTCATAGGCGCGCAGCACTCCAAGCGGCACGACCTCCTCGACGGGCTTCCCGCGCAGCCGCGCGACCTCTTCAGGGCGACGCAACGCGCGCAGTCCGGCGATCGTGGCGTGAGCAACGTTGATCGAGTTCGACGTGCCGAGTGACTTGGCGACGATGTCGTGGACACCGGCCATCTCCAAGATCGCCCGCGCCGCGCCGCCGGCGATCACGCCGGTACCGGGCGCCGCCGGCTTGAGCAAGATGCGGCCCGCGCCCGCCTCGCCGATCACCGGGTGGGTGATCGTCGAACCGGCCAGTGGCACATCGAAGAGGTTCTTTTTCGCCTCTTCGATGCCCTTTTGCACCGCGAGCCCGGCCTCTTTGGCTTTGCCATATCCGAGGCCGACGCGGCCCTGGCCGTCTCCGATCACCATCAGCGCAGTGAAGGAGAACCTGCGGCCGCCCTGGACCACCTTGGCGACGCGATTGACCTTGATGGTCCGCTCTTCGTACTGCTGCTCAGGCATCCTCAGAACTCCAGTCCGGCTTCGCGGGCCGCGGCGGCGAGCGCAGCGACCCTGCCGTGATAGCGGGCGCCGCCGCGGTCGAAGACGACCCTGGCGACGCCCTGTGCCTTGGCCCGCGTGGCGACGAGCTTGCCGACCTCGGCGGCCGCGGCGACATTGCCGGTGCCCTGGGTACGCAGCTCCGCCTCGACGGTCGACGCCGCGGCGAGCGTCCGGCCCGCCACGTCGTCGATCACCTGGGCGACGATGTGCTTGTTCGAACGGAAGACCGACAGGCGCGGGCGCTCGGCGGTGCCGGACACCTTGCGGCGCACCCGTGCGTGGCGCCGCTGTTTAAGAGCGTGGATTCGGGCTGCGTTCGCCATGACTACTTCCCGGCCTTTCCGGCCTTGCGCCGGACGACCTCACCGGCGTAGCGGACGCCTTTGCCCTTGTAGGGCTCGGGCTTGCGGATCTTTCGGATGTCGGCAGCCACTTGGCCGACCTTCTCTTTGTCGATGCCCCGCACGGTGATCCGGGTCGGGGCCGGCACCTCGAAGGTGATCCCCTCAGGTGCATCGATGACGACGGGGTGGCTGAAACCGAGCGCCAGCTCGAGCTGGCCAGGCGCCTTCGCCGCAGCGCGGTAGCCGACGCCGACGATCTCGAGGTCCTTCGAGAAACCGTCGGTGACGCCGGTCACCATGTTGGCGATCAACGACCGCATGAGGCCGTGCAGGGCGCGGTTCTGGCGGGCGTCGTCCGGCCGCTCGACGAACAGCGTCGCGTCGTCCTGGCGCACCGTGATCATGCCCGGCAGCTCGCGCTCCAAGGTCCCCTTCGGGCCCTTGACGACGACGCGGCGCTCGCCGAGGCGTACCTCAACGCCCGAGGGCACCGCCACAGGGCTGCGTCCGATCCTCGACATCAGCGGTCACCTCCCGTCAGTGCCGCGCAGCGGTCACCAGACATAGCAGAGCACCTCGCCACCGAGGCGCGCCTGGCGCGCCTCACGGTCGGTCAGCAAGCCCTTGCTTGTCGACAGCACCGCCACACCCATCCCCCCGAGCACGCGGGGCAGGTGATCGGCACGGGCATAGACACGCAGGCCGGGCTTGGAGACTCGCTTCAGCCCCGCGATCGCGCGGGCGCGCTCGGGCGTGTACTTCATCTTGATCTCGAGCACCGTGCCGGGACGCTCCGGGTTCTCCGCCGTGCTGAAGCCGGCGATGTAACCCTCGCGCTCCAAGATGCCGGCGAGTGCCGTCTTCACCTTGGATCCCGGCATCGAGACGCTGTCGTGCATCGCCACATTGGCGTTGCGCAGCCGCGTCAGCATGTCGGCGATGGGGTCGGTCATGGTCATCGGTCGATCCCTCCCCTCACCAACTGGCCTTCGTGACGCCGGGAACCTCGCCCGCGTGCACGAGCTCTCTGAGGCAGATCCGGCAGAGCCCGAAGCGGCGGAGCACCGAGCGCGGTCGACCACAGCGCCGGCACCGGGTGTAGCCGCGCACCTTGTACTTCGGTGTGCGCTGCTGCTTCTCGATGAGTGCCTTCTTAGCCATGCCGCTTACTGTCCTTCGCGTCGGAACGGGAAGCCGAACGCGTCGAGCAGCGCCCTGCCCTCGGCGTCGGTCTTGGCCGTGGTGACAATCGTGATGTCCATCCCACGGGTGGTGTCGATGCGGTCGTAGTCGATCTCAGGGAAGATCAGCTGCTCGGTGATCCCGAAGGTGTAGTTACCGTGCCCGTCGAACGAGCGGGACGGCAGCCCACGGAAGTCGCGGATCCTCGGGATCGCCAGCGCGATCAGCCGGTCGAAGAACTCCCACTTCCGGTCCCCGCGCAAGGTGACCATCGCACCGATGGCGTTTCCCTCGCGCAGCTTGAAGGCGGCGATCGACTTGCGCGCCTTGGTGACGACGGGACGCTGGCCGGTGATCGCCTGCAGGTCACGCACCGCGCCATCGAGCAGCGACTGCTGCTGGGTCGCGCGGCCGACGCCGCAGTTGATCACGATCTTCTCAAGCCGCGGCACCTGCATCACGTTGGAGCAGCCCAGCTCGCGCTGCAGCTGAGCCCGGATCTCCTCCTCGAAGCGCACCTTCAGCCGCGGCCGCTCCTTGGCAGCTGTCGCCGTCGCGGCGCTCATAGGTCCTCCCCGCACTTCGCGCAGACGCGGCGCTTGGCACCGTCGTCGTCGATCCGATAGGCAGCCCGAGTCGGGCCGTCCTTGGAACACACGAGCGCGACCGCGGCGACCGGCATCGGCATGTCCTTGTCGATGATCCCAGCCTGGGTCATCGCCCCGGTCGCCCGAGTGTGGCGCTTCGCGATATTGACGCCCGCCACGATGACCTTGTTCTCGGCCGGCAGCGCGCGGATCACCTCGCCGGTCTTGCCGCGCTCCTTGCCACTCATCACCTGCACCCGGTCACCTTTATGGATTCGCATCAGATCACCTCCGGGGCGAGCGAGACGATGCGCATGAAGCGCTTGTCCCGCAGCTCGCGGCCAACCGGGCCGAAGATGCGGGTCCCACGGGGTTGCAGTGCATCGTTGATCAGCACGGCCGCGTTCTCGTCGAAGCGGATGTAGCTGCCATCAGGCCGGCGGTTCTCCTTCTTCGCCCGCACGACCACGCAGCGCACCACGTCGCCCTTCTTCACCGCCGCGCCCGGCACCGCGTCCTTCACCGTGGCGATAAACACGTCGCCGACGCGCGCGTAGCGCCGGCGCGACCCGCCAAGCACTTTGATGCACAGCACCTCGCGCGCGCCCGAGTTATCCGCCACCTTGAGGCGGGTCTCCTGCTGGATCATCGAGCACGCTCCACGATCTCGACGAGCCGCCAGCGCTTCAACTTTGAGAGCGGCCGCGTTTCGGCGACACGAACGCGGTCACCGACCGCGCAAGCGTTCTCCTCGTCATGGACGTACAGGCGCTTGGTCCGCTGCACGGTCTTCGCGTACCGGGCGTGGCGCACTCGGTCGATCACGGCGACGACGGCCGTCTTGTCCATCGAGCGGGAGACAACCGTCCCCTCGCGCATCTTGCGGAGTCGGCGCTCGGGCGCCGTGATCTCGGCCATCACTGCTCCTCGTTCTCGGCGTCGGCCGGACGGCGGGACGCCTTGGTGCTGCGGCGGGAAGGCGCCGCAGCGGGCACGGTACGGCCCAAGGCGCGCTCGGTCTCGAGCGTGCGCAGGCGCGCGACCTCCTTGCGGAGCGTGCCGATACGGCTGACGTTGTCGAGCCGGCCAGTCGCCAGCTGGAAGCGGAGGTTGAAGAGCTCCTTTTGGGCGTCCACCAACCGCTGGTCGAGGTCGGTGCGCTCGAGGGCGCGCAGTTCGGAAGCCTTGGTCATCACGCTTCCACCCCGGCAGCGGCGACGCCCTGGCGGACGACGAAGCGCGCCTTGATCGGCAGCTTTTGAATCGCGCGCTCCATCGCGGCCCGCGCGAGCTGCTCGTCCACGCCGCCCAGTTCGAACAGGATCCGGCCGGGACGCACGACAGCGACCCAGCGCTCGGGATTGCCCTTGCCCGAGCCCATGCGCGTCTCCGCGGGCTTTTGCGTGACGGGCTTGTCGGGGAAGACCCGGATCCAGACCTTCCCACCACGGCGGACGTGGCGGGTCATGGCGATACGGGCCGCTTCGATCTGCCGGGCGGTGATCCAGCCCGGCTCGAGCGCCTGGATCGCGAAGTCGCCGAAGTCGACCGACTGGCCGCCCTTGGCGAGCCCGGTGAGGCGTCCGCGGTGCTGCTTGCGGTGCTTGACCTTGCGAGGCATCAGCATGGTCAGTCGGTCTCCTTGCGGAAATGCGGCACGTCGTGGTGCTGCTCACGGGTGCGGCGCTCGATCTCTTCCTCCTCGGCGAGGAGGCGCTCGAGCGAGTCGTCGCCCGCCGGTGCCGGCGCCGCCACGGGCTCGGTGACCGGCGGGGTCTCCGGGCTCTCGGTGGTGCTCACTGGGGGAGCAACCGGCGTCGGCTCAACGGTCTCGGGGGTGCGACGACGTCCACCGCCGGCGCTCACGATGCGCCGGGGACGCGCCTGGCCCGAGGTCTCGCCGACGGCCATCGCCGCCTCACGGGAGATCTTCTCCTCGCCGGCGTTCTTGTAGGGCAGGATGTCGCCCTTGTAGATCCACACCTTGATGCCGACACGGCCGGTGGTGGTGCGTGCCTCACGAAAGCCGTAGTCGATGTCGGCGCGCAGGGTGTGCAGTGGCACCCGGCCCTCACGGTAGGACTCCCGCCGGGCCATCTCCGACCCGCCGAGTCGGCCCGAGCACTGAACACGCACGCCGAGCCCTCCGGCCTTCTGCACCGTCTGGATCGCCCGCTTCATGGCCCGACGGAACGAGATCCGTCGCGCCAGCTGGTCGGCGATGCCTTGGGCAATGAGCGCCGCATCGAGTTCGGGTTGCTTGATCTCTTGGATGTTGAGCTGGATGTTGGCGTTGTGCGTGATCCGGGCGAGCTGGCGTCGCAGGCGATCGGCCTCCTGCCCACGACGCCCGATGACGATGCCCGGGCGCGCCGTGTGGACGTCGACCCGCAGGCGATCACGCGTGCGCTCGACCTCGATCCGGCTCACCGCCGCCGCTTCAAGCTGAGACATCAAGTAGTCGCGGATCTTCCAGTCCTCGATCACCGCGTCCTGGTAGCCGCGGTCCTCGAACCAGCGCGACTTCCAGTCGGTCGTCACGCCGAGACGGAACCCGTATGGGTTGACCTTCTGGCCCATCAGTTCTCTCCCTCATCGCCGGCGGAGGCTGCCGGCTCGCCGTCTGCGGCCGCGCCGGCCGTCTCCTCGCCGGCGCTCTCGGCGACTTCAGCTTCAAAAGCGCTGGTGGCCTCGGGCGACTCGACCGCAGGTGCCGCTTGGACACTCGCTTGCTCGGGCACGAGGATCACCTCGGCATCGCCCACTTCACTCGCTGGGACCTCGCTCGCCGCGCGAGCCTCGGGCGCTTCGCGGCGCCGACGCGTGCCGGCGACACGACGCGCCCGGCGGTCGGCCGCCTCCGCAGCGGCGCGGGCACGGCGCCGAGCGACCTTGTCGGCCGGCA
>JAJZKA010000193.1 GCA_021809805.1 Actinomycetes bacterium
TACACCTCCCATCGCGCGCCGAGATTGGCTGCCATGTGCGAGCGATCGGTCGCAGTTGGCAGCCTTGAGCCAGCCCGCGTCACACCGCCGCGCGGCGTTCGCACTCAGCCGCCCAGTACCGGGGGCGAGGCCCGGTTGTGTGCCACGTCGCGGTCCGTGCCGCCCGCTTGGCCGATACCTCGCAAGCTTGGCGTGCACGCCACGAACGCCGTGCCGACGCGGACCCGGCGGAATGAGCGCCTGTTGTTGCTGCTCGGTCACCACTGGGTTGTCGCGGGCCGGGTCCCGGCCCGGGAGGTGCCGAGGAGAAAGCGCCGTTCGCACGCTGGCGCGCGTCCCGCGCCAGCGTGCGAACGGGTCAGAGCTGCTCAGCCCACCTTTTCGCGCTCGCGCCCGAGCAGGCGCTCAACCATCGCGACAGGGACTGGCTCGTAGTGGTCATGCGTGGTGGAAAAGCGCCCGTGGCCTGCGCTGAGGGAGCGCAGGTCGATGCCGTAACGGGCGAGCTCGTTCGTCGGCACGAGCGCCACCACCTGCTGGTCGCGCTCGCCCGACTCGCTTGCAAGGACGCGCGCCCGGCGGGCGTTCAAGTCGCCGAGCACCTCGCCGAGGAAGCGGGCCGGGACGGTGACCTCGAGGCGGGAGATCGGCTCGAGCACGACGGGATGCGCGGCCTCGAGGGCCTCGTTGAAGCCGAGCGCGCCCGCCATTTCAAAGCTCGCCTCAGAGGAGTCGACGGGGTGGTACTTGCCGTCGTCCACGATCACCTTCACGTCGACCACGGGAAAGCCGAGCGAGCCCCCCTGGCCCATGGCTCGGCGGACGCCCTTTTCGACGGCTGGGATGAACTGCCGCGGGATCGCCCCGCCGACGACCTGGTCGACAAAGACGAAGCCGGCGCCGCGCTCGAGCGGTTCCAGGCGCAGGTGAACCACGCCGAACTGGCCGTGGCCGCCGGTCTGCTTCTTGTGCCGCCCCTCGGCGGTCGCCGCCTGGGCGATCGTCTGGCGGTAGGGGATGCGGAGCTCTTCGATGTCCGTCGCGACGTGGAACTTGGTGGCCAGGCGTTCGAGGGCGACTTGGAGGTGGGTCTCGCCCATCCCCGAAAGCACGACCTGGTGGGTCTCCGCATTGCGCTCGATTCGAAGGCCGGGGTCTTCTTCCTGGAGCCGTTGCAGCGCGGCCATCAGCTTGTCCTCGTCGCCGTTCGTGCGCGGCCGGATGGCGACCGACAAGCTGGGTGAGGAGATGGCGATCGGCTCGCAGACAACCGGAGCCGACCGCGGTGCCAAGGTGTCACCGACGCGGGTGTCGTGCAGCTTGGGCACGGCGATGACGTCGCCGGCGACCGCCTCGCTGACCGGGACGGCAGTCTTGCCGAGGAGGGACTCGAGGACGTGCAGCCGCTCTTCGGCATGCGTGCGCGTGTTGACGAGCTGGATGTCGGGGCGCAGCGTGCCAGAGAGCACCTCGAGGAGCGAGATTCGGCCGACGAAGGGGTCCACGATCGTCTTGAACACCCGCGCGAGCGGTTCGCCGTCGGCGTCGGGCGCGACCTCGAGCTCTTGGTCGCCGGCCCGCACGCGTACCGGATGACGGCAGCACGAGAGCTCGCAGAGAAACGCTTCGAGGCGGTCGACGGCGATGTCGCGCAGCGCCGAGCCGCACAGGACGGGAAAAACCTTGGCCTCCGCCACGCCCTTGGCCAGCGCGGCATCGAGCTCGGCGACGCTTGGGACGTCACCTTCGAGATAGCGCTCCATCAGCGCGTCGTCGGCAACGACGATGCCCTCGACGAGGTCGTCGTGGACGCGGGACTCGAGCTCGGCGAGTGCCTCGGGGATCGGCCCGAGGATCGAGGTGCCCTCGTGATAGCGGTGGGCCTCCTGGGCCAGCAGGTCGGCCACGCCGGTGAAGTCGGGGCCGGTACCAAGGGGCATCTCGAGCGGGGCGATGCCGGAGCCGAAGGACTCGCGCAACCGCGCGAGTGTCTCCTCATAGTCGGCGCGCTCGTGATCGAGCTTGTTGATAAAGATCAGCCGCGGCAGCTTGCGCTCTTCGGCAAGGCGCCAGATCGCCTCGCTCTGGGCGCCGATCGCGTCGGTGGCGCTCACCACGATGACGGCAACGTCACAGACGGCGAGCGCTGCTTCGACCTCGGCGACGAAGTCGGGCAGCCCGGGGGTGTCGAGAAGGTTGAAGCGGTGCCCGTCCTGCTCGAAGCTGGCAAGGGCCAGGGAGAGCGAGGCGTGGCGGACGAGCTCTTCTGGCTCGAAGTCGCAGACGGCGGTGCCGTCCTCGACGCGCCCTTTGCGGGCGATGGCGTGCGACCCGGCGAGCAGGGCCTCGACAAGCGAGGTCTTGCCCGCCCCCGGTTGGCCGACGAGCGCCACCTTGTGGACGTGTAAGGAACGAGCGTCGTGCACGTCGCCCTCCTCTCCCGGCCGAGCGAGTCCCGGTACCGTGCCGGGGAGCCGACCTGGTGCGGACCATCATGCTCCTCGTCCCGCCACGAGACCAGGCCTGATGGTCCTTTTTGTCGCTGCCCGTGGCCGTCGCGAGCGGTCGCGCCGATCACGTCGTGAGCGCGCTCGCTCCAGCAGAAGCAAAGACCTCGCAGGCGCGCCAGCAGTACCAGGCGAGCACGGAGCGATACGGCCGGGCGAACTCTCCGAGCGGCTCGAGCTCTTTGTCGCTCGGCGTCGGCCTGCCGTACGCGAGGCCAAAGCCCCGGCGCACGCCGAGGTCTCCGGTTGGCCAGACATCTAGTCGGCGGAGCTGAAAGAGCAGGAACATCTGCGCCGTCCAGCGGCCGATGCCACGCACGGCGCAGAGCCGGGCGATGACCTCCTCGTCGGACTCGCGAGATAGTCCCCGCGCCTCGAGCTCGACCGTGCCGTCGCACACCTTGGCAGCAAGATCGGTGAGGCTGAGCGCCTTGTTGCGCGACAGCCCCGCCGCCCGAAGCGCCTCGGGCGCGAGGGCGAGGAAGGCCTCAGGCGTGACCTCGTGGCCGAGCGCATCGAGCAGCCGCCCGTGGATCGCGGCGGCCGCGGCGCCGGCGAGCTGTTGGTAGAGCACCGAGCGGAGTAGGGCGGCGAAGTGGCTCTCGACCGGCGGGGCGAGGCGCGGCGGTCCCACCGCCTCGAGCAGGCCGGCGACGATCGGGTCCCGCTCAGCGAGCAGGCGCGCGGCCTTGAAGTGGCTCGGCCGCGTCGTTCCCATCACCTGCCATTGTGGCCGAAGGCGCGCGGCGCCGGGGCACCGCACTAGAACAGCGCCATGGACGACCACGTCACTGAGCACGAGCACGAGGTTGTCGTGGTCGGCTCGATCAACCTCGACCTGGTCTTGTCGGTCGAGCGCCGGCCCGCCCCGGGCGAGACCGTGGGCGACGCTCGTCTCGAGCGCCATCCGGGCGGCAAAGGAGCCAATCAGGCGCTCGCCGCGGCGCGTTCGGGGGCGCGGACCACCCTCGTCGGGCGCGTCGGGAGCGATAGTGAGGGCGAGCGGCGGATCGCCGAGCTCGCCGCGGCCGGGGTGCAGACCGCGTTCATCGCCACGAGCAACACCGCGCTGACCGGCGTAGCCGTGATCACCGTCACCGGCGAGGGCGAGAATGCCATCGTCGTCGCTCCGGGGGCCAACGGCGAGCTCGGCGAGGCGGAGCTCGAGCGGGCGCGGAGCGCGCTCGGCGCGGCGCGGGTCCTTGTCGCCCAGCTCGAGATCCCCCTCGAGACCGTGCAACGCGCCGTGCGCTTGGCCGGCAAAGGCACCACGGTGATCTTGAATGCCGCCCCCTCGCGCCCGCTCGGGTCCGAGCTGCTCGCCGAGGTCGATGTCTTGGTGGTCAACGAGCTCGAGGCCGGTGACCTGCTCGGCGCGTCGATCGGGGATCTCCCCGACGCTATGGCGGCCGCCTCGGCGCTGGTTGGCCGCGGGCCCGGCGCCGCAGTGATCACCCTCGGCCGGCTCGGTGCCGTGGGGTGTCGCCCTGGCTCGGGCGCATTCCACGTGCCGGCACCGGCGACCACGGTCCTTGACACCACCGGCGCCGGCGACGCCTTCGTCGGCGCGCTCGCGGCCCGTCTGGCGGTTGGCCAAGCGCTCGAGGACGCGGTCGGCTTCGCGGTGGCGGTCGGGGCAGCGACCGTCGCCCACCCCGGAGCCGAGCCTCACCTCCCGCCGGCGCAGCTCGCGCACTGACGCGCGGCGTCGGCCGCCATCTTGCGGGCATGCAGCGGGCACTTGGAAGCATCCAGTCGACACGTCATGGTGTCGCCACTCGCGCGCGTGGGTAGGGCGCGGGCATGGCGCTGCCTGGCGCTCTCTTCGCGCCCCAGCGCGTCTCGAGCCGGTGCGGCGCCTCGTTGAACGGTGAGGAGCGCGCACGGCAACCGGCAAGGTCGCGGTGGTCACGGGCGGGAGCGCCGGCGTCGGCCGGGCAACGGCGGAGCTCTTGGCGCGCCGCGGCTATGACGTGGCGGTGATGGCGCGAGGAGGTGCGGGCCTGGCGGGCGCCGTCGAGGATATCGAGCGGCAGGGGCGACGCGGCCTCGGACTCGACGTCGACGTGAGCGACGACAAGGCCGTCCAAGAGGCAGTCGAGCGCTGTGAGATCGAGCTCGGCGAGATCGACGCGTGGGTCAACGACGCCTTCGTTGGCACCCTCGCCTTCTCCTGGGACACCTCGATCGAAGAGTTCCGCCGGGTGATGGACGTGACCTGCTTCGGCCAGGTGCACGGCACCTTGACGGCGCTCTCGCTGATGCGACCCCGGGATCGGGGCGTGATCGTCAATGTTGGCTCCGCGATGGCCGTTCGATCGATTCCGCTCCAGGCCCCCTACTGCGCCGCCAAGCACGCGGTGAAGGGTTTCAGCGAGTCCGTGATGACCGAGCTCGCGCAGGAAAAGAGCAAGGTCCGCGTCTGCATGGTGCAGCTGCCGGGCCTCAACACCCCGTAGTTCGACGGGAACCTGTCCAAGATGCCGGACCGCCCCGTGCCGATGCGGCCGATCTATGAGCCTGAGGTCGCCGCCCGGGCCATCGCGCACCTCCTCGAGCATCCCCGGGCGCAATTTCTGGGTCGGCGTGCCGAGCGCGATGACGATCCTCGGCGAGCGAGTGGCGCCGAAGCTCCCCGACGGGTGCCTCGGGCGCAGCGGGGTGAAGTCCCAGCAGTCCGGGAGGACGACGCCCCGGCGCGGGTCGAATTTGTGGGAGCCCCAGGACGAGTCGGCCGACGCCGGAGCCCGGGGTGCCTTCAGCCAACGCGCCCATCGACACGATCCGGTGCTGTGGGCGGCGCTACATCGAACCGGCGTCATCGGCGGCCTCGTCGCCGCGGGGGTAGCGACAGCGGGGCTGGCGTGGTTGGGTGCGCGCCACAACGGCCACGTACCCGCCTGAACCAGCGACCCGGCGCGCATCGACCCGCACGAGCGC
>JAJZKA010000194.1 GCA_021809805.1 Actinomycetes bacterium
GCCTCGTCCGGTGCGCAACCGCGAAGGGTATGAATCAACCTCTTGGAAGGTTGGCGCGCTCTACAGCCGCTCGGTAGCGGTGAGCAGCCTGGCGGCCCCGGGCTCGGAGTCGACTCGACGCGAGCAGGAAAGGCGGACGCGGGTCGACGCCGAGGCGAATCCCGCCGTTGGCTGTGTGCTCGCAGAGCTCTGTCGCCACCATGGCCCGCCGCGCCGGCGGGCGACGAGGCTCGGCGTCGCGAGGCCACCGTGTCGCCACGGGAAGCCGACTCGATCCTTGAAGCCGGCGCTCGATGCATCGCGTCCGAGGTGAGGATTTCCTCTGGGCGCATGCGAGCCATCGGCGCGACCCGAGCGAGCGCGCGATGAGGCGGGGGATTGGGAGCGGAGCGACGTGACGCGCCCACGCGAGGAGGCGCGGTTGCGTGGGCGCTCGTCAGGGTACCGCGCAGAGGTGGTGTCCACGCCCGAGCACGTTGCAGTCGATGAGCACGATCGCGGCCTCAAAGGCCGGGCGAGGCGTCAGACGCGCCACGCCGAGGCAACCCCGGCCTTCCGTCGCCTGGCGCGCACCGGCATCGGCGCGCGCGCCCTCGTCTACCTCATGTTCGGCGCCCTGGTCATGGAGATCGCGCTCGCCGGGCACTCCTCGGCGCCCGCCGACACCCAAGGGGCCTTCTCTCTCGTCGAGCGATTGCCCGCCGGTAACGTCCTGCTCGGCGCGCTGGCCGCCGGACTGGCTGCCTACGCGGCCTTCCGCGTCGTGCAGTCGCTGGCCGGCAGCCCGGACGCGAGGCGCAATGCCACCTGGACCCGGGTCGGATGGATGGGATCGGGCCTGATCTACCTGGCCGTGTTCGCCGAGGCGCTCGCGCAGATCGCCGGCGGCGGCGCGGGCGGCCCCTCGAGCCATCCCCAGCCCTTTGTCCACCACGTCCTCACCTGGCCCGGCGGTCCCGAGCTGCTCGGTGCGGCGGCGATCGGGGCGGCGGTGGGTGGGGTGGCACTTGGGATCTTCGGAGTCCTTCACGACTACGGCGAGGTCCTCGAGCATCCCGGTGGGACGACGTTGCGCCTCGCCCACTTATCGGGGATGGTTGGCGATCTGGCCCGAGGGCTCGTTCTCGCCCTTGTCGCCGCCTACCTCTTCCTCGCCGCACTGACGCGCTCGGCGCGACACGCGAAGAGCCTCGCCGCCGCGCTGCAGTCCCTCGTTGGTCTGCCGGGCGGCCGGGAGGCGCTCGGCGTGCTCGCGAGCGGCCTCGTGTTGTATGCCGCCTCGAGCGCGATCGAGGCGCGCTACCGCCGTATCTGAGCGCCGCGCCGCGAATTGTTGCGCACGAGGCGTCGCGACCGCGTAGCGTTTCGCCGTGGCGGGATCCCGCCATCACGAGCGGGCGGCGCCAGCGCGGCCGGCCGCAGGAAGGGGGCGGCAGTGAGCGGGGTCCGGGTCCTTGTCGGGACGAAGAAGGGCGCCTTCATCCTCACCGCAGACGGCGCGCGCGAGATCTGGAGCATCGACGGGCCGCACTTTGGCGGCTGGGAGGTCTACCACCTCAAGGGCTCCCCGGCTGACCCGAACCGCATCTATGCCTCGCAGTCCTCGGGCTGGTTCGGCCAGGTCGTCCAGCGCAGTGACGACGGCGGCAAGCACTGGGAGGCGGTCGGCAACGAGTTCGCCTACCAGGGCGGCCCGGAGACCCACCAGTGGTATGACGGGACGCCGCGCCCGTGGGAGTTCACCCGCGTCTGGCACCTCGAGCCCAGCCTCGCTGATCCAGAAGTCGTCTATGCGGGGGTTCAGGACGCCGCGCTGTTCCGCTCTGGTGACGGCGGCCAGCACTGGAGCGAGCTGTCGGGGCTGCGCGAGCACCGCACCGGCTCGGCGTGGCAGCCCGGGGCGGGCGGGCTGTGCCTGCACACGATCCTGCTCGATCCGACCGGCGGCGAGAAGATCTTCACGGCGATCTCCTCGGCGGGGGTGTTTCGTTCCGACGACGGCGGGCAGCACTTCGCGCCAAAGAACGTCGGGCTGCGCTCGGAGTACCTCCCCGATGACGACGCCGAGATCGGCCACTGCGTCCACCGCATCGCCCAGCACCCCTCGCGCCCCGAGGTCATCTACATGCAAAAGCACTGGGACGTCATGCGCAGTGACGACGGTGGCGAGCACTGGCACGAGGTGAGCGGGAACCTGCCGAGCGACTTCGGCTTTTGCATCGACGTCAACGCCCA
This sequence comes from Actinomycetes bacterium, assembly GCA_021809805.1. Taxonomy (GTDB): domain Bacteria; phylum Actinomycetota; class Acidimicrobiia; order Acidimicrobiales; family Bog-793; genus JAKABX01. The sequence goes on from JAJZKA010000194.1 coordinate 2,236, forward strand.
TGACCCCGAGACCATCTATGTCGTGCCGATCACGAGCGACTCGCTGCACTACCCGCCAGAGGGCCGGCTGCGCGTCTGGCGCTCGCGAAGCGGCGGGGATCAGTGGGAAGAGCTCGGCCGGGGCCTCCCGGACAAGGACTGCTACGTGGACGTGCTGCGCGACGCGATGGCCGTTGACCAGCTGGACCCCTGCGGCATCTACTTCGGCACCACCGGCGGCCAGGTCTACGGCTCGCCCGATGGCGGCGACACCTGGCAGGCGATCGTGCGCGACCTGCCGGCGGTGCTGTCGGTCGAGGTCCAAAGCCTGACGTGAGCAGGCGATGATCCGTGTCGTCCTGCCGGCACCGCTCCGCATCCTCGCCGGGATCGAGGGCGAGATCTGCTGCGAGCCCGCGACCGAGACGATCGCAGGGGTGATCGACGCGCTCGAAGCGCGCTACCCGGTGCTGCGCGGGACGATCCGGGACCAGAAAAGTACGGCGCGCCGGCCCTTCATCAGGTTCTTTGCCTGCGAGGAGGACCTCTCCCATGAGCCAGGCGACCTCGTGTTGCCCGAAGCGGTGCGCCAAGGGCGCGAGCCGCTGATCGTCCTCGGGGCGATCGCCGGGGGCTGAACCGACCGTCGCGAGCTCCTCCGGGCGTGCGGTCCCCAGGTGCCGTCCTCGGCCCACTGGCGGGCGACGGGGCGACATCAAGTCTGGGAGCCGCCGGCGGCTGGCTTGCAAGCAAACCGCCGGCGCCGGCAGTTCCCGGAGATGCCGTTGCGCCGGGCCTGGCGATCTGCATGAGAAGGACCCAGGCTGGCAGGACGGCCCGGCCGCACCGCCAGCATCGGCACGCGCCCGACTCTTGGTGAGCCGCGCATCATCGCTTCACGTGAATGGGGCGCCTTGCGAGCGGCCCTTTGGCAGAGAGCCGGTGGGGCTAAGGGGCGGCGACCTGCTGGCCGGCGACGCTCGAACAGGCGGCGTCGCCGAGGGCCCGCGAGGAGGACAGCAGCTGGACCGGCACGGCATCGCCGCACAGGCCGCTCAAAAGACCCTGGACCATGCCGCGGTCGAGCGCGCAAAGCACGGGGTAGCTCGTGACGAGGTCGCCGAAGGGACAGCAGTCCCGGACGATGGCGGTCTTCGCGTCCCGCTCCTCGGCCCGGGCGGCAAAGCCGTGCGCGGTGAGCGCATCGGCGACCGCCAGCATCGCCGAGCGCATCGAGCGCTGGGAGTCTCCCGGCGACATCTGAGCGGCGAGGTTGCGCCCGTACTCCTCGCCGACCTCGATGGCGAGCGCTTCGGCGGTCGCCGGCGGCAGCACGCCGAGCGCCTTGGCGAGCAGGCCGACGACGAGGGCGTCCGAGCGCGGCGGGACGGTCAGGGGCTCGACGTGGCGGGCGCGGCGGTACCGCTTCGAGGGCCGCCCGGCGCTCGCGCCGCTGTGGTCCAAGGACACCTCGACGTAGCCGCCGGCCGCCAGCTTGTCCAGGTGGTGCCGGGCGACATTGGGGTGCAGGCCGAAGCGGCGGGCCACCTCGGCGGCGGTCGCGCCGCCGTGATCGCGCACGTAGAGGTAGATCTCGCGCCGTGTGGCGTCGCCGAAAGCGGCGGTCACCGCAGCTACGGCCGCAGAGAACTCCTCGGCGTTCCCCTCCCCGGCCGCGATCGCGCCGTTCGGGGGCCGCTCGAAGGATCGCTCGAGGTCGTCCACGACCGCCGCGAGCACTGCCGCGGTGGGCGGACCGTTAACTGCAGCCACGTGGCTATCGTACCTGCGGGCGCTGCCGCCCGGTCTGTGGAGGCCCGCTGCGGTCACAGCATCCCTGGTGCGCGGCGCGACGAACGAGCCGGATGCGCATCCGGCGCAGAGCGCGAGGAGCGGTGGTGCACACGATGGCCGGGAATCTCGAGGGTGCCGAGGCCCTCTTCAGCTTGCTCGGGGCGGTCGAGGACCCGGCGCTGTTCCTGCCGCTTGGTGAGCTCGGGCTGCTGCGTGGGGTCGAGCCGCTGCCCGAGCACGAGGCCACCACGCGCACGCGACGCGTGCGCGTGCAGGTGGCCGTGCCGGCGCCCGGCTACCCCGAGTCCGCGGCGCACGAGCTGCGCGACCGGATGAAGGCGGTGCTCGGCGATGTCGAGCTCGAGGTGGCCTTCTTGCCCTTGAGCGAAGAGGAGGCCGCCGAAGTCGGCGAGCGTCTGCGCCAGGCGAACGGCACCGACGCGCCGGCCGACCCGAACAGCACCGGGGGCATCCGGCCCAACCCCTTCGGCGCTCGGCGCGCCGGGGTCCGTGTGCTCGCGATCTGTTCGGGCAAGGGCGGGGTCGGCAAGTCCTCGGTGACCGTCAACCTCGCCGTCGCTCTGGCCCGCAGCGGCCAGCGCGTCGGGATCCTCGACGCCGACATCTACGGCTTTTCGGTCCCGCGAATGCTCGGGGTCGACTACCCCCCGCTCAGCGTCGGGCGCACCTTGGTGCCGCCGGTTGCCCACGGCGTGCGCGTCACCTCGATGGGCTTTTTCGTCGACGAGGACAAGGCGGTCGCCTGGCGGGGGCCGATGCTGCACAAGGCGCTCGAGCAGTTCCTCGTCGACGTGCAGTGGGGCCCGCTCGACTTCCTGCTCGTCGACATGCCGCCGGGCACGGGCGACGTGCCGCTGTCGGTCGCTGACCAGCTGCCCGGGGCGGAGTGCTACGTCGTCACCACCCCCCAGCCGGCCGCCCAGCGCGTCGCCCAGCGGGCGGCCGCGCTGGCGCGAGAGGTCCGCCTGCCGGTGCGCGGGGTGATCGAGAACATGGCGTACTGGAGGGCGCCCGATGGCCAGTGCCACGCGATCTTCGGCGAGGGCGGGGGCGCCGCGCTCGCCGCGGATCTCGAGGTGCCACTGCTCGCGTCGCTGCCGCTCGAATCTGCCGTGCGCGAGGGGGCCGACGAGGGGGTGCCTGCTGCGGTGGCGGCGCCCGAGGGCGAGGTGGCCAAGGCCTTCGCTGAACTCGCGGCGCACATCGTCGAGCTCGGCCCCGCTCGCGTCTACCGGAGCGAGCTCAAGGTCCACTGAGCTCGCCAGCGTCTGGATGTGGGTGCTGGTGAACTCAAGCTTTGCGGCGCTCGGCCCCACGCGCCTCGATGGCGCCCACGTCGCGAAACGAGCGCCCATCGCGATCGACGGGCGCGATCGTCGTGTCGGCGCGCTCCTCCACCTCCACCACGCGCC
>JAJZKA010000195.1 GCA_021809805.1 Actinomycetes bacterium
GGCGTACTTGGCCTCGCCGGTGGCGAAGCCACGCTCCACCTGCACCGCTTCGCCGGTCAGCACGACCGGTCTGGGCACCGCGTCGAAGGGGAAGTCAGCCCACGCACCAACAGCGTCGGCCGCCGCAGCGAGCTCGCGGCGGTCCTCGTCGGTGAGCCGCGGACTTCCCGGCCGGTCACTGGACACCATCACGGCGAGCGTAGGTCCAGCCGAACACGCCAGCTGCCTCTCGACACTCGAGACCCATGGCGCCGTCGTCGTCTGAGTCGGCAGGGCGCCGAGCCGCTCGTCGGCAGTGCCGGCCGGCGCAGGGATCTCCCCGGCCCGCTCACCACCACTGTCAGTTGGCTGCAAGGTGGCGCCGGTACCCGTCGCTCTGCGCTTGATTCCGTGGCGCCTGCCGCCCGCCCCAGCAGCGCCCGGACGGGGTGTTATGGGTGGCTCGTGGCCGGTGGTGGATCAGGCTCGGCTGCGACTCGGAGGTCGGAGCGGCGGTAGCGGACCTCGGCGATGGGGAAGCCGGGGCCATCTTCGACCTTGGTGGCGCCGTCCGCGTGCCAACCACCCGCTTCGTAGAACTGGCGGGCGCGGTCGTTGCGGTCGAGCACCCACAGGGTCGCTTCGTCGAAGCCGAAGCCGGTGAGCGTGTCGAGCGCTGCGCTCATGAGCTGGCGGCCGAGGCCCCGGCCCCAAAGCTCGGGGAGCAGGTAGATGGCGTAGACCTCGCCAGCGCCGTGGGCGTCGTCATCCCGGCACGGTCCGACGCTGGCGAAACCTCCGATCTTGCCCTCGAGGTCTGCGACGAGGTCGGCCTGGCGGTCCCGGTCGGTGCGTCCGAGGATGTGCCGCCAGCCGTCGGCGCGCTGTGTGGGGTCGAGCGCGTCGAGGTAGTGCTGGGGGAAGTCTCCGGCGTAGGCCGCCTGCCAGGAGCGGACGTGGACCAGCCCGATGGCGGCGGCGTCGTCGAGGCGGGCGGCCCGCAAGGTGGGGACGTCGGTGTCCATGACCCGATGGTGACCATCGTTGCCAAGGGCTGCAACCGAGTTCATCAACGTCCAGCTGGACTTCACGGTGTGTGTTGAGCGACTCGTTGGTTCGGGATGAGGGGCGGGGAGGTCTGCGACGCTGGCCACGTAGCCGGCGGCCGAAGATCTCCCTCCAGCCAGCGACAGTCGATGTCCGGAGGCCCCCACGGCGACCGCAGAGCATCGTCAAGACCGGCTTCATGCTCGTCATCGCCCAGGCCGCCGCCAACCTGCGCTGCCTGCGCGTCTGGGCCGAACGTACCGGGGACCGCACCGACCCCCTCACCCGGGACGACCCCGAAGACCACGGCTTCGAGGAACTCGACCCGACCGGCCAGCCCGCCACCGGGCCACCAGCCGCCGCCTAAACCCTCACGCCGTCCGAGCCCGCCCGCCCTACGGCCGGCGGGCTACCAGCGCGTCGCCCCACAGGGCGCCGGGCTCGTGAGACGAGCTCCGATGCGGCCACCACGGCGCAGCGGCGGGCAGACCGGCCCGTTGATGGCCTGATCACGACGACAACCCCTGGCCCGGGCCGCCCGGAGGCTCCCGGACCAGGGGTTTCGTCACCCGAAGGCCCTACTTTTCGGAAGGACCCCGGAGCGGGGTGGTTACGAAACTGCTCCGCGCCAGGTCAGGACGCAAGCCTCGAGACCTGGGTGCGCGGCGTGCACACGATCTGGGCCGAAGCGTGCACATCGGCCAGGGCGAGATCCGAGACAGCAACCTTCGTTGACTACCGCGTCCGCAGCTGTGACTCCGTTCTCGGGCTGAAGTGCGCTTGACGAGGCTGAGGTCAGCTTCGAGGGCGTCGCCGATCCAGATAAGCGTTCACTCGACGGCGTTGGGGCACCTGACGCTGCGCTTCACGCTGCCCTCTGGGAAACGTAGGGGGATCGTCTGGTCGAGTTGCCGAAGCTGCCGCTGACCAGGACTTACGCTCGCTCAGAAACGTAGGGGGATTGTAGGGGTCGCCGGATCTCGGTCGGCCCTCACCTGAGCCCGCGCGGGCTTCCCATGGCGCGGCCTTCTTCACCTGTCCGCCGTCGTTTCAGTGGTAGAGGGCGAGTCCACCAGCGGCAAGCCCGAGGAGTGCTCCGAGCACATAGGAGAGGAGCCCGAGGGTCGTGACCCAACCAGCCTCCAGCTGGTCGGCGACGCTGGTCCGGGCCTCGCGAAAGCGCTCCTCCAATGTGCCGACCCGATACGGCGTCATGTGCCCATCGCCGGCGAGCAACACGCTGCGCACGCCAAGGCCCTCGAGCTCTGCCATCTCCGCGCGCACCTCGTTGCGGAACTCGAACGCCACTCGCGCACCGCGGCGGTAGCTCGCCCAGACGGTGGCAGTGCCGAACAGCTCTGCCAGCGCCGACAGGCACGGCAGGCCAAAAAGCACCCCCGTCACGCCGTGAAGGCTAGGTCACAGCTGTGACGTGACCCGGAACCGAACTGGAGTGGGCGCCGTTCAGCTAGTCGATGGGTCGTCGCCGGCGTGAGCTCGCTGTGATGAAGCAGCGCTCCGGCGACGTCTCCGAGGTCGTTCGACGCCACGTGCGGGTCGACAGGGGGACACAGCGGTTGCTGCTCAGCTATGCCCGCTCGAGATCCTACGGCGCAAACTCGCCCGGGAGGCAGTTCGGGACCTGCACCGCGAGCTCCTCGCCGTGAACCACTGCGCGCGTGGCACCAGCGCCGCTCGGGACGGCCGTCGGACTCAGCCACTCTCGCTCATCGCCGAACACCAGCTTCACGAGTCGGCTCTGAAGATCACCTGCTGGCCATCCGGGAGGAGCTGGACCGTTCGCATGTCGAAGAGGTAACCGGACCGAGATGAAGACGTCCATGAGCTGGCCCTGGCCGACCGAGACCACGGTCACCGAGGCTTCGAGGCGAAGCAGACCGCCGACCGTTCCGCGCTGAGGCTCGTCAGGTATGGCTACTGCTCTCGCTACGAGCGCTCGCAGGTCCGCGAGGATCCGATCGTCGAAGGACTTCTTCTCACGCTCCATGTCGAGGTTGGCGATGTCATCGAGATCTGGTAGCAGTTCGTCGTTGGCCGCCCGTGTCTCGAAGCGCTCGTAGCGGTGCTGGGAGTCGAAGCCGAGGAACCAGACCACCTCGTTGTCCTCGTCGTGCCAGGTGCAGGCGCGTCCGCCGGCAGGCCCATGCAGCTCGGCCACGTCAGGGAAACCACAGCGGGCCAAGGTGCCGCCCGTCGTGTCCGGATTCAGATAGCGCTGGCTGAGGAACTCATCGACAATCGCAGGCCAGTTCGTCGCCTCGCGCACCGCGGCGAAGTCGCCCGGTGGAGTTCCCCGAGGACAGGTGAGGTCTGCCAACGCACGATGAGTGAATCGGAGCTCGTAGGCGGTCGCCTTGACGGCGGGGTATTCCTCGTCAAGAGGACTTGGCAAGGGCCCTCTTGGCGTCTCGAGCTGCGATGCGAGAAGTGGCACGTTGGCGGGCTGCTTCCACCACCGCTGCCGCATCGGGGTCACCCGCTTCTGCTGCCTCGCGAAGGGCAGCCACAGCCCTTCCCGCAGCGGCGCGCCGTTCGATGAGCTCGAGAACTGCAGCTCGAGGAATCCGGTGATGCGCGCCGACGAGCCGATCCGGCAGCTCACCGTTGGCAATCCATCGCAGAACCATGGGACGAGACACTGCGAGCATGCGCGATGCTTCGGCCGGCGTGACTTCGTCGTCGGTGCCCAGCGCGGCCTCTACTGCTGCCGCGCGGCCCTCGGTAACTTCGATCCGCTGGCCGTCGGCGAGCTCTACCGCGCGCACTCCACCAGCAGCTCGCAAGGCCCTCCGCCACGCGTAACCGGTGGAAAAGCCCAGGGAATGCGAAGTATCAGCCATCTCACCCCTCACCTAACTGCTCTAAGTGTAACCGATCGTGCCGGACCCGTCACCCCCCGCATGCAGGCCACGCTCCTCTTGAAAGCCGGTTGCTGCGAGCCCGGGTGACCCGGCTCGCGGTCAGACCTCGCGGTGATGAATCAGTGCACTGGCGATTCGGCCGACGACGTGGCTGAGGTCGTAGGAAGCCACATGCGGGTCGACGATCGGGACATGGGGGCGACTCTTCAGCTGCGCCCACTTCGTGCGCAGCTCGCTCGGCGATAACGCCGATCATCGCCATGTAGATCTCGTGGTCGGTCATCTGCTTCACCTCGTCTGGGGTGAAGACGACCGCCGCTTCGAGCGGCCGGCTGCTGTCAACGCCGCCGCGGGCGTTGCGCGCCATGGGACCGTGGAAGACGAGCGCCCTGGTGCCCGCCGCAGCCCTACGGCGGGCCGCGCTGATGGCGCCCGGCTGCGCGACCAACTCGCGCTCGGCCTTTTCAAAGTGAGCGCGTGGGCTCAGCACCTCCGGTGAGTCCCACTCGCCGCATGAGAAGTCCTCGGCTATCTGTTTCAGCCGTCGATACAGCGCGCTCTCCGCCAACCTGACACCTCCTCCGGGGTCGCAGTCGATCCAGTCCAACGACATCGCACGTCTTTGCGGCCCGCTTCGACCTCTGCAGCGGCAAGCGGTCTGACATGTACGAAGGCGCCTTTGATGCGGCTACCTCTCAGCGTTCGTGTTCGTCGCGATGAACGAAGCAGTACACGCGCCCGTCCTCGTCCATGCTGCGTCCCTCGTGAGAGCCGCAGGCGTCGCAGCCACGCTCAGCGTGCTCGTTCCTGTCGATAGGCCACCAGTGCGCCATTGCTTGTCCTCCTCGTAACGACCTCGGACGTCGCACGGGGCATCTATCGGCGACAGCGTGCCGACCCTTGATAAGTGGAGACGATTCACGCGCAGGTGCCGTTGCGTGGGAAGCCAGGCATCGCGTTCGACGAGAAGCTCGAGCCGCTTCTCGCCGCGGTGCAGGTGCGCTGTGGTCATGTGCAGCTGAGCAGCCAGTTCTGACTTCTTCAGCCCGTTCGCCCGGCGGTGCACTGCAAGCTGACGGGTGAGGCGCTGCTGGAGCCGCACGGCGGCCACCACGCGGGGCTCGATACCGGAGCGGAGCTCCGGATCGTCGGTGTCCCAGGCGCCCGGCTGGACGAGCTGATCGCGCGGCACGTAGGCGGGAGAGCGAGGCACCGCCCTGCTAGCTAGTCGACCATGGCGCCGGGCCTTGAATGTCCGAGGTGATGTAAGTCCGCGTATCGCGCGTCCAATGCGCGATACGGGTCCGACTCCGCCTGCTCGGGAGATCGCCCGTCGGATCGATCCATGCCGTGGCATCCCAACCCTCGCAGCCCGACGTGTCGCCGGCGGTGATCGCTCGCCTCGAGCGCTACACGCCGAGCTGTCTTGCGCCCGGCGACTGGGCACTCGCCGCGTCGGCCGTGCGCG
>JAJZKA010000035.1 GCA_021809805.1 Actinomycetes bacterium
CGGCATCGCCCACTTCACTCGCTGCACCCTCGCTCGCCGCGCGAGCCTCGGGCGCTTCGCGGCGCCGACGCGTGCCGGCGACACGACGCGCCCGGCGGTCGGCCGCCTCCGCAGCGGCGCGGGCACGGCGCCGAGCGACCTTGTCGGCCGGCATCGGCGACAAGATGACCGTGATGTGACAGCTGCGCTTGCGGATGCGCGTCGCCCGGCCACGCGCACGGGGGCGCCAGCGCTTCAGCGTCGCGCCCTCGTCGGCATAGGCCGTCGAGACGTACAACTCCACGGGATCGAGCCCTTCGTTGTGCTCGGCGTTGGCCGCCGCCGAGCGCAGCAGCTTGGCCACGACGGGAGCAGCGCCCCGGTCCGTGTGTTCGAGGATTTCCACGGCGCGGGAGAAGTCCATCCCGCGGACGAGGTCAAGGACCTCTCGCGCCTTGTAGCTCGACATGCGGCAGTGCCTCAGCACCGCGCGGGTGCCGGGGCGCTCGTTGGTCTTGCGAGCCGTCGCGACCGCCATCTCAGCGCCTCCCTGCGCGTTCCTGGCCGGCGTGGAACCGGAAGGTGCGGGTCGGAGCGAACTCGCCGAGCTTGTGTCCGACCATCGATTCGGTGATGTACACCGGGACGTGTTTGCGGCCGTCGTGCACCGCGATCGTGTGCCCGACCATGTCGGGGATGATCGTCGAGCGGCGCGACCAGGTCTTGATGACCCTCTTCTCGTTGCGTCCGTTGAGGTCGTCCACCTTGTGCAGCAGGTGGTCGTCCACGAAAGGACCCTTTTTCAGGCTGCGGGGCATCCTTGCTCCCTCTCGCGTCAGCGCCGGGCGCCGCGGGTGCGGCGGCGGCGGACGATGAGCTGGTCAGACGGCTTGTTCCGGGCACGCGTGCGGCCCTCGGGCTTCCCCCAGGGCGACACCGGGTGACGGCCACCGGAGGTCTTGCCTTCGCCACCACCGAGCGGGTGGTCGACGGGGTTCATGGCGACACCGCGGGTCTGGGGCCGTACGCCCTTCCAGCGGTTACGGCCGGCCTTGCCGACCGAGATCAGCTCCGCCTCGGCGTTGCCGACCTCGCCGATCGTGGCGCGACAGTCGATCGAGACGCGGCGCATCTCGGTCGAGGGCAGCCGCAAGGTGGCGAACGCGCCCTCCTTGGCGACGAGCTGGACGCTCATGCCGGCGCCCCGCGCCATCTTGCCGCCACCGCCCGGTCGCATCTCCACGTTGTGGACGACCGAGCCGACCGGGATGTAGCGCATCGGCAGGGCATTGCCCGGGCGAATCTCGGCGCCCTGGCCGGACTGCAGCGTGTCGCCGACACTCACCTTGTTCGGGGCGAGGATGTAGCGCTTCTCGCCGTCCGCGTAATGCAGCAGGCAGATGCGGGCGTTCCGGTTCGGGTCGTACTCGATCGCCGCGACCTTGGCCGGCACGCCGTCCTTGTCGCGCCAGAAGTCGATGATCCGGTACTGGCGCTTGTGGCCGCCGCCGCGGTGGCGGGAGGTCTTGCGCCCGTAGCTGTTCCGACCACCGCTCGAGGGCAACGGCACGACGAGCGAGCGCTCGGGCCGATCCTTGGTGATCTCAGAGAAGTCCGACGACGACTGGAACCGCCGACCGGCGCTCGTGGGATTGCGTTTGCGCACAGCCATTGCTCGACCCCTAGCTCTCGAACAGCTCGATGCGGTCCTCGCCGACGAGGCGGACAATCGCCCGCTTCGTGTCGCTGCGGCGGCCAAAGGTCGCCACGCGGCGGTTCCGCTTCCGCTTGCCCTTGCGATTGAGCGTGTTGACGCTCGCCACCCGCACGCCGAAGGCCCTCTGGACGGCGTCGCGGATCTCGATCTTGGATGCCCGTGGGTCGACGACGAAGACGTAGGCGCCATGATCCATCAGTCCGTAGGACTTCTCCGAGATCACCGGGCGCAACAGCACCGTCCGTTCACTCATCGCTGTCGGCCTCCTCGCCGCTGTTCCCGGCCACATCCTGGTCGGTGGTGCCGCTCGCCTCCGCCGAGACCGCAGCGCCACCGGCCTGCTCGCTCTCGCCCGGCAGCGTGTCGTCAGTGAAGACGACGACGTCCGCGCAGAGCACGTCATACGCCGTGATCTGGTCCGCCGGGACGGTCGCGACGTTCGTCAGGTTGGCAAAGGACTTTGCCGCCGCCTCGTCATTGCGGCCGAGCACCACGAGCACGGTGCCATCGCAGCCAAGCCGGCCGAGGAACGCGACGGCCTCCTTGGTCTTCGGTCCTTCGAAGTCGTAGTGGTCGACGACGCGCACGGCCTCGTGCTGCGCCCGGTCCGAGAGCGCACAGCGCAGGGCCGCCTGGACCATCTTGCGCGGCGTCTTCTGCTCGTAGCTGCGGGGCTTGGGTCCAAGTGCGATCCCACCACCGGCGTAGTGCGGGGCGCGGATCGAGCCCTGGCGGGCATTGCCCGTGCCCTTTTGACGGAACGGCTTGGCGCCGCCACCACGCACTTCGGCTCGAGTCTTGGTCGACTGCGTGCCCGCGCGCCGCGAGGCGAGCTGCCCGGTCACGACCTGGTGAAGCAGAGGCACGTTCACCGGCACCGAGAAGATCGCGGGGTCGAGACGGACCCGGCCGAGCTCCCCGCCGCCGAAGGCGCTGCGGGTGACGGTGACCGGTTCGAGGCGGACGGGGCCGTTGCGCACGATGCTCATCACTTGCCACCCTTCACGGCCTGGCGGAGCACCACGAGGCCACCATTCGGCCCGGGGACCGCACCCTTTACGAGCACGAGCTGGCGCTCGGCGTCGGCCTCGACGACCTCCAAGTTGAGGGTCGTGACCCGGGCCGCACCGAGGTGGCCGGCCATCCGGGTCCCCTTGAAGACGCGCGCCGGGGTGGCGCAAGCGCCGATCGAGCCCGGAGCCCGGTGCTTCTTGTGGTTGCCGTGGCCGCCGCCCTGGCCGCTGAAGTTGTGCCGCTTCATGCCACCAGCGAAGCCCTTGCCCTTGGAGATCGCCGTGACGTCGACGAGCTCGCCCGCCGCCAGCAGCCCCGCGTCGATCTCCTGGCCGACGGCGTAGCCGTCGGTGCTGTCGAGGCGCAGCTCGACGAGACGACGCCCCGGCTCAACCCCGGCCTTGGTGAAGTGGCCCGCCTCGGGCTTGCCGAGCGCAGTGGCCTTCTTCACGCCGTAGGTGACCTGCAGAGCTGAGTAGCCCTCACGCTCAGGCGTCTTCACCTGCACGACACGCACGGGGGCCACCTTGACGACCGTCACGGGTACGGCACGCTGCTCGGCATCGAAGATCTGGGTCATCCCGACCTTCTCACCGACGATCGCCTTTGTTGCCATCGTGCTCGCTCTCCATCCAAAAAAACGTGGCTGACCTTCAAACCGGCACGGTGCCGCCGCAGCGGCGCCGTCCGGAAACGGTGGGAGGCTAAAGCCGTCCCCTTGCATGCGTGCGCTCCGCCGGGAGATCCCGAGCGGAGCGCTCTTCGTTGGTGCTGGGCGGTCCCCCGGACAGGCCGGGGCACGCTCAGACGTCAGACTCGGAGCCCAGCTCGCGCAAGCGCGCGGGCAAGGAGCGGCAGCTTAGCATCTCATCAGACTGCCCCGCAGGGGCGAGCAACGTGCCGCCGGCTCTCGAACCGGCCGGCGGCACGAGGTCAAGCCGATTGCCCTGCGATCCTGTTCCTGCGGCTCTTTGGACCGCGCGGACCTCGGCCGCAACCGGTGCTCCCGGCTCTGGCGGCCATCTGCAGGCACGGCACCCACCTCGCCGCAGGGGGGCCACCCCAGAGGCGAAGCTCCAATTCCACGACCGTCCAGCTCACCGCGTCGTGTCGGTGGGAGAACGGGCCACCCAGACCTTGACCGGGGCCTCGGTCTGCGCGTACGCATCCCACTCCTGCATCCTCGACTCCACACGGCAGCGAGGTGCCGTCTGGTGCTTCGGGTCGCGACTGGCGGCACGCTCGATGAGCTCCCGAGCGTGCCGCGTGGTCACGAGCGACGCGGAGCGTTACGCGCTCTGGATCTTGATCTCGATGTCGACGCCCGCTGGCAGGTCAAGGCGCTGCAATGAGTCCACCGTCTTCGGCGTGTGCTCGACGATGTCGACAAGACGCTTGTGGATCCGCATTTCGAAGTGCTCGCGGCTGTCCTTGTACTTGTGCGGCGAGCGGATGACCGTGTAGCGGTGACGCTCCGTCGGGAGCGGCACCGGCCCACGGACCTGTGCCTGGGTGCGCAGGACCGTTTCCACGATTTTCTTCGTCGACTGGTCGACCACCTCGTGGTCGTACGCCTTCAGACGGATGCGGATCCGCTGGCGGGGGCCATCGGCCATCTCGGTCCGACCCCTACTTCAAGATCTTCGTGACGACGCCGGAGCCCACGGTGTGGCCACCCTCACGGATGGCGAAGCGGAGGCCCTCGTCCATGGCGATCGGCTTCTGCAGCTCGACGGTCATGGCCGTGTTGTCGCCCGGCATGACCATCTCGGTGCCCTCAGGGAGGGAGATCGAGCCGGTCACGTCCGTCGTGCGGAAGTAGAACTGCGGGCGGTAGTTCGTAAAGAACGGCTTGTGGCGGCCGCCCTCGTCCTTCTTCAGGACGTAGACGTTCGCCTCGAAGTTGGTGTGTGGCGTGATCGAGCCGGGCTTGCACAGCACCTGGCCGCGCTCGACGTCCTCCTTCTTCGTGCCGCGCAACAAGATGCCGACGTTGTCACCGGCCTGGCCGGAGTCGAGCAGCTTGCGGAACATTTCGACGCCGGTCACCACCGACTTCTGAGTGGGGCGGAGACCGACGATCTCGACCTCGTCGCCGACCTTGACCATGCCCTGCTCGATGCGGCCGGTGACGACCGTTCCACGACCGGTGATGGTCATGACATCCTCGATCGACATGAGCAACGGACGGTCGACGTCGCGCTGTGGCTCGGGGATGTAGGAGTCCACGGCGTCCATCAGCGCCACGATCTGGTCGGCCGCGGCCGCGTCACCCTCGAGGGCCTTGAGCGCCGAGACCCGCACGACGGGGGTGTCGTCGCCGGGGAACTCGTACTCGTTCAGCAGCTCGCGCACCTCGAGCTCGACGAGGTCCAGCAGCTCCTCGTCGTCGACCATATCGGCCTTGTTCAAGGCGACGACAATCGAGGGCACGCCCACCTGACGGGCGAGCAGGACGTGCTCGCGCGTCTGGGGCATCGGGCCGTCGGCGGCCGAGACCACGAGGATCGCACCGTCGACCTGGGCGGCGCCGGTGATCATGTTCTTGATGTAGTCGGCGTGACCGGGCATGTCGACGTGCGCGTAGTGGCGCTTGTCGGTCTCGTACTCGACATGGGCGATCGAGATGGTGATGCCACGCGCCTTCTCCTCGGGGGCCTTGTCGATCTGGTCGAAGGCCGTGAAGGCAACGTTCGGGTTGCGGTCGTGGAGGACCTTGGTGATCGCCGCGGTCAAGGTCGTCTTGCCGTGGTCGATGTGCCCCATGGTTCCGATGTTCACATGGGGCTTGTTGCGCTCGAACTTCTGCTTCGCCATGGCTGGAGACAGCTCCGTCTGTGCTTGAGGGCGAGCCGCTCCGGCACGCCGTGGGGTGGACTGCTTGGTGGATGTGGCCGCTGGTCGGGGCCGCTCCGGGCGGGCGTGCCGCCCGGGTCGACCGCAGCCAGCGGCTGCGGCGGCTCCGCCGAGCTTCCTGCCGCTTTGGTCCTACTCCCCCGTCGCTCGGGCGATGATCTCCCGGGCAATGGAGTCGGGGACCTCCTGGTAGGAGTTGAACTGCATCGAGTACACCGCGCGTCCCTGGGTACGGGAGCGCAGGTCAGTAGCGTAGCCGAACATGTCGGACAATGGAACCTGCGCGCGGATCACCTGGTTCGAGCCGCGCTGTTCCATTCCCTCGACCTTGCCCCGACGGGACGAAAGGTCGCCGATGACGTCGCCCATGTACTCCTCGGGCGTCACGACCTCGACCGACATGATCGGCTCGAGCAGCACCGGACGTGCCGCCCGGGCCGCCTTCTTAAAGCCCATCGAGCCGGCGATCTTGAAGGCCATCTCGGACGAGTCGACATCGTGGTACGAGCCGAAGACCAGCGTGGCCCGGATGTCGACCATCGGGTAACCGGCGAGCACGCCGGACTCCATCGCCTCGCGGATCCCGGCGTCGATCGAGGGGATGTACTCCTTGGGGATCACGCCACCGGTGATCTTGTCCACGAACTGGTACCCACCGCCCGGGCCCGTCGGCTCGAGGTCGAGCACGACGTGGCCGTACTGGCCACGGCCACCGGTCTGGCGGATGTAGCGCTCCTCGATCTTTTGCACGAGGTCGCGAATCGTCTCGCGGTAGGCCACCTGGGGCTTTCCGACGTGCGCGTCGACCTTGAACTCCCGCAGCATCCGGTCCACGAGGACCTCGAGGTGCAGCTCGCCCATGCCGGAGATGACCGTCTGTCCCGTCTCCTCGTCGGTGCGGACGCGGAAAGTCGGGTCCTCCTCGGAGAGCGCGTACAGGGCCTTGGAGAGTTTGTCCTGGTCGGCCTTGGTCTTCGGCTCCACCGCGACGTGGATGACCGGCTCGGGGAACTCGAGCGACTCGAGCACAATCGGCGCGTCCGAGGCACACAGGGTATCTCCGGTGGTCGTCGACTTGAGGCCGACGACCGCGACGATGTCACCGGTGTGGACCTCGTCACGATCCTCGCGGTGGTTGGCGTGCATCTGGAGGATGCGGCCGATGCGCTCTTTCTTGTCCTTGGTCGAGTTCAGCACGGTGGTGCCCTTGGCCAAGGTGCCGGAGTAGACGCGCAGATAGGTGAGCTTGCCGACGAAGGGATCGCTCATGATCTTGAAGGCGAGCGCCGAGAAAGGCTCGGCATCGTCTGCCTTGCGCTCGAGCGCGCCGTCACCGCGCAGCGCCTTTCCCTCGGTCGGGCGGATGTCGAGCGGGCTCGGCAGGTAGTCGACGACTGCGTCGAGCATCGGCTGCACACCTTTGTTCTTGAAGGCCGAGCCGCAAAGGACGGGGACGAAGTCGCCGGCAATGGTGCCGTTGCGTAGGGCACGGCGAAGGTCCTCGGCGGTGATCTCCTCGTCGCCGACGTACTTCTCCATGACCGTGTCGTCGTGGTTGGAGACGATGTCGACGAGCTCGTGGCGGGCGGCCGTGGCGGCGTCCTTCAGCCCGGCGGGGATCTCCTCGGCACTCCACTTCTCGCCGAGGCCCTCCTCCTGCCAGACGAGGGCCTTCATCTCGAGCAGGTCGATCACGCCGGCGAAGTCCGCCTCGGCGCCGATCGGCAGCTGGACCACCGCGGGGACCGCGTCGAGGCGGTCACGGATCATCTCGACGCAGCGCTCGAAGTTGGCGCCAATGCGGTCCATCTTGTTGACGAAGCAAAAGCGCGGAACCTGGTACTTGTCGGCCTGACGCCACACCGTCTCGGACTGCGGCTCAACGCCGGCGACGGCGTCGAACACGGCGACGGCGCCGTCGAGCACGCGCAGCGAGCGCTCCACCTCGACGGTGAAGTCGACGTGACCGGGCGTGTCAATGATGTTGATCACGCAGTCGCGCCACTGCGCGGTCGTCGCCGCCGAGGTGATCGTGATGCCGCGCTCTTGCTCTTGGACCATCCAGTCCATCGTCGCGGCGCCCTCGTGGACCTCACCGATCTTGTAGTTGCGCCCCGTGTAGTACAAGATGCGCTCGGTCGTGGTGGTCTTGCCCGCGTCGATGTGGGCCATGATCCCGATGTTGCGGGTCTTGGCCAGCGGGAAGGGGCGGGTGCTGTTCGCCATGGGACTCTTCTCTGCTCAGCTTCTTCGCTCGGTTGTGCAATGTGGGGGACCAACGAGTGAGGGCCCCGGCGTGTTCCACGCCGCCGCCCGATCGCCCCGCGCGAGCGCGAGACGCAGCGGGTCGAAGGTGCGAGGAGGGCCGCCGACCCACCGGGGGCGCCCGCCGGCGCCTGCTACCAGCGGTAGTGGGCGAACGCCTTGTTCGACTCGGCCATCTTGTGCATGTCGTCACGGCGCTTGACCGCGGCGCCAAGGCCGTTGGCCGCGTCCAAGATCTCGTTCGCGAGCCGCATCGCCATCGTGCGCTCACGGCGCTGGCGCGAGTAGCTGACCAGCCAGCGGATCGACAGCGTCGTCGCCCGGCGGGGACGCACCTCGACGGGCACCTGGTAGGTCGCGCCCCCGACCCGGCGGCTCTTCACCTCGAGCTCCGGCCGGGTGTTCTCGAGCGCCCGCTTCAGCGTGGCGATCGCCTCGCCGCCGGTGCGCTCACCCACGGTGTCGAGCGCCGCGTAGACGATCCGTTCCGCCAGGCTCCGCTTGCCGCGGCTGAGCACCTTGTTGACGAGCTGGGTGACGAGCAGCGAACGATAGACAGGATCGGGCTGCAGCTCGCGGCGGGGCGCGGGGCCGTTGCGGGGCATCTCAGGACTCCTTCTTCGCGCCGTAGCGGCTGCGGGCCTGGGCACGGTCGCGGACCCCTGAGGTGTCGAGGGTGCCGCGGACGATCTTGTAACGGACACCTGGCAGGTCCTTCACCCGGCCGCCGCGCACGAGGACGATTGAGTGCTCCTGGAGGTTGTGCCCGATGCCCGGGATGTACGCAGTGACCTCGACGCCTCCCGTCAGGCGGACGCGCGCCACCTTGCGCAAGGCCGAGTTCGGCTTCTTCGGAGTCGTCGTGTAGACACGCGTGCAGACCCCGCGGCGCTGTGGGGCGCCCTTCAGGGCGGGGGTCTTCGTCTTCTTCTGCTTGGAGGCTCGTCCCTTGCGGACGAGCTGGGCAATCGTGGGCACGCGCTCCCTCTCGGCAAGACCAGCGGGGGTGAGCTGGCACCTCGGCAGAGCCAAGAGGCGACAGCCTTTCCATGGTAGGCGCGGCGCACCAAGTGCACAACCGCGCCATGGCAACCAGGCTCAACAGCTGCCCGGCCAGCGTCGAAGTATACCGCGCCGGTGCCGCCGCACGATCTTGGTCGAACGTCCTCGGGCCGCGTCCGACGGGATGCCGGCCCCCGAGCCGCCACGGTCACGCGGGACGAACCGGATGGTCACGGCGATCACCGGACCGGGTCGGTCAACCGGGCCAGATCAGCTTCGTCCCCCGGTACAGCGAGGCGACGAGTCCCGGGTCCTCGACGCTCGGGAGCGCCGGGACCTTCTTGACGATGTGGAAGGTGACGAGCGCCTTGGCCTCGGGCGTCCACTCGGCATAGCTCTCGACGCCGATGCCCTTGCCGGCGAGATGGTGGTGCTCGGCAAGGGCGACCTCGAAGCGCCACTCAGCGAGGTTGTGCGCGGCGTTGTAGTCGACGCCGGCCGCCTTGGCCGCCTGACGCTCTCCGGAGATGCACGCCGTGGCGTGCGTGGCGCAGTACGCGAAGGCGTGCAGTTCGGCGCGCAGGAAGTCGGCCGCCGCCTGGCGGTGTCGACGAACGAAGCCGGCATTCATCACCTGGACGTTGAAGGTGCCCTTTACCCCGTAGTGGCTCGGCACGTACTCGCGAAAGGACTGGTGCGCGGCGCGCAGCGTGATCGGCTCGTTCGACTGGTAGGCCTGGATGGCGTCGAAATGGCCCTGCGTCAACAACAGCGGGTTGTAAGAGTTGTCAACCACGAGCTGCACCTTGTCGGCACCCGCCGCCGCCAGCATCTCTTGGATGGCGACCGGCAGCGCAGGGTGGTAGCCGAGGGTCTTGTGGTTCAGCTGCTTGAGGTTCGTGATCGACGGCTTGGTCAAGATCGCGTAGTCCGAGGTGTCACCGTAGGTGGCGACCGCAACCATGTTGGAGTTTCCCGAGGCCACCGCCTGGAGGAAGTCCGCCGCGCTCCCCTCTCCGCTGACCGCGGCCCGGCCTGTCGAGACGAGCGCCACAGGGTTCGCCGAGGCGGGCGAGGAGACGAAGGTGACCTTCAGGCACTCGTCGGCGAAATAGCCGAGGCGGATCGCCGCCTCGACGTCCAAGATCCCCGCCGAAGCATCGAAGCCGAAGGGGGACGCGAAGGTCAGCACCCCGAGCTTGCGGTTGGCAGCACAGGCTGCCCCCGATAGATGCGCCGCGTGCGGCGTGGCGCGTGGACGCGAGGTCGCGGAGGAGTACGTCGCACTGGTCGCCAGGGCGGCGCCGGCGAGCACGGCGCCGATCCCGGCGCGCCACCGCCAGCGGCGGCGAGGTGGACGGGCGGACATCACGGCTCCCTTCGCTTTGGACGTTCCAGGGCGGCTGCCCCCTCGATCGGGTCCCGGTTCCGGCACGCGATTTCCTCTGGTCGAACCGATCGGCGGCTCACGCCTGCCCGCGACGTCGCGCCACCAGCGTGCGCTCCGCGAGGATGAGCAGGACCGTGAGCGCAACGCCGATCACCGCGAGCACGAGGACGGCGGCGAAGATCTCGGGCAGGTCGTAGGTCGATTCGGCACTTTCGATAAGGTAGCCGAGGCCGGTCGAGGGCCCTGAGGTGGTGAGCTCGGCGACGACCGCGCCGACGACCGCCAGAGGCAGGCAGATGCGCGCGCCGGCGAAGAGGAAGGGCAGGCTCGAGGGCAGACGGACCCGCCACAGCACCTCGGCGCGACTGGCATCCAGGCTCTGTGCCAGCTCGAGCACCGCAGGATCGACCGAACGCAGGCCGACAAGCGCATTGATCAAGAAGGGGAAGAAGGCGACGATCGCCGCCACGACGTAGCGCGGGGTGGCCGAGAGGCCGAGCATCACCGTCAGGGCCGGTGCGATGGCGACGACCGGGGTGACGTTGAGTGCGACGGCCAGCGGCATCATCGCCCGCTCGACGATCGGTAGCTCGCTCATCGCGACGGCGATCACGAAGGCGGCGGCAAAGGCGGCGGCCGCTCCCACGGCGACCTCCTCCAAGGTGGCTCCTGCGTCCTTTGCGAACAGGCCCGGCTGGCCGGCGAGGCGAGCAAACACCGAGCTCACGGTTGGCAGCACGAGGGGGTTGTGGATGGCGATCAGCTGCCAGACTCCGGCCGCGAATCCGAGCGCAATGACCGCCGGGAACCAGCGGCGCGCCCCGCGCCAAAGCGACCGCCGCTCGGTCACCTCGAGCGCGGTGCCGCTCATCGCGACCCCTCGGTGACGGCCCGCAGGGCCCCGCGCACCTCGCGGGCGACGGCGTGCACCTCACTTGAGTCCTCGAGCTCGGCGGTGCGCGGGCGCGTCAGTTCGACGGGGATGCGAGCCGCGACGCGACCGGGGCGCGCGGAGAGCACCACGACCTCATCGGCGAGCACCACCGCCTCGATGACCGAGTGCGTGACGAAGAGCACCAGGCGCTGATCGGCCTGCCAAACCGCCAACAGCTCGTGGCGCAGCGACTCGCGAGTCATTTCGTCGACGGCCGAGAACGGCTCGTCCATCAAGAGCACCGACGGACCGAAGGCGAAGGCGCGGGCGATGGCGACGCGTTGTTGCATGCCGCCCGACAGCTCGGCGGGGTGCCGGTGCAGCACGTCGCCGAGGCCGAGCGCTCCAAGGAGCTCCTCGGGGCTGCGCGTCGGGGACACGGGCGCGTTGCGGTTGACTTCGAGAGGGAAGCGCACGTTGTCGAGCACACTGCGCCAGGCGAGCAGCGCAGGGCTCTGGGGAACATAGCCGATCCGCTTCTCCCGCCGTGCGAGCGCAACGTCCTCGCCGAAGAGCTGCACCGAGCCGCGGTCAGCCTTCACGAGGCCGGCCGCCAGACGCAACACCGTGGACTTGCCGCACCCGCTCGGGCCGATCAGACAGACGAAGCGTCCATGATCGACCCGCAGATCGAGGTCCGAAACCGCCTGGCGGGCGCGGCCAGCGCGCCCGAACGACTTCGCCACGCGCTCGAGCACGAGCCCTTCGTCGCTCTGGCTTACCCCCGCGTCGCGCGCCACCTGCGTCCCTGTCGCCTCCTGGCCCGGCGCCGCGCCGGAGCGTCCACGGTAGCGGGGTGGCTCGCAGGCCTGGACCGGGCCAACACGCGAAGCTGCCCCGGGGTTGGTCCCCGGGGCAGCTTCGACACGTCGGCGGGCGCGGCTAGAAGCCGCCCTCGCCGGCCTGGTCGAGGTTGTCCATGCCGTCGGCCGAGCCGTCGCTCGAGTCAATCCCCGTAGCCGGGTCGGAGCCAAGGCCCGTGTCTGGCTCGAGGCCGGTGTCTGGCTCGAGGCCGGTGTTGGTGTTGTCGTAGTAGGTGAAGCCGTCCGCCGCGGCCTCTCCGCCATAGCCAAAGGATGCACCCTCGACGTTGCGCAGCCAGGCGGCGAGCTCATCAGTGCCCGACTCCGCGAGATCCGAGGACCAGAACGACATGCGCTGGGCTTCGGGGGTCTCGACCTCCACGGTGCGATAGCGGGCAAGACCGCTGCCGGCGGGGATCAGCTTGCCGATGATGATGTTCTCCTTCAGGCCGAACAGCCGGTCGGAGCGGCCCTCGATGGCCGCCTCGGTGAGGACCCGGGTCGTCTCTTGGAAGGAGGCGGCCGAGAGCCACGAGTCGGTGGCGAGCGACGCCTTGGTGATGCCCATCAGCTCGGGACGGCCTTCGGCCGGACGCTTGTCCTCCTGGACGAGCTCCCGGTTCACGAGCGCGTAGCGCTGGGCATCGACCCGCTCGCCGGGGAGGAAGGGTGCATCCCCCGACTCGGCCACAAGCACCCGCCGCAGCATCTGGCGCACGATCAGCTCGATGTGCTTGTCGTGGATCGACACGCCCTGGTCCCGGTAGACCTTTTGCACCTCTTCGACGAGGTACTGCTGGGTCTCCCGGATGCCCTTGATCTCGAGCAACTCCTTGGGGTCCTTCGGGCCCTCGACGAGGGGATCGCCAGCTGCGACCTCCTGGCCGTCGGCAACCTCGAGGTGCGCCCGGGGCGACACGGCGTAGGTCTCCTCGGTCCCGTCGTCACCGACGATGTTCACCCGCCGGCCCGTCTCGTCCTCCTCGATGCGCACCACGCCCGAGGTGCGGGCGAGCACTGCCGCGCCCTTCGGGGTGCGGGCCTCGAAGAGCTCGACGACGCGGGGCAGACCGTGAGTGATGTCCTCACCCACAACACCGCCCGTGTGGAAGGTCCGCATCGTCAGCTGCGTGCCGGGCTCACCGATCGACTGGGCGGCGATGACGCCGACCGCCTCGCCGAGCTCGATGATGCGGCCCGATGCAAGGCTCTTGCCGTAGCACGCTGCGCAGATCCCATGCGTTGCCTCGCAGGTGAGCACGGAGCGGACCCGGATGCGGTTCAACGTCGGGTCCTCGGCGAGCTTGGCGACGTCCGAGTCTTCGAGCACGTGGCCGGCCGGCATCTCCGTGCCGTCCGCAAGCGCGATCGGCTCGGCGAGCACCCGCCCGTAGGCACGCGTGTCGAGGTAGGCGCGCCGTCCCGGCTCGTCCTTTTCGACGTGGTCGATCCAGATGCCCCTCGTGCTGCCGCAGTCCTCCTCGCGCACGATGAGCTCCTGCGCGACGTCGACGAGGCGGCGGGTGAGGTAGCCGGAGTCGGCGGTGCGCAGGGCGGTGTCCGCGAGGCCCTTGCGGGCGCCGTGGGTGGAGATGAAGTACTCGAGCACCGACAGCCCCTCTCGGAACGAGGAGACGATCGGGCGGGGGATCATCTCGCCGCGGGGGTTGGACACGAGGCCCTTCATGCCGGCGATCTGGCGGACCTGCTGGGAGTTCCCTCGGGCACCGGAGTCCACCATCATGTCGAGCGGGTTGAAGGCGACCGTCGCGAGGTTGCGCTCCATCGCGCGACCCACCTCGCTGTTGGCCGACGTCCAGATCTCGATCTCTTTCTGGCGGCGCTCGTCGTCGGTGATGATGCCCCGCTTGAACTGGGCTTCGGCCTTTTGTGCCTCAGCCTCGTAGCGATTGAGGATCTCGCGCTTGTCCGGGGGCGTCTTGACGTCGTCGATCGAGATCGTGAGGCCTGAGCGCGTCGCAAAGCGGAAGCCAAGCTCCTTGATGCGGTCCAGGCTCTCGGCGACCGCAGCGCGGGGGTACAGCACCGCCAGCTGCTCAACGATCGAGCCGATGCTGGTGGCGCGCTTTCCGACGATCTCGTTCACGAAGCCGAAGTCGGCCGGCAGCCCCTCGTTGAAGAACAGTCGGCCGGGCGAGGTCTCGATCGACTCTGGCTCCTCCCCCGCCGCGTCGCCGTGACGGCGGCCGTGAACCGCGAAGGGGTAGCCCTCCGGCCCGCGCCGCAACGTGATCTTCGCGTGCAAAGCGACGTCGCCGGACTCATAGGCCCGTTCCACCTCGTGCAGCCGGCGGAACACCAGGCCCTCACCCTTCTCGCCGTCGACGAGCAGGGTCAAGTAGTAGGCGCCGAAGACCATGTCGTGAGTGGGCACGGTCACCGGGCGGCCGTCGGCCGGCTTGAGGACGTTGTTCACCGACAGCATCAAGATCCGGGCCTCGGCCTGGGCCTCTGCCGACAGCGGTAGGTGCACGGCCATCTGGTCGCCATCGAAGTCAGCGTTGAAGGCCGTGCAGACGAGCGGGTGGATCTGGATCGCCTTGCCCTCGATGAGCACGGGCTCGAAGGCCTGGATGCCAAGACGGTGCAGCGTGGGTGCCCGGTTCAGCAGCACCGGATGCTCCTTGATGACCTCGTCCAGCACGTCCCAGACCTGGGCACGCCGGCGCTCGACCATGCGCTTGGCCGACTTGATGTTCGGCGCGAGCTCTGCGTCGACGAGCCGCTTCATCACGAAGGGCTTGAAGAGCTCGAGCGCCATCTGCTTGGGCAGACCACACTGGTGGAGCTTGAGCATCGGGCCGACCACGATGACCGAGCGGCCCGAGTAGTCGACGCGCTTGCCAAGCAGGTTCTGGCGGAAGCGCCCCTGCTTGCCCTTCAACATGTCCGAGAGGCTCTTCAAGGGACGGTTGCCCGGACCGGTCACCGGGCGACCGCGCCGCCCGTTGTCGAACAGCGCGTCGACCGCCTCCTGGAGCATCCGCTTCTCGTTGTTGATGATGATCTCGGGGGCGCCGAGGTCGAGGAGACGCTTCAGGCGGTTGTTGCGGTTGATGACGCGGCGGTACAGGTCATTGAGGTCCGAGGTAGCAAACCGGCCACCGTCGAGCTGGACCATCGGGCGAAGGTCAGGCGGGATCACCGGTACGGCCTCGAGGATCATCGCCCCCGGGTTGTTGACGCGCCGACCCTCGTCGTTGCGGCGGTTGAAGGCCGAAACGATCTTCAGCCGCTTGATCGCCTTCTGCTTGCGCTGCGCGGAGAGCGGGCGCCGGCCGTCGGCCGGGTCGATCGCCTGGCGGAGCTTGACCTCCTCCTCGTCGAGGTCGATACGGGCGATGAGGCGGGAGATCGCCTCGGCACCCATGCCGCCCTCGAAGTAGTCGCCGTAGCGGGCGCTCAGCTCGCGCCAGAGCATCTCGTCCTCGATGATCTTGCGGGCAAAGAGGTCCTTCAGCTCATCAAGGGCGCGCTTGGCGAGGGCGATGTCCTGGTCCGCGCGCTCGCGTACGGAGGTGACCTCGCGCTCGACGGCGCGCTGGCGGGCGCGGATCTCGGACTCCTTGGCGCCGCTCGACTCGAGCTCGGCGAGCTCGGTCTCAAGCGCGGCGAGGCGACGCTCGACCTCGAGGTCTCGGGCGCGCTCGATCTCGGCGACCTCGGAGGCGAGCTCCGCCTCGAGGTTGGGGAGATCCGAGTGGCGCCGTTCCTCGTCGACCCAGGTGACGAGGTAGGCCGCGAAGTAGATGACCTTTTCGAGCTGCTTGGCCTTCAGCTCCTCGCGCGCCTCAGTACCCATGAGCAGGTAGGCAAGCCAGCTGCGCGTGCCCCGCAGATACCAGATGTGCACCACAGGAGCGGCGAGCTCGATGTGGCCCATCCGCTCGCGGCGCACCTTGGAGCGGGTGACCTCGACCCCGCACCGCTCACAGATGATGCCGCGGAAACGGACCCGCTTGTACTTGCCGCAATAGCACTCCCAGTCCTTGGTCGGACCGAAGATCTTCTCGCAGAACAGGCCGTCCTTTTCGGGACGCAGGGTGCGGTAGTTGATGGTCTCGGGCTTTTTGACTTCGCCGTGCGACCATGTGCGGATGTCGTCCGCAGTCGCCAATCCGATCCTCAGCTGGTCGAAATCGTTGACGTCCAGCACCTAGAAACCCCTCTCCGCCGCGCGGCGCGCGTCCTCTTCGTCTGAGCCACGCTCATTGCGGCTGATGTCGATGCCGAGCTCCTCGGCCGCCCGGTAGACGTCCTCGTCGAGCTCGCCCATCTCGATCTCCTCGCCCGAGGTGCCGAGCACCTCGACATCGAGGCAGAGCGACTGCATTTCCTTAATGAGAACCTTGAAGCTCTCGGGGATCCCCGGCTCGGGGATGTTCTCGCCCTTCACGATCGCCTCGTAGACCTTGACGCGCCCGAGCACGTCATCGGACTTGATCGTCAGCAGCTCCTGCAGCGCGTAGGCGGCCCCGTAGGCCTCGAGTGCCCACACCTCCATCTCACCAAAGCGCTGCCCTCCGAACTGGGCCTTCCCGCCAAGGGGCTGCTGGGTGATCATCGAGTAGGGGCCTGTCGAGCGGGCGTGGATCTTGTCGTCCACGAGGTGGGCGAGCTTCAAGATGTACATGTAGCCGACGCTGATCGTGTTGTCGTAGGCCTCGCCGGTGCGTCCGTTGTAGAGCACCGCCTTGCCGTTCGGCTGGATCAGCCGGCGCGAGCTGTCGGCGGCGTCGGGGCGCAGCGACTGAAAGAGCTGCTTGATCGTCTCGTGCCGGCCGGCCTCGTCCTCTTCGTCCCAGTGCGCACCGTCGAAGACGGGGGTCGACACCCACACCGCGGGGTCGGTCTTCGGGCGGGTCTTGGTCTCGGTGCCACGCACCGCCATGCCGGCGCGCTTGTCGTTCTCCCAGCCCCATCGGGCCGCGTAGCCGAGGTGCGACTCGAGCACCTGGCCGACGTTCATCCGGGAAGGAACGCCAAGGGGGTTCAAGATGATGTCCACCGGCGTGCCGTCCTCGAGGAAGGGCATGTCTTGGACCGGCAAGATCTTCGAGATGACGCCCTTGTTGCCGTGGCGCCCGGCGAGCTTGTCGCCCTCGGAGATCTTGCGCTTCTGAGCCACATAGACCCGGACCAGCTGGTTGACGCCCGGTGGCAGCTCGTGAGAGTCCTCTCGAGAGAAGACGCGAACGTCGATGACCTTGCCGTACTCGCCGTGGGGCACCTTGAGGCTCGTGTCGCGGACGTCACGGGCCTTCTCGCCGAAGATGGCACGCAGCAGGCGCTCTTCGGGGGTGAGCTCCGTCTCGCCCTTCGGGGTGACTTTGCCGACCAAGATGTCGCCGGGGCCGACCTCGGCACCGATGCGAATAATCCCGCGCTCATCGAGGTCTGCCAGGATCTCCTCAGAGAGGTTCGGGATGTCCCGGGTGATCTCCTCGGCGCCGAGCTTGGTGTCCCGGGCATCGACCTCATGCTCTTCGATGTGGATCGAGGTCAGCACGTCGTCGCGCACGAGGCGCTCAGAGAGGATGATCGCGTCCTCGTAGTTGTAGCCCTCCCACGGCATGAACGCGACGAGCAGGTTCTTGCCCAGCGCGAGCTCACCGTTCTGGGTCGAGGGGCCATCCGCGAGCACGGTGCCCTCGACGATCTCTTCGCCCTCTTCCACGAGGATCTTCTGGTTCATGCAGGTGTTCTGGTTGGAACGGCGGAACTTCGCGAGCGCGTAGACGCGCCGGCCAAGCTCGATCCCCAAGCGGTCCTTTTGCCCCGCGTCGTACTCGACGATGACGAGGTCACCGGAGATCTCGCTGACGCGCCCGGTGCCCTCGGCAACCAGCACCTCGCCGGCGTCCTGGGCAGCACGAGCTTCGACGCCCGTGCCGATGTAGGGCGCCTCGGGCACGAGCAGCGGCACCGCCTGCTTCTGCATGTTCGCCCCCATCAGGGCGCGGTTGGCGTCGTCATGCTCGACGAAGGGGATGAGGGCCGTCGAGACCGAGACGATCTGCTTCGGCGACACGTCCATCAAGTCGACCTCGCCAGGCGGCACGTAGTCGACCTCGCTGGTCGTGCCGTAGGACGTGGAGGTCGCCCCCACGCGCACCCCGGCCCCCTGGGGCCCGCGGCGTACGAGGACACGGTCGCCAACGAAGCGGCCCTCACGGTCGAGCACCGCGGAAGCCTGGGCGATGACGTATTCCTCTTCCTCATCTGCGGCGAGGTAGACGATCTCGTCGGTCACCTGACCCTCGACGACCTTGCGGTACGGGGTCTCGATGAAGCCGTGCTCATTGACGCGGGCGTAGCTCGCGAGGTGGCCGATGAGGCCGATATTCGGGCCCTCGGGCGTCTCGATCGGGCACATCCGGCCGTAGTGAGAGGTGTGGACGTCACGGACCTCGAAGCCGGCGCGCTCGCGGGAGAGGCCGCCCGGGCCGAGCGCCGAGAGGCGGCGCTTGTGAGCGAGGCCCGACAGCGGGTTGTGCTGGTCCATGAACTGGGAGAGCTGGCTGGTGCCGAAGAACTCCTTGATCGCCGCAACCACGGGGCGGATGTTGATCAGGGTCTGGGGCGTGATCGCCTCGACGTCCTGGGTCGTCATCCGCTCGCGAACGACCCGCTCCATACGCGAGAGGCCGATGCGCACCTGGTTCTGGATCAGCTCGCCGACCGAGCGGATCCGGCGGTTGGCGAAGTGGTCCTGGTCGTCCAGGCGGTAGCCGGACTCGCCGTTGGCGAGGTGGAGCATGTAGGTCGAAGCCGCCAGGATCTCGCTCGCGCTGAGCACGCCCTGGTGCGCCTCGGGCCGCTCGAGGTCGATGGCAAGCAGCTCGGAGATCTTCTCGATCTCCGGGCCGAGCTTGCGGTTCAACTTGTAGCGCCCGACGCGGGTGAGGTCGTAGCGCCGCGGGTTGAAGAACGCGTTCTCGAAGTAGGCGCGCGCCGCCTCGAGCGAGAGCGGCTCGCCCGGCCGCGCCCGCTTGTAGATCTCGAGCAGCGCGTCCTCACGCGAAGTGACGACCTCGCGCTCTTTCTCCCACTGGCCGGCAAGGAAGTCGAAGTGTCGGACGAAGCGCTCGAGGAAGCCATCGTCTTCATAGCCGAGCGCTCGCAGCAGCACGAACAGCGACAGGCGGCGCTTTCGGGCGACGCGGGTGCCGGCCGTCACGTCGCGGTTGGGCTTGGCCTCGACGTCGAACTCGATCCACTCGCCGCGGTAGGGGTGGATCGTCCCCGTCACGACCGTCTTCGCGTCGCGGCCCGGCTGGAAGATCACCCCGGGCGAGCGCACGAGCTGGCTCACGACGACGCGCTCGGTGCCGTTGATGATGAAGGTGCCCTTCGGCGTCATCATGGGGAAGTCCCCCATGAACACCGTCTGCTCCTTGATCTCACCCGTCGAGGCGTTCATGAAGCGGGCGCGCACGAAGATCGGCGCGGCGAAGGTCATGTCCTTCGACTTGCACTCTTCGATGGGAAACTTCGGTGGCGGCCTGAGGTCTGGGTCTGCCGGGTCAAATTCGAGCTCGAGACGGAGCTGACCCGTGAAGTCCTCGATCGGCGAGATGTCGGCGAACGTCTCTGCCAGACCCTTCGACAGGAACCAGTCGAAAGAGTCACGCTGGACAGAGATCAGGTCTGGGAGAGGCAGCACCTCATCGAGGTTCGCGAACGAAAAGCGCTCGGGGGTGCGGGAACGAGACGGCAAGGGCCTACTCCTCGCAGGTGCGGGTAGTGCGGGCAACGGGCGGTGTCGCGACCGGGGCGCGCGTCATCAACCGAAGGAGCTTCGATCGGAAGCGGCGCGGACACGGCAACTGCTCAGCATAGGCGCGCGAAAAGACGAAGGCAACGCGCGCTGACCGCGCCGAGGTGCAGGGTAGGGGACGCGGGCCGGACGGTCAAGCAACCGATCCGGCTCGCGTCCCGCCCCACGGCCTCGCCGCGGCAGCGTGCGCGCTCGATTCTTCCCCGGTTGGGGCGCCGGCCAATCGGCGGCGCCCGCGGCGATACAGAGCCGCAGGACTACTTGAGCTCGACCGTGGCGCCGGCGCCTTCGAGCTGCGCCTTCGCCTTCTCGGCGTCCTCCTTGGAGACCTTCTCGAGGACCGGCTTGGGTGCCGAGTCGACGAGGTCTTTGGCCTCTTTGAGCCCGAGGCTCGTAAGGGCCCGAACTTCCTTGATGACCTGGATCTTCTTGTCGCCGGCGGAGGTGAGGACGACATCGAACTCGTCCTGCTCTTCCTCGGCCGCCTCAGCGGCCGCGCCGCCACCGGCCGCGGGCGCCACCGCAACGGCCACGGGGGCCGCCGCGGTCACGCCGAAGCGCTCCTCGAACTCCTTCAAGAGCTCGGAGAGCTCGATCACGCTCATGTTCGCGATCCCGTCGAGGATCTCTTCCTTCGTCGCCATTGTGCTTCCCTTCTCCTCACTGCACTGGACTCGCCACCGAGCGGTGGCGAAGGACTCGTTGCGCCGGACCGGCGCCGCGTTCGGCTACTCGGCGCTGGCCTCGCCACCCTCGCTCGCCTCGGCGGCCGACTCGCCCTTGGCATCTGTTTCGGCGGGCGCCTCGTCGCTGGTAGCGGGTGCCTCGTCGCTGGTAGCGGGTGCCTCGTCGCTGGCGACCGGCTCGTCGGCGCTGGTAGCGGGTGCCTCGTCGCTGGTAGCGGGTGCCTCGTCGCTGGCGACCGGCTCGTCGGCGCTCGGTGACGTCTCCTTACGCTGGTCAATCAGCGCCTGCAGCCCGTACGCGAGCTTCTGCGGCACGGCGGCAAGCAGGCTGGCCATCCGCTGCATCGGCGCCGCGAGCAGCCCGGCGAAGCCAGCGAGCAACTGCTCGCGACTGGGCAAGTCGGCGAGTGCCGTCGCCGCCCGGGCATCGAGCACGTTCTGGCCGAGGAGGCCGCCTTTGACGACAAGGGCTGGGTTGGTGCGGGCGAAGTCCCGCAGCACCTTGGCCACAGCTCCGGGGTCGTCGCGCACGAAGGCGATGGCCGTCGGGCCCTCGAGCAGGTCGTCGAGGTCCGTCAGCCCCTGCTCGTGGGCGGCGCGACGCACCAGGGTGTTCTTAAACACCTTGTACTCGCCTCCGGCCGCGCCGAGCGCCTTGCGGAGCCTCGCGAGATCGCTGACCCGAAGGCCTCGATACTCAGTGAGGATGGCGGCACTCGCCGAGCCGAGGCGCTCACGCACCTCGTCGACAACGGCCACCTTCTCGGGACGAGGCTCCCGAAGGGTCGTCTCCACTGCTCCTCCCTTTCCTGGCCATCGCCAGCCGCGTCGAGAGAAGCAGGAGTGCATGCTTCGCCTCGTCGGGCGGGCAGATGGCCCATTGAGCGCCTTCGGGCGCACCAGATGTCTTCGGCGTATTCAGTTGCCGCCGGCGGGCCGGCTGCGCGTTCCAAGCGCGCCATGAGCGCGCGCGTGCTCGTGGCAGCGTACCAGAGCGCCATGGGGCGCCCTGGCGGGTCAGGCGATCGCCGCCAGCTCCTCCTCGGTGATCCGGACGCGGTTCGAGTCGACCCGCACGCCAGGTCCCATCGTCGACGAGAGCGTGATCGAGCGGATATAGCGACCCTTGGCCGCCGCAGGCTTCGCCCGAACAAGCTCGTCCAGCACCGCGCGGACGTTGCGCAAAAGATCCGCAGCGTCAAAGGAGGCTTTGCCCACGGGCACGTGGATGTTGCCGACGCGATCGGTGCGGTACTCGACTCGTCCGGCCTTGTACTCGCCGACGGTCCGGCCGACTTCGGTCGTGACCGTTCCGGTGCGCGGGTTCGGCATCAGGCCGCGCGGGCCAAGGATGCGACCCAACCGCCCCACCTGGGCCATGAGGTCGGGCGTGGCGATGGCCACGTCGAAGTCGAGGAAGCCCTCCTTCTCGACCCGGGTCACGAGGTCGTCTGCGCCGACCACGGCAGCGCCGGCATCGCGCGCCTCCGCCGCCGCGTCGCCGGCGGCGAAAACCGCCACGCGGACGCTGCGACCCGTGCCCGCGGGCAGGCTCAGCGAGCCGCGCACGATCTGGTCGGCACGGCGCGGGTCGACCCCGAGGTGCGCCGCAAGCTCGACGGTCTCGTCAAAGCGTGCCGTGGCGAGCCCCTTGACAAGGTCGATCGCCTCCTGGGGCGAGTACAGCTGCGCGCGGTCAAGTCGCTTGACGGCGTCGAGGTAGCGCTTTCCACTGCGGGCCATGGTCTTCTCCTGCCTTTCCGCGCCGGCTACCGGGCGACCTTGATGCCCATTGAACGGGCGGTGCCCTCGACCTGGAGCTTCGCGGCTTCGAGGTCGTCGGTGTTGAGGTCGGGCAGCTTGGTCGTGGCGATGCCCGCCAGCTGCTCTTCGGTGATCGTGCCCGCCTGTTCGCGACCAGTCAGCTTGCTCCCCTTGTCCACACCGGCGGCCTCGCGCAGCAGGACCGTCGTGGGCGGGGTCTTGAGGACGAAGGTGAAAGTCCGGTCCTCATAGATCGTGATTTCGACCGGCACGATCGTCCCGCGCATGGACTCGGTCGCCGCGTTGTATTGCTTGCAGAACTCCATGGTCTGCACGCCGTGGGGACCGAGCGCGGTCCCGACCGGCGGCGCGGGCGTCGCGGCGCCCGCGGGCAGCTGGATCTTGACGACGGCGGTGACGCGCCTTCTCGGCATCTTGACTCTTCTCTCTCGTGCTCGGTGCCTAGAGCTTCGCCACTTGGCTGAAGTCCAGCTCGACCGGGGTCTCCCGGCCAAAGATATTGACCAGCACCTTCAATTTGAGCTGGTCCTCGTTGATCTCGGCCACCTGGCCGGTGAAGTCGGCGAACGGCCCTTCGCGCACCCGCACGGTCTCGCCGACCTCGTGCTCGAGCCGGGCGCGACGGTGCTTTGGTCCGGCGGAGGATGTGCCTTCGAAGGCCTCCTCGCGCACCTGCAAGATGTTCTCGACCTCGGCGCGCGACAGCGGGGTCGGCTTGGTGCCGGGGCCGACGAAGCCAGTCACGCCGGGTGTCTGGCGGATCACCGACCAGGCGTCGTCGTCGAGGTCGGCGCGACAGAGCAGATAGCCCGGGAAGACCTTGCGCTGGACCGTGACCCGCTTGCCGCCCTTGAATTCGACGGTGTCCTCCATCGGGATCACGACCTCGAAGATCCGATCCTCCATGTTCATCGAGACGATTCTGCTCTCGAGGTTCGACTTCACCTTGTTCTCATAGCCGGCATAGGTGTGCACGACGTACCAGCGGCCGGGCCGGTCGTAGGGGCTCGGCGGGCGCGGCGGCGTGAGCGCGGCCTCGCCCACCTCGGCACCCTCCTCCTCGACGAGCGCGTCCTCGGCGGGCGCGTCCTCGCTCGTGTCGTCGTCGCCGGTCGGGGGCTCGAAGTTCGTCATCACCATGCTTCTACGATCTCTCTGCGCTCGTGCTGGGTTCTTGTGTGGATCGGCGCGGGCCGCTCACCTGCGACCCGGTCACGCCCTCGTGCCGACTGGCGCCGGCGCTGCTGTCAGGACTTGTACAGCCAAAACACCCCCCGGGCGAACAGGTAGTTCAGCCCGAAGATCAACAGCGCAATCAGCACCAGCGTCGTCAGGACGACGGTCGAGTAGTTCACCACCTCCGAGCGCCGTGGCCAGAGGACCTTGGCGAGCTCCTGGCGGACCTCGGCCAAGTACTGGGCGATGCGCTTGCCGATGCTCGGCCGCTGGGGGTCGCTGTGGCGCTGCGAGCTCGCGCTCGTTGCCTGGGCGCGACGGGGCGCGGGAGCACCGTCCGGGCCGGTCTGGCCCTGGCGCTGCAGCGTGCGCTTTTGCTGTCGGTTCACGCGGACTTCCTCAGGTGGCTGATCCGAGCAGGGCAGGAGGGACTCGAACCCCCAACCGCCGGTTTTGGAGACCGGTGCTCTGCCAGTTGAGCTACTGCCCTACAACCTGCCGGGACGCGTTACGCATCGCCATTGCGGGCCTGAACACGATAGCACCGGCCCCGGACTGTGCCCGGAGCACCCCTTTGCAGCCTTCAGACGCTCGCCGGGCGCCTCATCGTACGCAGCTTGGACACCGTGACCAGTGCTGCCGCCGCCAGAACTCCGCCGATCAGGCCCGCACCGTAGGCGAGGCGTCGCCCGGCAAGGGCCGAACGGATGACGGAGCGCCGCGCCGCACCCTCGACCGCCTCGAGGAGATCCGCGAGCGCACCCGGTGATAGTTCGGCGCGCTCGCGACCGAGCTGCGCGAGCATGCGCAGCAGGCGGCGGTAGCGAGCCAGCTCGGCCTGGCAGACAAGGCAGTGCTCGATATGGCGCGACAGGCCGCGGGGCGGATCGGCGCGGCGGTCGAGGACCCTCGGCAGCGCCTCGGCAACTGCCGCGCAGGTGGCGGGCTCAGCGAGCGACGGCACCCTGGTGCACCTCGTCGGCCTCCTGCGGCCGGCGCACGAGCGGGCGCACCACCGCTGCAGCGGCGTCTGGCGCCGACGCGTCCCCGGGCCTTTGCTCGGGGAAGAGCTGCTCGCGCAACCGACGGCGCGCCCGGTGCAAACGAACTTTGGAGGCGGCCCGGCTGATCTTGAGCTCGGCGGCGATCGCCTCGTGGCCGAGCTCGTAGACGTCGTGGAGGACCACGACGGCCCGCAGCGGGTCGGGCAGCCGGCTGAGCGCGCTGGCCAGCTGGTCCCGCTCGGCGGCCGTGGCGGCGACCGCCTCTGGATCGCCGTCGTGCGCTTCGTCGGCCAGCTCGCCCGCCGCCTCGAGGGGAAGCGCGACGCGGCGCCGGCTCAACTGGGTGGTGCAGCAGTTGGCCGCGATCCGGTAGAGCCAGGTGGTGACGGCCGCCTCGCTGCGGAAGCGTCCGATCGATCGGTAGGCACGCAGGTAAGTCTCTTGCGCCGCGTCCCGGGCGTCATGCTCGTTCCCGAGCAGGCGCA
The DNA here is from genome assembly GCA_021809805.1 of Actinomycetes bacterium. Classification (GTDB taxonomy): domain Bacteria; phylum Actinomycetota; class Acidimicrobiia; order Acidimicrobiales; family Bog-793; genus JAKABX01. The sequence continues at coordinate 24,898 of JAJZKA010000035.1, forward strand.
ACGCCAGGGCGTACACCCCGGGCGCGGTCTCGCGCACCAGCCGCTCGAAGGCCTCCCGCTCGCCGCGGCGCGCGGCACGAGTGAGCTGCTCGAGCGACTCGCTCTCCGCCGCGACGTCGCGGCGCTCGCCTCGACCGAGCGAGCTCATCACCAGAGGGCTAGCGGGTCTCGCGGTGCACCGTGTGCTGGCGATCGAAGCGGCAGTACTTGCGCATCTGGATACGCTCGCGGTCGTTCTGCTTGTTCTTCGTCGTGATGTAGTTCCGGCGCTTGCAGACCTCGCACTCCAGCGTCACCTTCACGCGCTTCTCGCTCTTGGCCACCTCAATACTCCTCGCTGCGCTCGACCTGCTCGCCGTTCGAGCCTGGTAGCGGCGGCCGGACTCGAACCGGCGACCCCACGATTATGAGCCGTGTGCTCTAACCAACTGAGCTACGCCGCCTTGACCTGCGAGCCCCCTGTCGGAATCGAACCGACGACACCAGCCTTACCATGGCTGTGCTCTGCCGACTGAGCTAAGGGGGCGGACGCGCGCGGGGCCGCGGCGCCTGCAGCTCGACAGCATACCCGAGCCCAACGGGGCCGTCGCTAGGCTGCAAGCGTGCACCTGCGCCTCGGCGAGCCCGACGACGCCGAGGCGCTGCGCCACATCTACAACCTCGAAGTGGTCTCCTCCCTCGTCACCTTCGATCTCGTTCCCCGCAGCCCCGAGGACCAGCAAGCCTGGATGGCAGCGCACGGCGGTGCCTATCCAGTCGTGGTCGGCGAGGCACAGGGGAGAGTCCTCGGCTTCGCCTCTCTCTCGCCCTACCGCCCGCGGCCGGCCTATGCGACCACCGTCGAGGACTCGGTCTACGTCGCCGCAGACGCGAGGGGCCAAGGCGTCGGCAAGGCGCTGCTGAGCGAGGTGGTGCGGCTCGCCGGGGCCCATGGCTTCCATTCGGTGATCGGCCGGATCGTCGGCGACCACACCGCCTCGATCGCGCTCCATCGCACCTGCGGATTCGAGCTCGTCGGCATTGAACGGGAGGTCGGCCGCAAGTTCGGCCGATGGCTGGATGTCGCAGTGATGCAGCTCCTCGTCTGAGCCCTCCGCGAGATCGGCTCGATAGGGCTCAGGCGCGCTCGGAAACGAGGTCCGCCGGGCGCGTGGCGAGACCGCCGTGACCTGGGTGGCTGCGGGCCCGAAGCAACGTCACGCCGACCCCGACGAGCGCCACCGAGAATCCGCCCACGAGCAATGGATTGGCGATCGAGATCTCATGCAGCAGCACCCTGCCGCCTGGAAGGCCGACGAAGCACGAGATGCCCGAGCAGATCACGACGATCCGGCGAACACGGCCCTCGACCACCGGGGCGAGGAAGACAAATCCCCATGCCGCGTACCAGGGCTGGACGACAGGACTGAGGACAACCACGGCGATGAGACTCCAGCCGAGTGCGCGCAACGGGCCGATCTCGTCCGAGCGGAGCAGCAGGCGCACCCCGATGATGGCAGCCAGCAAGAAGCCCGTGCCACGCGCCAAGGTGAGCACCGTGCGTGCATGGCCACCGAGGCCGAGGGTCGCCAAGATCTTGCCCCCGAGTAGGCCGACCGCCGTCGCCGGGTCAAGCCACGAGCGCACGGTGTCGGGGTTGGACAATCCGGCCATCCACCCCCAGCCGAGTCCTGCGACCGCCGAGAGCACGGCCATCACCGCCACGGTCAGCAGCATCGCGGTCGCGACCGGGCGGACCCGCTCGCGCACCGAGCGGTGGGTCCCCAGCCACTCCCAGCCGATGTAGACCGCGCCGATCAACGCGGGAACCTTGACCGCGGCGCCGCAGGCAACCAAGACGATGCCCCAGACGCGATGGCCGCGGCGCGCCAGCGCGTAGCCGGGCACCAAGAAGCCGAGCATCATCGCGTCGTTGTGGCCACCGGCAACGAGGTGCAACAGCACGAGCGGGTTGAGGGCGGCCATGGCGAAGCCGGAGGCGCCGTCGAGGCCGAAGGAGCGGGCGATGCTCGGAATCGCGGCCGCCGCGGCGATCGTCCCAGCGAGCGCCAACAACCGGAGGCCTTCGACCGACATCAAGACGTTGTGCCCGGTCAGTTCGACGAGCCATCCCGCCGGGACCAAGAAGACAGGGCCGTAGGGCGACGTCACGTTGCCCCAAAGCGGATCGACGAGCCGGTTGAGCGGGTTCGCGCCGATCGGGCCAAGGACGGTCGGCCCGTAGGAATAGGGGTTGATATGCCGGCTCATCATCTCGCCCTGGGCGACGTAGCTGTACAGGTCCTTGCTGAACAGCGGCGCCACGACGAGCAGCGGAGCGACCCAAGCGGCAAAGACCCAGCCGAGCTGCCGCACCGGCATCCCCCGGAAGCGGGCGCAGATGCGCACGACGTCCCACCAGGCGCGCAGCATCAAGATCATTCCGAGGTAGACCGCCACCACCCCGAAGAAGAGCCACTGGCCAGGCGGCGGCGTGATCCCCGGCACGGCCGAGGGAGTGGGCACGCCGAAGTACCAAGAACCAGGCAGTTTGGAGGTGAACGGCGAGTTGGGCTGGCTGGCCCCGAGGACGATCGCGATCGATCCGAGCAGGCCGAGGAGCGCCGGACGGGCGAGCAGGCGGCCGACCGGGGTCACTCCCGGGACGTAGCGCTCGGGCGTCGGGTCGGGACGCAGCCGGGAGCCGATGCCGTGGCCGATCGTGCGGCCCGCGCCCACGACCCTCCGCCCGGCGCGCGTCTCCGCCATCACCAGGGCGCGCCGACGCGCCCTGGTGCGTACATGCACCGCAGCATGCAGGACCGCGTCGAGGCGGCGCTGCAGCGAGGAGTCGGGGCCGGAAAGCGCCGGAGGGACCGTCGCCACGGAGACGAAGCTTAGTGCGCCCTTCGGCCGCCCCCCCGGTCGCGCGAGACCCACAAGATCGCCCGGCGGCCGCAAGTGCCCATCCCTCGCTGCGTCGATGCCGCGGCGGGTCAAGGATCGGGCCCGATGCCGGCACCGTCCATCGGTCGGCAAAGCGCATCGGCACCTCGGGAACGCCACGGTGAACGCGTTCAGGGCTGGCTTGCACCGGCAGGACGAGCGCTGGCGGCCTCCTGCGCGG
>JAJZKA010000196.1 GCA_021809805.1 Actinomycetes bacterium
GCGATTGCGGCGGAGCGCTCAAGGCGTCCCGAGATGTCGTGGCGGACTACGTCGGCGTCCGTGAGGGGCGGGCGCGTCGCGGCGAGTGCCTCGCTGCGCGCGCTTGGCTCGGCGAGGAGGTTCGGGTCGAGCACCATGTCCGAAGGTTATGGACTTATGCAATCAACGTCGACTTGCCCCTGCTTCGCGCGCCTCGGCACGCAGGCGGACGACGACGATGGCCATGTCGTCCCGATCTTGAGGAGCGCGGTGATCCAGGACGGCGCGTTCGAGTCGCCGGGCGATGCCCTCGGCCGAGCGTCCCGCTGCCCCTGCCAACGTGGCGAGCGCGCGCGCCTCGCCAAAGGGCTCGCCTCGTCCATCGCGCGCCTCAATGATGCCGTCGGTGTAAAAGACGAGCGCATCGCCGGCTCCGAGCTCGAGGTTCGCCTCGCCGACCGGCGCGTCGGCCATGATCCCGAGGATCGTTCCCGTGGCCGAGGTTGCCGGGGCCGCCTCGCCACTCGAGCGCAGTACCCAGGCGGGCGGATGGCCCGCCGAGCCGAGCTCGACGCGAAGGCGCGCCGGGTGGGCGAGCTCGAGTCCACAGCGCGCCAGCACCGCGGTGCAAAAGCGACCTTCGGAGGCCGCCCTGAGTACGGCGAGGTTCATCTGGTCGAGCACCTCGGTGGGGCTTGGCGACTGGTCGGCGAGCGCCCGGGCCGTGTAACGGGCGATGCCGGCGAGCCCGGCCGCCTCAGGGCCGATCCCACTCGAGTCCCCGAGCAGGACATACCACTCGCCGGCGGGATCAAAGAAGATGTCGTAGAAGTCGCCGCCTACGAGGTTCCCCGAGCCGCTCGGGCGGTAGCGGGCGGCGAGGTCGACCCCGGGGATGGCTGGCAGCACGGGCGGGAGCAGGGTCTGTTGCAGGGCGGTCGCGATGCGGGTCTGTTCGGCGACGGCGTCGCCCATCACGAGGAGTTGTGCCAAGTGACGCATGAGGCCCTTCGCGAGCGCGACCTGACGGGGCGAGAAGGCCCGCGCGCGGTGGTGCGCGATGAGCACCGCGCCGATCGGCGTGCCCTCGCCGATCGGCAGGGCGAGGAGGGAGCGCAGCTCGCGACCGTCGAGGGTGACGAGGCGTTGGTGTGCCGCCGCGGCGGGATCGAGGTCCGCGGTATCCGCGACATGGACGAGCTGCCCATCGAGCGCCGGGGCCAATACGGCGAGGCGGGTGGCGTCGATGTCGCCGAGCCACTCGGCGTCTGGGCCGCCCACCACGGGCCGCGTGAGGCGTTCGGGCAAGACGACGCAGGCGAGGCGCGCCCCTGCGATCGCGGCGGTGGCTGCGGCGACGGTCCGGGCGAGTTCGTCGAGGTCGGCAGATGGCGCGCCCGAGGCGAGCAGGGACAGCACCCGCTCGAGCCGGTCGCGCTCGGCGATCGCGGCGAGCGCCCGGCTGCGCTCGAGTCCGCCGAGGTCGGCTTGATCGGGCTCCACGCCTAACGCGCCGCGGCGCTGGCGATGTCCATCTCGAACCACACCGACTTGCCGGTCGATAGCCGGGTCCAGCCGAAGCGGTCGGTGAGCTGTCGGATCATCTGCAGCCCGCGCCCGCTCTCGGCGTCGTCCTCGGGGGAGGAGAGCATCGGGAGTCGATCGCCCCGGTCGATGACCTCGACCCGCAGCATGCTCGTGCCGAGGTCGACGTGGAGCTCGGCGCTCGAGCGGGCGTGCATCACCGCGTTGGTAACGAGCTCTGACACCAATAACAGCACCGTCTCGGCCACGACGGGGAGCGGTTCCCCGAGCGCCTCGCGCACGGCGGCGCGCGCCAGGCCAGGTGCCTGAAGGCTGGCGGGGATCTCGCGATCGATGAGGCGCGTCATCACGACGAAGTCGGCGAGGCCTTCGTTTTCTTGCCCATGGGCAACGGCGCTGATCGCGGCGGCGGACTCGTGGTAGAGGTGGGTGGCGCGGGCGAGCCCGCGCAGCTCGGCCGACCAGCCGACGATCGACTGGACCTTGGCGCGCAGCACCTTGGGGTCGAAGGGCTTGGTGATGTAGTCGAAACCCCCGACCTCATAGCCGCGCAACTGGTGCGCGGTACTCGCGCCGCTCGCGGTGAGGAAGAGGATCGGGATCGAGCGCGTGGCGGCGCGCGTCTTCAACAATGCCGCGGTCTCGAACCCGTCCATCTCGGGCATCTGCACGTCGAGCAGGATCGCCGCGACTTCCTCGTCGAGGAGGAGGCGGAGTGCATCGGTCCCCGACGTGGCGGTCAATAGCTCGAGTTCGAGCGGCTCGAGCACCGCCTGCAGCGCGACGAGGTTGTCATGGCGGTCGTCCACGAGCAGGACGCGGGCCGGGGCCTCCTCGCCGACTGCTCCGAGTGCCGAAGCAACGAGGTGCTCGGAATCAGGCGCCATCGTGCAACCAGACCCGCATCAGGCGCAGCAGTTCGGGGAGCTCGACAGGTTTGGTGACATAGTCGGAGGCTCCGGCGGCGAGGCAGGCTTCGCGGTCGCCGCGCATCGCCTTGGCGGTCACGGCGATCACGGGGAGGTCTGCTCTGCCGGGAAGCTGGCGGATGTGGCGGATCGTCTGATAGCCGTCCATCTCGGGCATCATGATGTCCATCAGCACGAGATCTATCCCCGGTGTCGATTCCAAGAGCTTGAGGCACTGCTGCCCGCTGTCGGCGCAGAGTACCTCCATGTTGTGGGACTCGAGCGCGCTGGCGAGCGCGTAGAGGTTGCGGACGTCGTCGTCGACGACCACGACGCGGGTTCCCGACCAGTCGCCGCCGTGTTCAATCAGCGAGGTCTCCACCAGGCGACGCTCACGCGTGACCCGCGGCGCGGGGGGAGCGACGCTGCGGTCAAGCGGCAAGGTCAAGGTAAAGATTGAGCCCTTGTTGGGCTCACTTTCGACTTCGAGCACCCCGCCGAGGAGGAAGGCGATCTCCCGGCTGATTGACAGCCCGAGGCCCGTGCCGCCGTAGCGGCGCGACGTCGTGCCGTCGGCCTGCTGGAACGCCTCGAAGATCAATTGCTGTTTTTCGGCCGGGATGCCAATGCCGGTGTCGTGCACGCCAAAACAGAGCTTGGGTGCCTTGCCGTGCTCGGCGGGGCGATGGCCGATCTCAAGGCGCACCGAGCCCGCATTAGTGAACTTGCAGGCGTTGGATAATAAGTTCTTCAGGATCTGTTCGACGCGTTGTTGGTCGGTGACGATGGTATGCGGCACATCGCCGGCGACGACCACGCTGAAGTCGAGATCCTTTTCCGCGGCGATCGGCGTGAACATGTGGTCGAGGCTGTCACGGATGTTGGCGAGCGATACCGGCGCGAGCGCGACCTCGAGTTTTCCCGCCTCCACCTTGGACAAATCGAGGATCGAGTTGATGAGCTCGAGCAGGTCATTTCCGGCCTCGAAGATGCTCTGGGCAAAGCCCACCTCCTTGTCGGTGAGATGGCCCTGGGCGTTGTCCGCCAGCATCCGGGCCAAGATCAACAAGGAGTTGAGCGGCGTGCGCAGCTCGTGGGACATGTTGGCTAGGAATTCGGACTTGTAGCGCGAGCTGAGCGCCAACTGCTCGGCGCGCTCTTCGAGCTCGCCGCGGGCGAGCTCGATCTCGGCATTGGTGTGCTGGAGCTCTTCCTGCTTGCGCTGGAGTTCGGCCGATTGGCTCTGCAGCTCTCGGGTGAGCTCCTGGGACTGCGCGAGCAGCTCCTCGGTGCGCGAGGTGGCGAGGATCGTGTTGATGAGCACGCCGAGGGTCTCGACGAGCTGGCTCAGCAGCCGGCGGTTCACCTCGGGAAAAGCGCGGAACGAGGCGAGCTCCATCACGGCCAGCACGCGCCCTTCGAACAGGACCGGGAGCACGACGAGATAGGAAGCCGCGCGGTCGAGCGCGCCCGAGCGAACGCGGACGTGTTGCGCGGGCACGTGGTCGAGAACGATCGGCTTGCCCTCGATGACTGCCTGGCCGACGAGGCCCTCGCCCACGCTCCAGCGTCGGCGCGAGCGCGCCGGGACGCCAAATCCTGCCACGAGCTCGTAGGCGTCTTCGGTCTCTCCGCTCTTTGTGATGGTGGTCCTTGCGATGTAGAAGGCGCCGAAATGCGCCCCGACCAGCGGCGTGAGCTCGCTGATGACGAGCTGGGAAACGGTGCGAAGATCGCGTTGGCCCTGCAGCATTGCGCCGATACGGGCGAGGTTGGAGTTCAGCCAGTCCTGCGCTTCGTTGCGCGCCGTGGTCGCCCGCAAGTTCTCGATCATCTGATTGATGTTGTCCTTCAAGTCACCGAGCTCGCCGGGGGCCTCGATGGTCACCGTTCGGGACAGATCACCCGCGGTCACGGCGGTCGCGACCTCGGCGATGGCCCGCACCTGGCCGGTGAGGTTGCCGGCGAGCTGGTTCACGTTCTTTGTGAGCCCGGCCCAGGTGCCCGAGACACCTTCGACCTCTGCCTGGCCGCCCAGGCGGCCCTCGGTGCCCACCTCGCGGGCGACGCGGGTCACCTCGGCGGCGAAGGCTGAGAGCTGGTCGACCATCGTGTTGATGGTGTTCTTCAGCTCGAGGATCTCGCCGCGGGCACCGACGGTGATCTTCTGAGAAAGGTCTCCTCCGGCGACCGCGGTCGTCACCTGGGCGATGTTGCGGACCTGGTCGGTGAGGTTGTCGGCCATCGAGTTCACCGAGGTCGTGAGGTCGCGCCAGGTTCCTGACACGCCGCGGACCTCCGCCTGGCCGCCGAGCTTTCCCTCGGTGCCCACCTCCCGCGCGACCCGGGTGACCTCGGCGGCGAAGGCTGAGAGCTGCTCGACCATCGTGTTGATCGTGTTCTTTAACTCGAGCAGCTCGCCGCTGACCTCGACCGAGATCTTCTGAGAAAGGTCCCCGCGTGCGACTGCCGTGGTCACCTGGGCGATGTTGCGCACCTGGCCGGTGAGGTTGCCGGCCAGCAGGTTGACATTGTCGGTCAGGTCCTTCCAGGTGCCCGACACGCCGGGCACGACGGCCTGGCCGCCCAGCTTTCCCTCGGTGCCCACCTCGCGGGCGACGCGGGTCACCTCGGCGGCGAAGGCTGAGAGCTGGTCGACCATCGTGTTGATGGTCTCCTTCAGCTCGGCGACCTCGCCGCGGGCATCGACCGCGATCTTTTGGGACAGGTCCCCGCGGGCGACCGCCGTGGTCACCTGGGCGATGTTGCGCACCTGGCCGGTGAGGTTGCCGGCCAGCAGGTTGACGTTGTCGGTCAGGTCCTTCCAGGTGCCCGAGACCCCCGTGACCTCGGCCTGGCCGCCGAGGCGGCCATCGGTGCCGACCTCCCGGGCGACCCGGGTGACCTCGGCCGCGAAAGAGGAGAGC
>JAJZKA010000197.1 GCA_021809805.1 Actinomycetes bacterium
GGTGTGGACTCAGGACTGCAATGACGCCAGTCGCACCGCTCATCGGTCCATGCAACCTTCCAATGAGCAGCCTTGCGACTGGGTTTCGCGATGATTCCGCCGGTGCTCGTCTTCTCCCTGTTTCAGGCAAAGATCGAGAGACCCTTGACGATGGGCACCGAGAGCTCACAAGCGCCGTGCTCCGCAACACCGCTTATTCAGCGCCTGCGCCGCCCGGGAGTGGCCCGACCAGCGCGACACGGTGCATAGTAATGATCTATGTCGGGTTACCATAAGCGATGCACGCCTGGTTGAAGGCGATGACGCTCAGGCAAGAAGCGACCGAAACAATCAGGGCCATGATCTTGGCGGGCGACCTCCTGACGGCCGAGCGACTCCCCACGCAAGGCGATCTCGCGATACGCCGCGGCCTGCTCGCGACCGCACGATCGCAGAAGATCGCGTGATCCTCGATGCCATTCGACGACGGCAAGGTGATGTCGCCGAAGTGCGCGCGACTACCCGAATCGCGGGGAGAGACGATGCAGTGCGCGAAGGAAAGCTCATAGATGGGAGTAGCGGTGTCGAAGTACGCAACGACGACAGATGCTCAGCTCGCGGCGCATGGCCACCGCGCAAGGGTGCTTGCCCTCATTGGCGATCGCTATCACAATGCTGACTACATTCGACTCCATCTCAAGCGACTGTTCGCTGAGGCGACAACGGAGTTTGAGTACACCGTCAATTACGAATGGTTTACTGGCGACGGCGCAGCATCGCTGCTCGCGGACCGCAGCCTTCTCTGCATCTTTCGCGACGGGCTGAACTTTCCGAGTGGCTACATCGGGCCCGAAGCATATTCGCATTACATCCTCAATTTGATGGAGGATCCGCCTGATCCAGAAAGGCAAAGTTGGGTAACCGACAGCTTTGCCTCAGCAGTCGAAGAATTCGTCAACGACGGCGGGTCACTGTTCTGCTTTCACAACACGCTTTCGATCGCTTGCTTCAGCGAGACGTTCCGGCGCGTCGTTGCGGGCGCATATGACGGACATCCGCCCGAGCGCAACTGGAGGGTGTTGCCGACCCGCTCGGACCACCGGTTGCTGTCGGGCGTGGAGGAGTTCGTCATCACCGACGAGCAGCACTTTCCGCTTTACGACGGTCCGCCGGAGAACATTTTGCTCCGGGGAGTTAATACCGACGGACTCGGCTTCACGTCGGATTCCGGACTTCCGAGCACGTGCGATTCAGTTGTGGCGTGGGCGCACGAGTACGGAAGAGGCCGCGTCGTCGTCTGCACAATCGGCCATAATCTTGACGCGCTGTGGAAGCCCAGCGCGCTGCGCTTCCAGATCAACGCGTTGAAGTGGCTGCTCGAGAGATAGCCGCTCACTCCACAAGATCAAGAGGCCAAGCATATGCACATCGTTGAACTCGTTGCAGCCGATCCAGATACGACTCCGCTCAAGAGGACGTTTTGTGAGCAGTTTCGACCCGCGATCGTGAAGCAACCAGGATTTTGTTCCGTCGAACTGCTCGTCAGTCGTCATGATGCACGGGCGTATCTCATGATTGATTTTGAGAGCGATGCGATGCGGGCGGCCTGGGTTGAAACGGAACTCCATCAGCACGTGTGGGGACAACTCGCCGCGTGTTGCGCGCGCTATTCCTCAGCGGACTACGACCTGGCGGAATGTGAGGAGCAGAATGTCCAACGTATTTGAAGAACTAGTGGCATCGCCGAACGCGCTCGAGAAGCTGGTCAGCGGATTCGAGTTCACCGAGGGGCCGGCATGGAACGCGGCGCTCGGCTATCTCGTGTTCAGTGACATTCCCAACGACATGATGTGGCGCTGGAGTCCCGATGCGGGATTGGTGCGCTATCGGCAAGCCAGCAACAAAGCCAACGGGAATTTCTACGACGGCGACCATCGATTGATCACATGCGAGCACGCGACAAGTCGTGTGGTGCGCGAGCTGCAGGACGGCGGGCTGGAGGTGCTGGCGGATCATTTTGAGAACCTCGAGCTCAACAGCCCCAATGACGTGGTCGTCGATCGAGACGGGGCGATCTACTTCACGGATCCCACCTATGGTCGACAGGATTATGTTGGGGTTCCCCGGCCCGTTCCCCAGCCGAGGCGCGGCGTGTATCGAATTGCGTCGAGCGGCGAGGTCGAGCTGGTGAGTGACGCATTTGTTCAGCCCAACGGGCTGTGTTTTTCGCCGGACGGTAGCCGGTTGTACGTGAATGATACGGAACGCATGAACATCAGTGTGTTCTCGGTCGCCGATGGAAGGCCAAGCGCGCCGGGCCGTGTGTTCGCTGACGTGAGCGGCGAGGGCGAAGGCGGCCCTGATGGCATGAAAGTCGATGAGTTCGGCAACGTGTGGTGTACCGGACCGGGTGGACTTCACGTGTTCGATGCAACAGGACAGCACATCGGGCATCTACCGGTCCCCGAAGTGGTGGGGAACTTTGCATGGGGTGGAGCAGAGATGCGGTCGCTGTTCATCTGTGCGTCGTCGTCGCTGTATCGCATTGAAACGACGGTGCGGGGACACCATCCTTTCATCGACTAGCGCCTTCGCGCGAAAATCGGGGTTGCGACCGGTGGAGTCGCAGTCTGGGAGAGCCGCAAGTCCAACGTTGCCGCGCGATCTGCGGCCGTTTGGCCGCGCCTCCCGTCTCAGGGCCCTCCGAGTCCCGGTGGGCCCGGCGGGTGAGGCCGAACAGGGAGCGATCGGGTGCGGAGCGTGATCGTCAAGGCGGTGGTGTCGAAAGGTCCGATCCCACCCTCTTGCTCGCGTCGTTGTCTCATGGTCGTTCGCGTCGCCGCTCGTGTCATCTGGCGGAAGGCGAGCTTTGTGGCGTTGTGGGCGAGCACTGCGCGGAGGTCCCGCACTTGCCGCGATGGTGATCTGGCCCCGCACAGGCGAGCCCTGGGCGCCCGTTCGGATCGGCATCAATGCCCGTTGGGATCTCGGCGTCTTGGTCCTCGCCGATGGAGGATCAAAGCCGCCGGGCGAAGCCAACACGGCGCAATGCTCGGCTCGAACGTGTGCTTGCTCAGACAGCCAAGACGGACAGTGCCAAGCCCGGTAGGCCTGTTCTCCATCGAAGTCCACGAACCGGCGACCGCGGCCGGCCCGGGGGGATGACCCCGCTACTGTCCGACGGTGCCGTCGATCAACTCGCGCACCGAATCGGCGTGCCCGGCATGGCGGGCGGTCTCGTTGATCAGGTGCAAGAGGACCCAGCGCAAGGTTGTATCGGGCCACAAGGCACACGGCGTCATGAGGTCGAGGCGGCGCACCAGGGCGTCGGTGGCTTCGGCGCGGGCGGCGTAGGCGTCGAGCGCGTCGGCGAGGGTGAGGGACGGCCCGGGGGTGAACTCCTTCTCGTCGCGCTCAACGGCGGCACCGAGGAAGCCGCCGTCCATCCAGCGCCACTCCACGCGACTCAGGTGGTTGAGGATGCCGATGGGCGTGATCAGCCGCCCCTGCGGTCGCCAGTGGGCCGCCTGCTCGCTGAGGCCGCTCGCCTTGACGACGACGGCGCCGCGGAGAAAGCCGAGCCAGGACAACAACAGCTCGCGCAGATCTTCCTGGTCGCTAGGGACCGAGCGCTCGGGGGAGTTCGACATCGAAGGTGCTCCTTGCTGTGGGGGACCCTAGCCGGCGAGCAGTTTGGCGGCCGTGGCCAGGCCGAGCGCGATGACCACGACGCGCAGCCAGATCGTAGGGAGACGCCGGGCGAGGCGCGCCCCGCCGTAGCCGCCACAGAGCGCGCCGAGCGCGAGGATGCCGGCGTCAACCCACGACACCGGGGCGTCGAGCACGAAGATCAGCGCCGCGACGGTGTTGATCGACAACGACAGCACGGCGCGCAGGCCGTTGATCCGCACCAGGCGATCGGGGATGCAGCTCGCCAACACCCCGAGCAGGATCACCCCCAGTCCGGCGCCGAAGTAGGCGCCGTAAGCGGCCGAGAGCGCGGTCGCGACCTGCAGCACCACGCGCCGGGACCGCGTCGCGCCCGTCGCGGCGAGGCTGCGCGCGAGGCGCGGCTGCAGGGCGAACAAGGCGCAGGCGAACAACACGAGGTAGGGGGCCGCGTGGGCGAAGTCCGTGCTCGGCGTGCTGAGCAGGAGCACCCCGCCGCCGATGCTGCCGAGCACCAGCGCGGGGAGCAGGCCGAAAAAGCGCCGGCGCTGGCCGGAGAGCTCGCGGGCGAATCCCGCGGCGCCACCGAGGTAGCCGGGCCAGATGCCCACGGTCGAGGTGACGTTGGCATTGAGCGCGGGCAAGCCCAGCGCCAACAGGGCGGGGAAGGAGACGAGGGAGCCACCTCCAGCGACGCCGTTCACGATCCCGGCGCCGAGACCGGCGAGTCCGAGGAGCACCTCGTGGCCCACGCTGAGCTCGACGGCCATCGGAATCTCCTTTGTCAAGCGGCCGGAACCCAATCCGGCGCCACCGTGTGTTGGGCGAGCTCGTCGGCGAGCAGTCGGTGAATGCTACGCAGCAAGGCGCGCGCTGCTCGGCGAGTGGGCTTCGCGCTCGCCGAACGGCCGCCGCATTGCTACCCTCCGGGGGATGGCTGCGTCACCACAGTCTCCGACGATCTGGCGGTGCTCGCGTTGTGGCGCCTTGGTCCATCCCGCGCACGAGGAGACACCGGTCGCCTGGTGCAGCCGCTGTGGCCGCGCCTGCGAGGCGCGGCGCGATGGTCCCTAGCGAGCACGGCACACAGACAGCGACCCGGGCCGGCGCGTGAGCGCCGAGACGCCGAGCCGGCGCGACGGGCACCAGGGCGAAGGTGAGCAGTGGTAGGCCGGCATCGTCGAGGGCGCTGGCGCGGCGATCGCCTCGCTGTTGCTCGACGGGCAGGTGCGGTCGTGGAACCTCGCTGCCGCTGCCCTGTACCGCTGTGGTGCCGAGCTTGCCGTTGGCCGGCCGGCCGCCGCCATGTTCGGCGACGCGTTCGCGGCTCGCCTTGCCACCGCGCTCGAGCGACTCGCGGCGACCGGCGTCCCCCAGCCACTGAGCGGGGCGCGGCGGCGAGCAGACGGCTCGTGGTTCCTCGCCTCGGGTGAGCTGGCGCCGGTCTTCGGTGTGCGCCACGAAGTCCTCGGCGCGTCGCTGATCGAGCGCGAGGGTCCTCCGGGCGGTCGAGAGCCGCTCGGCGGCGGGGCGGGCGCACGTGACTTGTCCGCGTCGGCACCTGGAAGACGACGATCGGGCCGGACAACGCCTTTCGGACCGCGCCGTCGTCGGCGTCGAGGCGCTGGTGCGCTGGCGCCACCC
>JAJZKA010000198.1 GCA_021809805.1 Actinomycetes bacterium
GGAGTTGGTCCTCGGCATATGCCGATCAGCAGCTGTCGACCGCTCAGGCGACCGCCGCGGCGCATAGCTGATCGGCAGCTCGGCCGGCGGCTTGAGAGTCGGCAGGACACCTCGACACCGCTGCGGCGCTCGCCATGCGAGTGCCGCAGCGCTGTCGTGTGCGTGCACTTGGTCGCGCTCGGCTCACGAGCGCGCGGGCGCGGCGACGGTTCTGCTCGCCTCGTGGTGCGGCAGTGCCCGGTTCAGTGGTGTGGTTCTTCGACCTTCCGATGTCCCGATCTCCCATCCGCTATGTCTGTGTCAGCGCGAGGCGAGCCGGGATGCTACGAGCGGCATGATCTCGGCGCCATCGGATGAGTGCTGCCGCCGAGACGGCACTCCCGCGAAGCGCGGTACGCCGACTCACGGGCCCCGACGCGCGCCTCGATGAGCCATGCTCGGCCCGTTCCATTGCACCATCGGCCTTCGGCCCTTGTGTGGTCGGCGACCTGTCCATACGCGGCGGTCGCCGGTGCTGTTGCCGGGGCCGCAGAGCGGCGCTCGTGCATAGTCCGCCGTTCGCGTGCGGTCCCCGCGTCCGGAGGACCATGCGACATCGATCGCGGCGGCTCGTGCAAATGCTTCTCGGGGCCGGACGCGCCCGCGTCGGATCCAAGTGCGGAGCGAGCGTGATCGGCGGGTAAGGACCAGGCAGGATACCGGCACGGGGAGATGCGCAATGGAACGAACGTGGGGGTGAGGACCGTCAAGTCGATTGAGCAGCCCAGCGTGTCGTCTCGAGGGGCGCGCCGTCTTCGTCGTTTCGGCTTCCGCCTCCCTCGAGCGCTCTCCTTGTTGTGCTGGCTCGTCCTCGCGCCGCTGGCAGCGGTCGCGGTGGCCCGCCTCGTCGCCTGGGACGGGGATACGTTGCTCGCCGAGGCCAACAGCCTCAACGGCCTCGCGTACGTGCCTGCATGGCCGGTCTTGCTGCTGGCGGCCGTTGGCCGACGCGCCGTGCTGAGCGGTGCCGCAGTAGTCGTGATCGCGGCGCAACTGGCCTTTAGCGCGCCCGAGGTACTCGCCGCTCAGCCGCTGCCCACTTGGGCGAGCGACGCCCCGGCGATCAGTGTGTTTGACGCCAACGTCGGAGCCGACGCCGGGAACAACAACATGTCGGGATTCGCGCGCGCGATCGCTCGCCAAGCCCCCGACCTGGTCACCCTCGAGGAGATCGACCCGCAGGACTTCGCGCAGCTCGAGGCGGACGGCGCCCTTGCACCGTTTCGCTACCGTGCCTATGCGCGTGGGACGTTGCCCTGGGGCTTCGGGATCGCGAGCCGCTTTCCGCTCCAGATCGAGCACGTGCTTTCTGGCGGCGGCAACCCGTTCCTTGTCGTGGCGCGGCTCCGTTTGCCGCGAACGACCGTCCGGGTGTGGATCGTCCATACCGAGGCACCGGTGGCCTCGCTTTGGCGGTGGCGCTCCGAACTCGACCAGATCGCAGCGCGGGTGCGGGCGCGGGGACTGCATCACCTACTCGTGGTGGGCGATTTCAACGCGACGTGGGGCAACGCAGGCTTCAACGCGGTCCTTCGAAGCGGCCTTATCGACGCGGCGGCCGCGCTCGGTCAGCCCTTTGCGATGACTTGGCCTGAGAGCCGCTTGCTGCCACCCGTTGTCCGGATCGACCACTTCTTGAGCGGTTCGGGCGTCGCGCTGCGCCGGCTCCGCACCCTGCCGGGGCCGGGTAGCGATCATCTCGCGCTCAATGGCGAAGTGGCCATCTCTCGTTGATCGATTCCGCTGGACGGTGGCTGGCTTCGGTGCAAGGTCAGAAGGTGGCGATGGGATGGAGATCGCCTTGAGGTTCGACGGCCGAAGGTCTCGTTCATCCCGCACATGCGCTCGTCCCTCGTCAGTTGGTCGCGACGCGCGAGCCTCCGACGTGCGCAGCGGGTCGGACATCACCCCGACGTTGTGACTGGTTGCGCTGGTGTGGATGATGCGCCGGACCTCTTCCTCGCGCGTCGACGTGATCACGCGTTGACGTGGCGGAGTCGGGCTTGTTGGTGAGCACCGTTGGGTCCGACGCGCCCGGCGACACCGCAGAGGATCCGCACCGAGCGATCGCGCTGGCGGCGTTGTTGGTGGTGGCTCTGGTAACGAAGACCGTGTGGCGACTGCACCTCTTGAGCTTTCCGGGACGCGAATCGGCGGGAGGTTGCGCGCCGTTGCCTGACACCGTGTTCCGATGGGGATTGTCCACGAGCCATGACCCGTGCAAGTGCACGGCAACGGGGGAGTCAACAATCCTCGGCAGGCATGGAGGACCGCGCGACCAACGCGTGTTGCATTGCCCATCCTCGAAGCGCGAGGGCGGTGAGTTGCAAGACGTGCGCTCCACCTCGACCGGGACGAGGGACACGGGCGCCCCCGCGTGGGGCCACCGAAGCGATGTTTATCTAGTAGAGAGTGGCTTAATTATTCGAGAGGCATTAGCATGACGGAGATGAGAGATCGAACCCCGACGATCTCACAAGAGGTGCTCGGACAGGCACGTGCGCTCGGCGACCCGACACGATTTCGGATCTTCCGCTACGTGCTCGAGGCGAACCGCCCCGTTGCTGTCGCGGAGCTGACCACCTTCGTGCAGCTCAACCACAACGCCGTGCGCCAGCACCTGGCGCTGCTCACGACCGCGGGCCTCGTCAGCGAGCGAATCGAGGAACAGCGCAGCGGTCCAGGGCGCCCGCGACTCATCTACGAAGTCGCCCCCGAGGTCATCGGCACCTGGGACATTCCGGGACCTTATGAATACCTTGCGACCTTGCTCAGCGAGGTCCTGGCCTCCGGGGATCATCCCGAAGAGGTCGGCCGCCGCGCCGGCCGACGCCGCGCCGGCGAGCTCGCGCCGGCGCCAGGTGTCGACCCGGTGGCGACGATTCAACAGGAACTCGCGCGCTGGGGGTTCCGTCCGACGCTGCGCGAGGGACCAGAGCGCTGCGATCTCGTGCTCGGAAAGTGCCCCTTCGAGCGAGCTGCGCTGGCCAATCGCGCGGCGGTTTGCAGCGTCCATCGCGGGCTGGCGAAAGGACTCGCCGAAGGACTCGGCGGCACCGTGGTGGTCGACGACCTCGTAGCGCGCAACCCCGCCAGGGCCGGGTGTCGGGTGGTGCTCCATCGGCGCGCCCCAGGGGAAGCCTGAGCCGGCAACAGGGCCCCGCGCGCCTGCGGTGCCGCCCGTTCGGCCACCGGATCCATTCGTTGACCACCCCTGTGGTGCGTGCGGCCCGAGCCGTCCTTCGCTAGCACCCGGGGAAGACGTTGGCCGCGGCGCGCGGCGTCGGTGCCCGGTCTTGAGCGCGCGGCAATATTTATCTAGTATTAGCTAGAAAATATTGGATCCCCACGGTCCGGTCGGTGTATCGATCGGTGCGAGGACGAGAGGAGCACATCCATGGCGCGCAGCGAGAGCGAGGCCCTCGAGGCCATGCTGTCCCACCACCGTTCGCTCGAAGAAGAGTTGGGACGCCGGGTGACGGCGCTCGTCGACGGAGTCGCCGGCGGCGCGCGCTTTGAGTCCGCAGCCGCCGAGCTCGTGGCGTACTTCGGGAGCGAGATCCTTCCCCACGCGCTCGCCGAGGAGCAGTCGATCTACCGCGCCGCCGCGCGACATCACGAGCTCAGTGCGACGATCGCCGAGATGGAGGACGAGCACCACCGCCTGGTCGCCGAGGCCGAGCGGGTGGCGCAGGCGGGGACGCCCACCGAGACCGTGGCGGCGGCGCGAGCGCTGTCGTCGTTGTTTGGCCGCCATGTGACGAAGGAGAACGAGCTGATCCTCCCGCGACTGTTCGAGGATGAGCACGTCGATCTCACCAAGCTGCTCGATGACATGCAGCACCGCCTCGCTCACCAACAAGCTTCCGAGTTGGAGACGAGCTCACCCGATGCGCTCGCCGCAGTGCTGGCGTTGCTCGTCCGAGCAGCCGATGAGCTCGCGAGCTCCGCGCGCGGTGACGTCGGCTGCCGCCTCGTCGCCTCGGCCTGGGCGGTGCTGCAGTCCGATCGTCCTGAGCTCGCCACGCGCCTCACTGCGACGTTGCATCGTCTCGTGCGCAAGGCCACGAGCGAGCCCGTTACCTTCCAGAGCGCGAAGGCGGTCGGGAGCGAACCAGCGCGCAGTCGCCTCGACGTGCGCGCACTTGCACCTGCGCGGCGCCATGAGAGCATCTTTTCGAGCTACGTCGCGCTCCTGCCCGGTGCGAGCTTCGTCCTCGTCAATGATCACGACCCAAAGCCGCTGCAGTACCAGTTCGAGGCTGAGCATGCCGGCGAGTACACCTGGGAGTACCTCGAGGCCGGCCCCGCGGTGTGGCAGGTGCGGATTGGCAAACCGTCGCTCGAGGCGCACGAGGGTGCCGAGCCGGATCTCGACGTCCGATCGCTCACCCATGGCAACCGGCACACGGTGATCTTCTCAACCTATGAGGCGCTTGCTCCCGGTGCCGCCTTCGTGCTCGTCAACGACCACGACCCAAAGCCGCTGCAATACCAGTTCGAGGCGCAGCACGCCGGCGAGTACACCTGGGACTACCTCGAGGCCGGTCCCGCCATCTGGCGGGTGCGGATCGCCCGGGTGGCGAACCCGGCAGCCTGAGCAAGCAGCATCGCCGGCGCGCCCGCACCGATTGCGAGCCGAGGTGTTCGCCACCAGCCGAACCGGTGGCGTGTCCTGGGGGTCCCAATCGTGCGGGCGCGCGGGTCCAAGGCACCACCGTGGGCCAAGAGATGACCACTGCAGTTTGGTCCACGCCGACCTCACCGGCGCGATGCCACCGCGCTTGGTGGCCCGGCGAATGCTCGAGCGCGCATCACAGCGGGTTTCGGAGATCTGCCCGCGGGCCTTCACCCTTGTCGACGACGGGCGCGCTGGGCTGGAAGCGTGCGATCGCGCGCTGAAGGATCCCGGAGGTACCGCGGGGCGCGCGATCGTGTCTCGACGGCTCAAAGACGCAGTGCGTGAGGCCGCTTGGAAGCGCCCCGGCGGTCAGGGCTTTCTCGCTGAAGTGTTGCGTGCGCCGTGCGATGAAAGCGGCGGTTGGTCTTCGGCGAGTCTGAAGGCACCGGTCCGTGGCGACCTCCCGTATTGCCAGCGGTCGGCCCCCACCAGCAGGCAGCGCGCGGGCGCTCGACAATGCCTCCCGCCGGCTCCTTGGGGATGTAGGCCGCAAGATGGCCGGTGCTGCAGCTGGTTGAGGCTCGGGCGGGCCGCCCGAGTTGCCGGAAAGACCTTTGTTCGAGCGTCTG
>JAJZKA010000199.1 GCA_021809805.1 Actinomycetes bacterium
GCCCGTGGTCTCTTGGCGACCGACGCGGCCCCACCCACCGCACCCACCACCGCGGGGGGCGACGCCCAACCCGGGTCGATGTCGGCGCCGACGATCTCGCAAGCCTCGATGACCACCCCGGCGTTGGCGCGGTGCCGGCCGTGTGAGTGGGGCCACCTCGCCACGACACAGCAGGCCGAGGTGCAAGACCGCGGCCGAGATAGCGTCGTCGCGCGCTTCGGCGGCCACATGACGGCTTTGTGCGCGGCGCCAGCTGCTGGGCACGCTCCGTTTCGCGGGCATTCGTCCGAGGACCAGCCGTGGCGCACAAGTTCCGCATGACTCGTCGGCGAGGACACGCAGCTCCTCCCGGCAGTCAGCGCGTCGCAGTGGTGCCCCAGTCTCGCCGAGACGTTGGCGACCCTCTTCGAATCCCACCAGGTAACGATCGGTGTTTGACGAGCCAACCGGGTGTCAGGCCTTCGCGACCTCGTTCACCGCCGCCAGCGCGTTGAGCGCCCGCGGGTAGCCGATGTAGGGGATGAGGACCGTGATCACGTCGAGAAGCTGCTGGCGAACGTTGCCGACGTTGAGATTGCCGGCGACGTGCCCGCGTACTTGCGCGTCGGCGCCTCCGAGAGAGACGAGCATCGCGAACGTGAGCAGTTCACGGACGCAGAGGGCGACGCCTCTCCGCGTGAGGTAGTCACCGAAGCAGTTGGCGGAAAGGAAGCGCTGGAAGTGACACTCATCGCTCGCGGCGCCGTCATACATGGCCTGTACACGTTCCGTGCCGGCGACAAGCTCTTGCACCGCCCGGCCTTTCTCGGCCCGAGTCTCAGGGGTGGTACTCGATTGACCTTCGAGCGGCAGCTCAACGCCGCGGCTGGTGAGAATCTCGTTAGTTGCGCCGATGAAGTCGAAGACCCGACCCATCCCGACGTAGGGAACCGCCTGATACAGGATCTCCTTCGTTTCCACAGGCGTCATGCCGATACCGAGAGCGGCGCCGAGCATCACCTTGTATTCAGCGAGCGCCCCGCACGCGATCAGCGATGCAAGTTGCACCATGAGTCGGACCCTCGCATCGAGACGGCTCTTGGCAAGGGTCTCGTCGAAGGCGAAGTTGTCGAATATCTCGATCAGCTCGGGATCGGTCACCGCGACGGTTGAGGCGCTGTTGGGAAACAGCTCGTCGTGGACACCTTTGGCGCGCTCGTTGGGCGACATGGTCAGCAAGCTCCTTGTCCTGTGCAGAAAAGTGCAATGGCTGGTTGGGGTGAGATCACCGCGAAGCGAGCTCCCCGCCGAAATAGGAGGCGGTGGTGCCACGGTCCATGAGGAAACGGGAGGTGAGGTACAGCTGTTGCGTCGCGCCGACACAGGAACAATTGCGTCGGTGCCAGTAACAAACGCCGCTCCTGTGGGCCCGCGGCAGCGTGCTCGTCCTCGTTGACGTGCTCGCGCCAGCTTCGGAGATGGACCGACGGCACGTCAACTACTCGGCCCTAAGGGCCGAGCTTGAAGGTACCGCGGCGAACAGAACGGCGTGCCGACTCGCGCCGGCTCGCTCACCTGGTTAGAGGTCGTCGCAATGTTGACGCTCCCGAGATCGAAGCGGGCAAAACCTTGCGGCTCGATGGTCGCCACGTCGCGACCATCGATTGTCGCGTGCAAATAGCGCTCGCCGTTCCGGAAGACCAGTTCAAAATCGCCCTTGCGGAGCTCGGCGTCGACCCAGACCGCGCCCGTGAATCTCTCGGCCAAGCCCTTGGTGCTCCGTGGCGTTTTTGAGCGCTCCACGGTCCTCCTTCCACTCAGCGCCGACGGGCGGCCGGCGCGAGCGCAGGCGGCACCCAGCCGTCGTCGGCGGGATTGAGGGTGACGCTCGGTGCCACGATGGCATCGATGGCGTCGAGAACCTCGTCGCCGAGGCTGACCGCGACAGCCGCGAGCTGCGACTCGAGGTGCTCCATCGTGCGCGGTCCGATGATCGTCGAGCTGATCGCCGGGTGGCGGAGGACGAACGCGATCGCAAGCTCGATGAGGCTCATACCCGCCTCCTCGGCGAGGCGAGCGAGCGCCTCGGCCGCCTCGAGCTTGCGCTGGTTCTCCGGCAGTGAGAGATCGAAGCGATTCTGTGGCCGCGCAGCGGCGGCAGGTCCATGCTGACCGTCCCTGCGATAGCGGCCCGACAGCCAACCTCCCGCGAGCGGGCTGTAGGACAAGACGCCGTAGCCGTAGCGCTGGAGCGTCGGCAGCACGTCGCGTTCGATGCCCCGGGTCAGGATCGAGTAGGTCGGCTGTTCGGTCCACGGTCGCTCGAGAGCGCGTCGCTCCGCGGTCCACTGCGCCTCGACAATGGCCGAGGCCGGCCAGGTGGAGTGACCGAAGTAGCGAATCTTGCCGACATGAACGAGGTCACTCAAGGTGCCGAGGGTGACCTCGAGGTCAACAGCAGGGTCGTAACGGTGGATTTGGTAGAGGTCGATCCAGTCGGTCCTGAGGCGCCGAAGCGAGTTCTCCACCTCGGAAATGATCCAGCGCCGGCCATTGCCACGGCGGTTGGGATCGTCGCCCATCGGCATGTGGACCTTGGTCGCGAGCACGAGGTCGTCTCGCTGGCCGGCGATCGCCTTACCGACGATCTCTTCGGATTCCCCAGCCGAGTAGACATCCGCGGTATCAATGAAGTTGATCCCGGCGTCGAACGCACGCTGAATGATGCGAACCGACTCGTCGTGGTCCTTGGTTCCCCATTCGCCGAACATCATGGCGCCGAGGCACAGAGCGCTCACCTGCACACCGGTGCGTCCGAGCGGTCGAAACTCCATCGTTGATTCTCCTTTTCGTCACTCGATCAGGGACAGACGAGGACCTTGAGAGCAGTGCGGTCCGTCATCCCCCGGTAGCCACCTGCGATGTCGCCAAGGGCCACGGTCCTATCAAAGACCCGCCCGGGCTGGACGCGTCCCTCGAGGACGTCGGCCAGCAGCTCGTCAATGTAGGCCCGGGCCGGGGCGACGCCGCCAGTGAGCGTGATGTTGCGCATGAACACCGGGAAGCCCATCGGGAGCTCCCCGTACTGCGGC
The DNA here is from genome assembly GCA_021809805.1 of Actinomycetes bacterium. GTDB lineage: Bacteria > Actinomycetota > Acidimicrobiia > Acidimicrobiales > Bog-793 > JAKABX01. The sequence continues at coordinate 3,072 of JAJZKA010000199.1, forward strand.
GCACCCACGCGGCTCACCGTTCCACCGTCGCGGCACACGGCGAACGCCGTCTCGAGCGCTTCTCGCAGTCCGACGCACTCGAGCACGGTATGGGTGCCGTCGCCGCCGGTCAGCTCGCGGACCGCCGCGATGCCCTCCTCACCGCGCGCGGCGACGACGTCGGTGGCGCCAAACTCGCGCCCGAGCGCGGTGCGCTCATCGTGGCGGCCCATCAAGATGATCCGCTCCGCCCCGAGGCGCTTTGCCGACAGGACGGCGGACAGCCCAACGGCGCCGTCGCCGATGACGGTCACCGTCGTCTGGGGATCGACCCCGGCAGTGCGGGCGCAGTGGTAGCCCGTCGGGAAGACGTCGGAGAGGCTTAGCAGCGAGGCGAGGAGCGCGGGATCCTCGGTCGGCGGCAGCTTCACGAGCGTGCCCTGAGCCCGAGGGACGCGGACCGCTTCGCCCTGACCCCCGTCAATGCCACCGCGCGCCCACAGTCCCCCGCGTCGACAGGAGGTCTGCAGCCCTTCACGACAGAAGTCGCAGGTGCCATCTGACCAGACGAAGGGAGCGACGACGAGGTCGCCGGGAGATAGCCCCTCGACGTCGGTACCGACGTCCTCGATCACGCCAAGGAACTCGTGGCCGATGCGCTCACCTCGCTCGGAGACGGGCATGGACCTGTAGGGCCACAGGTCGCTCCCGCAGATGCACGCCCGCGTGACGCGCACGAGGGCGTCGGTGGGCTCGAGGACTTTCGGGTCCGGGACGGTCTCGACGCGGACATCGCCGGCGCCGTAGATGAGCGTGGCTCTCATACGGGTCTCCTTCAGGGTTTGCGGGCGCGACCAGCACCGGCCCGGCCGGGCGCGCGACTTCGTGACGGTGGTGCACTTGGTGCAGGGGCTAGGGCCTCGAGAGCCCCGGCGATGCCGAGGCTGTCTGTTCCAGCTGTTCTCGCTCAAGGGTGGCCGCCCAACTGGCGAGCAGGTCGAGCGCCCCTTGGGAAGGGCTCCCGGGCTCGGCGGTGTACACGAGCAGCGTCTGGTCCTCGCCGGGGAGCTCCATCGCCTCAAACGAAAGATCGAGGTTGCCCACGACGGGGTGGAGGAGCTGCTTATGCCCAGTGCGGTGAAAGCGCACGTTCGCCACCGCCCAGCGCTGGCGGAACGTCTCGCTGCGCGTTGAGAGCTCGCCGATGAGCTCGGTGAGTGTCTTGTCGTAGGGGTTACGACCGGCCTCGGAACGCAGCATCGCGACAATGTCGTCCGCCGCGCGTTCCCAGTCAACGAAGAACTGCTGTGAACGCGGGTTCAAGAACACGTAGCGGGCGTTGTTCGGCGGGTGGACGGGGTCCATCAAGAGCTCCGAATAGAGCGCGTAGCCGAGCCGATTGGCAGCCAGGAGATCATGACGGGCGTTGCGCACCCAAGCCGGCGCGGCGATGAGGTCGAGGATGCGCTGCACGCTCGGGCGGACCCGGATGGTGCCGCTCCGGCGCCGGGTCGCTGGGCTGGCATTCGCCGCACCGGCGAGGTCGCACAGGTGCGTACGTTCGGCGTCATCGAGCTGGAGCGCTCTTGCCAGGGCGTCGAGGACCTGCTTGGAGACACCATGGAGATTGCCTCGCTCCAAACGGACGTAATAATCGACGCTCACGCCGGCGAGGAGCGCGACTTCTTCTCGCCGTAGCCCCTTCACCCGGCGACTGTGCCCATAGATCGGAAGCCCTGCCTGCTCGGGAGTGACCCGGGCCCGACGGGAAACCAGGAACTCCTTGACCTCGCTCCGGCTGTCCACGGCATTCACCGTACGGCGGCGGCGGCGCAGCTGGGAGGGTCTGTCGTTACCTGTCTCGATCGGGACACGTTCGACCACTGCCAACGCGGCATTGACCCCGAGATGACTCGGTTCGAGGTTCGACAACAACGACCCACCGGCGGGAGCAGTGCCGCGGTTGGGCCGCTGTGCTGGACACGGGAGCGAGGCCCCGCTCAAAGCAGTAGCAAGAAAGGGCAAAACACCGACCCGAATGACGGGCGCTGACCCGAGCGCTCTGCGGCATCACCGCCCTTGTGCGGTCATCGCCCTCACTTTCGGCCTCGCGACGTTGGAGACGCCCGCGCGTTGGAGGGGCGTCCGCGACGTGCGGTACCTGACACTGGCCATGGAGCGCGTTGCCGTGCTCGTCGCGGGCCTCATCGATCCGCT
>JAJZKA010000200.1 GCA_021809805.1 Actinomycetes bacterium
GATCTGGAGGACCTGAATGCTTACGCGCTGCCATGGCTCGGGCCGGGTGCGCCCGAGAGGACCTCGACCCTCACTGCAAGCCGGAAGAGAGCGCCGTGGAGCACGTCGCAGCGACACGGTGACCGAAAACGCGAACGCGACCACCCGGTTCGACCGCGATGAGCGGTGGTAGTCCGTGCTTGGCTCCCGTTGGCCCACGCGCGTTCTCGCGGATGCCGAGCGGAGAGCACAAGGAAATCAACGCGGATCTTCGGGGACTTGGTGAGGCTTGGAGGAAGTCACCGGTCGTGCCTTCTCGATCGGCCTGCCGTTATCCATGAAAAAGACGGTGTCGCGGCCTCCTGCAGGACGCCAGGTCATGGGTGAGCGGCATGATCGAGAGCAGTGCGCGACAGGCACGCTTCCGTCCTTTCGAGGGCGCTCGGTGAGGTGCCGTTGGGGCTCTGGCCGGTATCGCCGATCGCGCTCGTGGCCGGCCACAGTGCTCAAGGAGCTTGTGTCCTGCCCGGCACATCGCTCGGGAGGTATGTGCATAAATCGGGTTATCTTCGTGCTCGAATGACTTGGTGTGCTCAGGACGCGCCGTCTGTAGAGGTGACGAGAGAGCGAGCCAACTGGTATCCCCATTGCGAGGCGCGGTCGAGTTCACCTGGCGCGATGGGCCCGATCGCGCTGGTGACGACGAACCCCTCCGGCCGACCGACGATCTCGTAGCCGGCGCGCCGCAGTCGGCGGGCGATCCCGCGGGAAGCGCCGCCGGACCAGCGGATGCCGAGGCGGGTGTCAAAGGTTGCGGCGCGACACGGTCGACTCAAGCGGGTGAGCTCGGAGATGACTTCGCGGACGCCGTCCCGCGGGGCGCTCGCGTTTCGATGGCGCGAACCGCGCGCTGCGTGGAGCCGGCTCGCCGCGGTGCTCATGCGCCACGCGTGGGTCGGACCGCCCAGGATGACAAGGTCATCGGGATTTGGAGTGACATTTGGCGGGTCGCCCGCCTCGTGCACCTCGACGGTCGCGTTCGGTGCGGCCTCTTGGACGCCGTCTGCGATCGCCTTGGCGATGGCTTTGGTGTTGTCGGAGAGGCTCTCGTAGATCACCTCGATGTGCATGCCAGACCTCCTTTTGCGACGACGCCCGCAGCGACGCGCCGCCCGACGTCCGCGTGGTTTTGAGCCCGCCGGGCCGCGTCGTCCCGGTTAGTTGCGGGCGAGGTCGCCGAGGACGACGCTGGTCGTGACCTTTGTGGTGCCCCCACGCAGATAGCTGAGGTGCACGGTCTCGCCGGGGTGGAGCTTGGCCAGCGCGATGACGAGGTCCACGAAGCTGTTCACCGGCGTGCCGCCGAGTGCGGTGATGACGTCGCCGGGTTGCACGCCGGCGTGGGCGGCCGGCCCGTTGGGAGTCACCGCGCTCACGTAGACGCCACCGGCCCCGCTCGTTGAGATGGAGACGCTCTGGCCCGAGATCCCGAGGGCTGCACGCCCCGCCGTGGTGACCTTGCCCTTGGCGATGAGCTGGGGAGCGATCATGGTGACGGTGCGGCTCGGGATGGCGAAGCCGAGCCCGGCCGCCTCGGTCCCCGAAGACTGGTTCGTTGCGGCGAGGGTCGGGATGCCGACGACGGCACCAGAGAGGTTGACGAGCGCGCCTCCGCTATTGCCGGGGTTGATGGCGGCACTCGTCTGGATGAGATCGGTCAATGCGACCCCGGTGGACTCTGCGACGGTACGCCCGGTCGAGCTCACGATGCCGTCGGTCGCCGAGCCGGACAGGCCGAGCGGGCTGCCGATCGCGAGGACGAGGTCGCCGGGACGCAGTTTGGAGGAGTCGGCGAAGCTCGCCGGGCGGATGCCGGCCGTATTGGCCATCCGTAGCACGGCAAGGTCGTCGGGGACGTATTGGCCGATCAGGCGGGCCGTCGTCTTGGTCCCATCCGTGCGCAGCACAGTGAATGCCTGCGCGCCCGCGACGACGTGAGCGTTGGTGACGACGTCGCCGCGCCCGTCGTAGATGACGCCGGAGCCGAGCCCGCTCGATGTCGAGATCTCGACGACCGAGGGCTGGGCGCGCTGGAGCGCCTGCACGAATGCGTTCTCGAGCGCGAGGGCGCTCGCGGGAGGGTTCGTTGTCGCAAGTGCCGGGACTGAGTGGATGTCGGTGTCGCCGGCCGACCACCCGATGAACCCGGCGGCGAGCGCCCCAATGGCGGCACCAGCAAGCAGGGGGTGCTGATGCGTCGTCGGCACGCTGAATCGAGCATGTGTGGCCATGTCGTGCCTCCTCAACTGCTCGGAGCAAAGCGTTCCCAGGTCACTGTGCGAGTGGCTCTGGCGGCCCAGGGAGATGGCGAAGGTCGCCGTGGCGCTGGCGAAGGTCACTTCGGCCGCTGCCCGTGCCGATTCGCCCTGGAGGCCTTTGCCCTCTTCCGGCCGCGTGGGATGCGGCGGACAATGTCGAGGTGCTCCGGCGCGCGAGGACTGCGTTGCGATGGCTGCTCTTGGCCGGGCCCGCACTCTTGCTCGTCGTCTGCGGCGGCGCGGTTCTTGCAGGCGCGCTTGCACATCTGGCGGGCGCCGGCGGGGCGGGCGATCGCGTGTGGATGGCGGCGGGGGCGCTCGGTGCCGCATTCAGCCTGGCTGGGTCGTTCGCGGCAATGCTGGCTCGGCGGCTCGGCGTCGATCTCATCGCCGTGCTGGCGCTCGTCGGGGCCCTCGCGATCAACGAGGCGCTGGCGGCCGCGGTGATCGCGTTGATGGTCGCGACGGGTGCCTTCCTTGAACGTTGGGCCGAGCGCCGGGCACGGCGCGACCTCTCGGCCCTGTTCCGCAGGGCCCCGGTTTCGGTGCGCCGTCGACACGGCGGCGCGACCGAGGTCGTCGACGTGGCAGCGATCGAGCCCGGCGACGAGCTGCTCATCGCGTCCGGCGAGGTCGTCTGCGTCGATGGTGAGGTCATGGGCGGTCTGGCGGTGCTCGATGAGTCGTCGCTCACCGGCGAGGCAGTCGCCGTCGAGCGGGGGGCTGGGGAGACCGTACGCAGCGGGGCGAGCAACGCCGGCCCGGCCTTCGTCTTGCGCGCGACGGCCGGAGCGGCGGAGAGCACCCAGGCGCGCCTTGCGCGCCTTGTGGAGCAAGCGGAGCGTGAGCGCCCGGACTTCGTGCGGCTGGCCGATCGCTTCGCGCTCGGCTTCCTCGGCCTCAGCCTCGGCCTCGCCGGGCTCGCCGCGGCCATCGGGGGGGCCGAACGTGCGGTCGCGGTCCTTGTCGTGGCGACGCCGTGCCCGCTGATCCTTGCGGCTCCGATCGCCTTTGTCGCGGCCCAGGCGCGCTCGGCTCGGCGGGGGGTAGTGATCAAGGGTGGGACGGTGTTGGAGCGCCTCGGGACGGCCACCACCTTGCTGCTCGACAAGACCGGGACCGTCACCGAGGGACGCCCCGAGGTGGTTGCGGTACTGGCCTGCAACGCGGTGGACACCGACGCGGTCCTTGCGCGCTGTGCATCCCTCGAGCAGGCATCTGCGCACGTCTTTGCCGCCCCGATCGTGCAGCGCGCGCAAGAGCGCTCCCTTGGCCTCGAACAGCCGAGCGAGGTGCAAGAAGAGCCGGGACGCGGGCTCAGCGGGCGAGTCGGAGCCCACCTGGTCGCGGTCGGCGGCGCCGAGGCCGTCGGATTCGGCGACCCGCGCGTCCTCGGTGCGGCGCAGCGCGCCGCCCAGCGCGACGGGGCGAGTGCCGTCTATGTCGTGAGCGACGGAGTGCCCATGGGGGCAGTGCTTCTCGAGGACCGACCCCGCCGGGACGCGGCCCGCACGATTCGCGCCCTGCGCCGCAGTGGGATCGAGCGCGTCGTGATCGTGAGCGGAGACCGGCCCGAGACGGCGGCGCGCTTTGGACGCCTTGTCGGCGCCGACGAGGCGATCGGTGGCTGCTCACCGAGCGACAAGGTCGAGGTGGTGCGCGCGGCGCACGGCCCGGTGGTGATGGTGGGCGACGGGATCAACGACGCGGCGGCACTCGCGCTCGCCGACGTCGGCGTCGCGATGGCGGCGCGCGGCGCATCGATCACCTCTGACGCCGCCGATGTCGTGCTGTTGGTCGACCGGCTCGAGCGCCTCGGCGAAGCGCGGCTGGTTGCGCGGCGCGCGCGGCGCATCGCGAGCGAGAGCGTTGGCGTCGGCATGGGGCTGTCGATCGCGGCCATGGGCGTCGCCGCAACGGGCTTGCTGGCGCCACTGTGGGGCGCGTTGTTGCAGGAGCTCATCGACGTCGCGGTGATCTTGAATGCCCTCCGGGCGCTACGCGGCGGGCAGGGCATGGCGCGGCTCACCGGTGAGCGCTCGTTGCTCGCCGAGCGATTTGCGGCCGAGCACACTGCGGTGTTGCGTGACGTCGCCGAGCTCCAGCGTGCCGCCGACGGCCTGGGTGACGAGCCGACCCGCGAGCAGCTCGAGCGCGTCGGGGCGGCCTTCGTTCTCTTGCGCGACGAGATTGCGCCGCATGAGCGCGCGGAACAAACGCTGTTGTATCCGGTGCTCGAGCCCGTATTGGGCGGCAGCGACCCGCTTTCGCCCATGAGCCGCGCCCATGTCGAGATCGAAGAGCAGACGCGCCGGCTCGGCCAGCTGATCGGCGAGTTCGGGGAGGAGCTCGGGGAGGACGACGTGGCCGAGCTCCGACGCCTCCTCTACGGCCTCGTCGCGGTCATCGAGCTCCACTCCCGCCAAGAAGAAGAGAGCTACTTCTCGCTCATCGACGACGCCTGAGGTCGTGCGTCGTTCGCTGGGTCGGGCGCGACCATGCGCGCGAAGCGATCGAGATGCCCCGCGCAGACGGCTCGACAACGGCAAGGCCGAAGATGCCCAGCAAGTCGCGATCGGACCCGGAGGGCCGCTGGAATCAGCGCTCGAAGGTGGCCCTTTCTCCCGAGGGGTTGTCCTGGACCAGGGCGCGCGGCATCGACGGGCGCTCGTCGTCCCGCTGCGGCGCGAGCGCCAAACTGCTCGCCAGGCCCGCAGCGATGCAGCGCGAGCGGCTCGAGCGTGCGCACGCTGGTTGCCTCGCCGAAGGGTTCGCTCGTCGGGAGCTGGCCACAAGCGGCCCCTGGGCGCTGCTCGGCACCGGACTCGCCTTGCGCATCGCCTTGTCGGTGATGACCGATCGTCTGCCGCAGGGCCGCCGACACGCCGAAGTGCTCGTATGGGAGATCCGCTCGCTCGATCACGAGCAGCGCGCAATCTCTGACGCCGCGGGCCGGGGCGTGT
>JAJZKA010000036.1 GCA_021809805.1 Actinomycetes bacterium
GGGCTTGGCGACCGTGGAGCTCTGAGGTGATGATTCTCGCACTGTGGCGCGAACATCATCCGCCGTGGCGGCCCCTGCGAGGGGCCATCTGGGTCTGACCTATCGACGCGCCGATGCTCAGCGCACAGCTCGACATAGCCGGCCCGCGCCTCGGCTGCTGCTACCGCGGCGGTGCTCAGCTGTTGCGGCCCGTCTCCCATACGAGGTCTGCGGCGACGGCGCTGAACCGGGCTCGAATTGCCTCGCGAAGTTCAACGGACACGGTCGGTGACGGTTCGACGACAGTGCCGGTGCCCAAGCCCCAGGTCTCGATCACGTCCCCGATCCCGTGCCCGCTCGCCACGGCGGCGGCCTGGACGCAGGCACCGAGGGCGACGGCCTCGTCGGCGGTCGGCACCACCACCTCGACGCCGGCGAGATCGGCGAGGATCTGCCGGTAGGCGCGCGACCGTGATCCCCCGCCGACCAGGAGGATCCGCTCAGGTCCAGGGGCCGCCGCGCGCCGTCCGCCTCCGGTCGAGGTCGGCAGATGGTCGGCGGCGTCGAGCAGGGTGCAGGCGACGCCTTCGAAGGCGGCCCTTGCCAGCTCCGCGCGCTCAGTCTGGGGGGTCAGACCGACCAGACCGCCACGGGCGTTGGGCCGGTCGGGAGTTCGCTCTCCGTCGAAGTACGGGACCAAGGTGAGGTCACCGGCACCCGCCGCCGCCGCAAGGGCGAGCGCGCCCAGCTCCTCGTGGGAAGCGCCGATCAGCCGGCCGACGGTGTCGGTCACCTTGGTGGCGTTCAGGGTGCAGGCCAGCGGCAGGTACCGGCCCGAGGCGTCGGCGAAGCCGGCGACGTACCCCGATGGATCGGCGGTTGGTGCCTCGGCCACGGTGAAGGCCGTCCCGGAGGTGCCGAGGGAGATGGCGGTCGCGCCCACGTCGAGCCCGATCCCGAGCGCTGCCGCCATGTTGTCACCCGTTCCTGGGCCGACGAGGATACCGTCCCAGTCGCCCGCAGCCTCGGTGGGCGCGAGGACCTCGGGGAGCGCCGCTTCCCAGTCCCGCTCGGGGTCGACCAGCCCAAGCAGGTCGGGTCGCCAAGTGCCGGCGAACGGCGACCAGTAGCCGGTGCCGGACGCGTCGCCCCGGTCGGTAGCGAAGCGGTGCACGAGCCGCCACGTGAGCCAGTCGTGGGGCAGGAGGACCTTTGCGACACGGGCGAACCGCTCCGGCTCGCGGCGCCTCATCCACGAGAGCTTCGTGATCGTCAGTGCCGCCACGGGCACGCTGCCACAGGCCCGAGCCCAGGCCGCGTCGCCTCCCGCTAGCGCCAGGCGCAAGGCGAGGGCGTCGGGGGCGGATTCTGTGTCGTTCCAGAGCTTCGCCGGTCGCAGCGGTGTGCCTGCCGTGTCGAGGACCACCATGCCGTGCTGTTGGGCGGCCACGGCGATGGCGGCGATGTCTGCGTTCGACAGCCGAGCAGGCTTGGGCCTGGGGGGCATCGAGGCTCCACCGCTGCTCGTCGGTCGTGGTGCCACGTCGGACCGGGGGCGGTCGAGGGCGGCGGCGAGCGCCGCGTGCAACGCCGCCTCCCAGACGCGGGGGTCCTGCTCGGAGACGGGGGGCGCGGTGGCAGGATGGGGTGCTCGTCCGTGGGCGATCAGGACGCCAGTGTCGAGATCCCTCAGCTCCACCTTGGTCGACTGTGTCGAGGAGTCGACTCCCGCTACGAGTGGCATTGCCGAAATGTCCTTCCTGTCTCGTCGACCCGACGGAGGCCGCCAGGCGGCGAGGATCGAGGTCCGCGCGCCCGCAGCCAGGCGGTGGCGCGGTGATCCGAACGGCAGCCGCAGCGACGGCGCCCGGCGCGCGCTCCCGGCCGTCGAGGCTCCGGCCGGTTCCCATCGCACCATGGCGGGATGGAGTAGCACGCTGGTGCCCTGGTGCGCACCGTCGAGGCCGATCGGCTACGACACTAGCGCCAGGACGCCCTCGAGGGCCCGAGGCTGCTCGAAGGCGAGGGCCACCGCGCCGAGCACCTCGGCGCGGTGGCCCAGTGTGCTCGGCACGACTCGAAGGTCGCGGTGGACGAGGTTGACGGTGTTGCGGACGAGGGCCTGGCGGATCGCGTCGAACATCAGCTCTCCGGCCTCGGCCAGTGTGCCCCCGACGATGAAGAGGTCGGGGTTCACCATCGTGGCGACGTCGGCGAGCCCCACCCCGAGGAGGTGGCCGGCGTCGGCCAGGACGCGCCGGCAGCGAAGATCACCCTCCTGGGCGAGGGTGAGCAGCTTGGCCACGGTCAACCGAGGGCCGTGCACCGGTCGCAACAGCTCGAGCAGGGCGTTGGTCCCCACGAAGGTCTCCAGGCACCCTCGGTTGCCGCATCGGCACACCGGGCCGTGCTCGTCCAAGGTGATGTGGCCGATCTCACCGGCGGCGCCGCTCGACCCGTGCACGAGCCGGCCGTCGATGACCAGGCCTGCGCCCACCCCGGTGTCCATGCGGACGTAGATGAAGCTGTCCACGAGTGCCCCCGCTCCCCAGCGCCGCTCTGCGAGGGCACCCAGGTTGGCGTCGTTGTCGATGACGGTCGGCATCTGCAGGCGCTGCTCGAACTCGGAGCGCACGTCGATGCCCAACCACCCCGGGCTCACGCTCGACGGGGTCACGAACCCGGTGCGCGAGTCGATGGGCCCGGGGATGCCGACGCCGACGCCGAGCACCTGGCTCTTCGGGACCCGAGCACGAGCCAGAGCCCGGGAGACCTTCTTGGTCGAGGCGTCGAAGGCCTCCTCGGCGCTGTGGTCGATCGATAGCGGGCCTGTGGACTCCGCCAGGACACGGTGGGCGAGGTTGGTGAGCAGGATGCGGAAGTGCGTGTGGTGGAAGTCGATGCCGAGGACCGCCCCTGCTTCCGGGCGTAGTTGGAAGGCAAGGCTGGGGCGGCCGGGCAGCCCCGAGGGTCGCCTGCCCCGGTTGGCCCGTGCCCGTGCCGGTGCCTGTGCCGGTGCCGGCACCACCAACCCCGTCGGCACCAGCGAGCTCAAGATGTTCGAGACCGTGGAGCGCGAGAGCCCGGTCTTCTTGGCCAGGTCGCTCTGGGTGAGGACACCGTGGCTGAGCAGAAGCTGGATGACCCGGTGGGTGCTCGAGCCGCCCAGGGTGCCCGCCGAGGTCCCACCTCTCGGCGCGGCGCCGTTGGCTCGAGTGTCGACGGTCATGGTGCCGGGAGGGCGGGAGCTCCCGCCCGTGTCGCGGCTACGGCCCGTATAGCGGCTCCGGGAGGTCGCCGCGCTGCGGCAGGAGGAGCCGGAACGGGATGGCACTGGCGCGAGGGCGTCTGCTCGACTGGCATCGACCTCTTGGACATGGGGTGGTGCGCCATCTGCGGGGAGACCTCCTGTCGCGGTGGGTGTACTTCTCGTGGCCATGCCCGGGGTGCCCTCGACGCCATGCGACTGGGACGAGGCCGTGGTATGGCCTGCCCGACTCGCCGGCTCGACGGTGCACCTCAGCTTCGGGTCACTCGAAGACCTCGGGGAGGTCGGCAGTGGCCGGCGTGGCGGCATGCGGTGGCGTGTCGTGAACGGCGGCGAGGAGAAGGACGCTGGTGGGCGGCTGTGAGCCGGATGTCTGGGTTCCTCCGATCCTGTGTTCCTCCGATTTTCGACAAACATTGACACTGCACTGCCATAGTAGCTACAATGGCGAAAGAAATCGAACGTCTGCTGCGGCGCTCGCACCCTGCGCGGGACCGTGGACGGGCGACGACGAGGGGGAGGGGCATTCCAGGCGCAGGGAACATTCCGGGCGCGGCAAAATGTCGTACCGGTTCGGCCCGCTACGTGCGTGACCGTGCCATTTGTGGTCGTCGGCAGGCTGTCGGGCTCTCCATCTGACCGGACGAGGCATAGCTTCTTGCGGTCCCAGCCAAGGCTGCACACCTAGATTCCTAGATTCTGGGCTTTGCAATCTTGGGTCCGGTGAAATGGAGGCCCCGATTCGGTCGCTACGGTCGAACGTGCGCGCGGCGAGCCGCGGGCACGTCGTCTGACCGCGCCGAGATCATTGACGCGCACGGCCGAGGACCACACGATCGCAGGCTCGTGCTCGACCGGTGCACAGGGGAACGGGCGTTGGTGTCGACGACAGGGAAGGGTGATCGCATGAGGTGGTTGCGCATGAAGTGCACGAAGTGGTCGAGGAGCCGGAGGTCGCTATCTGTTGTGGCGTTGCTGTTAGGTGTGTCGTTCGTGGCGGCGGCGTGCTCGAGCACACCGAGCTCGAGCAAGAAGCCGGCGGCGTCTAGCAGTGTGAAAGGCGTGTTCTACGAGCTGTACCAGAGCTGCCCGTCGAACCCGTTCTGGGCGGCTGTGAACAACGGTGGGAGGGCCGCCGCGGCGGATCTCGGTGTCACGCTCAAGATCGAGGACCCGCTGAAGTGCACTGGTGAGATCGCGGCGGAGAACAGCTTGTTGACCACCATCATCAACTCCCATCCTGCTGGGATCGCGGTGTCGGTGGTGAGCCCCACGGCGTTGTCGGCGAACATCCAGCGGGCGCGGTCGCTGCACATCCCGATCGTTGCGTACAACAGCCTTCCGCACGACAACAACTACACCGTCAACCCGGTCGAGGCCTATGTCGGGCAGCCGAACTACGTCGCCGGGCAGGATCTGGGGAAGAAGGCGGCGAGCTTGTTCGGGCTGCACGCCGGTGAGACAGTCATGGTGGCCGACCAGTGCTACATCAACGTGACGTGCACCGATCGCTGGGAGGGCATCAAGTCGGTGCTTCCGGGTATCACCGTGAACGTCCTCAACCTCGACTACAACGTGCCGACGTCTGCTGGCATCGTGAAGTCGTACCTCGAGACCCACGGCGACCCCGCTGCGGTGTTCGCGCTCGGTAGCGCCGGAGAGCAGGCGGTGGTCGAGGCGGCCCAGGACCTCCACAAGACGCCGTCGCAGATCAAGATGGTCGGCTTCGACGACGACGCGGTGACCAATACCTACATGACCGACGGGTGGGTGAAGCTCACCGACGACCAGCAGCCCTACCTCCAAGGGTTCGACGCACTCGTCAACCTCTACACCGCGGTGCGCTACCAGGCCCACCCGATCGACATGTCCACCGGGCCGGTGTTCATCAAGCACGACTCCTCGGACATCGCCAAGGGGTACTTCAAGCCCAGTGTCGTGACCAACACCGGGATCTGACCGCGAGGACGGCGGTCCGTCCACGGTGTCGGGCGGCCACGCCCCGTGTGTGAAGGTCCGCTCGCCTCACCGAGTGATGGAGCAGGGAGCGCTGTCTGTCTTGAGTGACGGAGACAGACGGCGCTCGCGTTCCCATGGTCAAGGAGGGATAGGTTGGCGAATTCGCCGGCTGGCATGGGTGGTCTCGAGACCGTTGCTCCGGGCAAAGGCAGTCGCAACGGCCGTTCACCAGGGGGGGCAGGGTCATTTAGGGATCGGACCTTCACGTCGTACATCAGCCTCAGGACCCTGGCAGTCACCGGCGTCATCATCGCCGTCATCCTCATCTTGGAGGGCACGAGCGGCGGCCGCCTGCTCCAGGGCGTCAACGTCGGCGGGGTGCTCGACGCCTCGTCGGAGATCGGGTTCATTGCCATCGGGGTGACGATCCTGATGATCGGTGGGGAGTTCGACCTGTCGGTCGGTCAGAGCTTCGTCGCCTCGGGGATGACCTTCGCCACGATCTATCACACGGTCGGCGTCGTACCCGCGATCGTTGTCGGGCTGGCCACCGGCGCGGCCATCGGCTTCGTCAACGGCTTCATCACCCTCTCCTTCGGGATTCCTTCGTTCATCACGACCCTGGGCACCAGCTACGTCGTCGCCGGCATGGTCCTGCTGGTGACCGGGGCGGCACCGATCTCGGCGATCTCGTTGCCGGCCTCGTTCCACATGTTCGGCGGGTACGTGTTCGGCCTGCCCGTGCGCTGGGAGGTGGTGTGGTGGATCGGCCTCGTCGTCGTCATGGGGTTGGTGCTGCACAAGACGGCGTTCGGGAACCACGTCTTCGCTGCCGGCGGGAAGCCGGAGGTGGCCAAGAACATCGGGGTGCGTGTCGTGCGCACCAAGATGACCCTGTTCGTCCTGTGCGGGATGTTCGCGGCCTTCTCGGGGATCGTGCTCTTCGCGCACCTCGGGGACATCGAGGCGTCCGCGGGCTCGGGGCTCCAGCTCGAGGCTATCGCCGCTGCGGTCATCGGTGGCACGGCGCTCTTCGGTGGGGTGGGCACCGTGTATGGCGGGGCGATCGGGTCGCTCTTCCTCGGTGTGCTGACGGTTGGGCTGGTGCTCTCCGGGGCCTCGACCACGTACTACGAGCTGTTCGTGGGGATCGTGCTGATCGGCGCCGTCGCGCTGCAGGCCAAGGTCGAGGGACTGGGGAATTTCACCAAGCGCATGACGGAGCGGTTGCGGATCCAGCGGGCGTTCTCCGGCAGCGAGGCCCTGAGTCGAGAGGAGCTGTATGGTGGTGAGTGATCAGCACACGGAGACCGCCGACGCCGGGGAGGGGGTGGGGCCGACCCCGGGTGCCGGTGTGGCGCAGGACGGCTCGCTGGCGCTAGGCGGCGGGGTGGTCGCCGACGACGGGGTGCGCCCCGCGCCAGTGGTCGGCCAGCCGGACGCTTCCACCCGGACGCCAGCGCTGGAGCTCCGCAAGGTGAGCAAGCGTTTCGGGGTGGCCTGGGCGGTGCGTGACGTCAGCTTCTGCATATACCCCGGTGAGGCAATGGCGCTGCTGGGGGACAACGGCGCCGGGAAGTCCACCGTGGTGAAGATGATCTCCGGTGCGCTCTCGCCGACCAGTGGCGAGCTGTACGTGACGGGAAAGAAGGTGCGCTTCTCGAGCTCCCAAGCCGCCCGCCGTGCCGGCATCGCCACGGTCTACCAGGATCTGGGGCTCGTCCCTACCATGAGCGTGTGGCGCAACTTCTTCCTGGGCGCCGAGCTGCGCACGAAGGGGCGCCTGGACGTTCGCCGGATGCGGTGGGAGGCGGAGGAGAGTCTTAAGGAGATCGGTCTTCGCAACCTGAGATCGGTCGACCAGAACGTGATGCGCATGTCCGGCGGTGAGCAGCAGGCGCTCAGCATCGGCCGGGCCGTGCACTTCGAGCAGAAGGTGCTCCTCCTCGACGAGCCGACTGCCGCCCTGTCGGTGAAGGAGACGGAGAAGGTCTTCGAGTACATCGGACGGGCGAAGGCACGAGGGGTAGCGGTGCTCGTGATCATGCACAACACTGCGCAGGCATTGCGCTGCGCGGAGAAGGTGGTCGTGATGCGCCACGGACGGGTGATCTCAGAGCGGCGAGTCGAAGGTGACACGAGCGCACTGATGGAGGCGGTCAACGGCGACATCAGCGGGGTGGGGGAGTCCCTGCAGTAGTCGAGACGGTGAGACAACGGGAAAGGTGGAGGTTAGGCACATGGGTCAGCGAACAGACGGCTCGGGATCGGACGCATTCACGCCGCGCAAGGAGGACCGCTTCACCTTCGGGCTCTGGACGGTGGGCAACCCTGGGAGAGACGTCTTCGGCTCGGAGGTCCGGCCACCACTGGACCCGGTCGTGTCCGTGCAGCGCCTGGCCGAGCTCGGCGCCTACGGCGTGTCGTTCCACGACGACGACCTCATCCCCCCCGGCTCCTCGCCCAGCGAGCGTGAGACCATCTTGAAGCGGTTCCGGGCGGTGCTCGACGCCACGGGGATGACCGTGCCGATGACGACGACGAACCTCTTCAGCCACCCGGTCTTCAAAGGCGGGGCGTTCACCGCCAACGACCCCGACGTCCGGCGCCTCGCCGTGGCGAAGGTGATGGACTCCATCGACCTCGGCGTCGAGCTCGGCGCCACGGTCCACGTGCTCTGGGGCGGACGGGAGGGGGTGGAGGCTCAGGGCGCCACCGACGTGCGCCTGGCTCTCGATCGCTACGCCGAGGCCATCAACCTGCTCTGCGACTACGTCCGAGAGCGCGGGTACGACCTGCGCTTCGCCCTGGAGCCGAAGCCGAACGAGCCTCGGGGGATCATGCTGCTGCCGACGGTCGGCCACGCACTGGCCTTCATCGAGCGCCTCGCGTTGCCCGAGATGGTCGGTGTGAACCCCGAGTTCGCCCACGAGACCATGTCAGGGTTGTCGTTCCACCAGGCGGTGGCCCAGGCCCTCTGGGCGGGCAAGCTCTTCCACATCGACCTGAACGCACAGCTCCCTGGCCGCTACGACCAGGACTTCCGGTTCGGTTCGGAGGAGGTGAAGGAGGCGTTCTTCTTGGTGAAGCTGCTCGAAGACGCCAGGTGGGAGGGCATGCGGCACTTCGACGCCCACGCCTATCGCACAGAGGACCCCGAGGGCGTCTGGGAGTTCGCCAAGGGGTGCATGCGGACCTACCTGATGCTCGCCGACAAGGCGAGACGCTGGGCGGCCGACGAGGAGATCCAGGCGGCGCTGGTAGCAGCGGGTGTCCCGTCGCTTGCGGAGCCGACGTGGGAGGACACGGCGCAGGTGCTGCGGGCGCACGTGAGCGCCAAGCGGGACCAGCAGGGGTGGCTCGAGGAGGTCGCCACACGCGGCTTGGGCCACGAACGACTGGACCAGCTCGTCGTGGAGCTGCTCCTCGGGGTCCGCTGACGTATCCGTGCGTGGTCGCCGGCTGCCCGGACCCCGTCGGCGGGGTCAGGTCTCGAGCAGGATCGTGAACGGCCCGTCGTTCACGAGCGACACCTGCATCGACGTGCGGAACCGCCCGGAGGCGACCTGCGCGTTCAGGCTGCCCAGCTGGCCTGCCACGGCATCGACCAATGGCTCGGCCTCCTCGGGACCCGCCGCGTGGACGCAAGACGGTCGCCGGCCCCGCGACGTGTCGGCGTACAGCGTGAACTGGCTCACCACCAGCACCGGGAGGGAGAGCTCCTCGGCCGACAGGTTCGCACTCCTGGGTGTGCAGGCCGCCGCCGCTCGCGTCGACGGCTGGCTGGGTCAGGGCAGAGAGATCGGCGAGGATAAGGAGATGCCTGCTTGGATCTGTGCTACCTGCGCGGTGCAGTACCCAGACACCGAGGAGCCGCCCGCTCACTGTCCGATCTGCGAGGACGAGCGCCAGTACGTCGGCTGGCAGGGGCAGCGATGGACCACGGCGAGGGACCTGGTGAGAGACCACCGCAGCGAGCTACGCGAGGAGGAGCCGAACCTGATCGGCGTCGGGATCGAGCCGGCGTTCGGGATCGGGCAACGAGCCCTGCTCGTGTGCACCCCGCAGGGCAACGTGCTCTGGGACTGCGTCGCGCTGATCGACGACGCGGCCTGCCGCCAGATCCTCGAGCTCGGTGGCGTCGACGTGATCTGCATGTCGCACCCGCACTTCTACGGAGCGAACATCGACATCGCCGATGCGTTCGACGCTCGCGTGCTCGTCCCTCGAGCCGATCGGGACTGGATAGCGCGTCCCTCACCGCGCATCGAGCTGTTCGACGACGAGGCCGAGCCCATAGCAGGGCTCACCTTGGCGCGTATTGGCGGGCACTTCGACGGGGCGGCCGTCTTGCACTGGCCGGCCGGGGCAGGTCAGCGCGGCGTCCTGCTCACCGGCGACACCATCACCGTCGTCCAGGACCGCGACTGGGTGAGCTTCATGTGGAGCTACCCGAACCTGATCCCCCTCGACGAGCGCACGGTGCTCGACATCGCAGCCCGCGTGGAGCGCTTCAGCTTCGACCGCGTCTACGGGGGGTGGTGGGGCCGGGTCGTCGTCGAGGATGGAGCCCGCGCCATCCGCCGCTCGGCAGAGCGCTATGTCGCACGCTTGCGTGGCGAGCGACCGTCGCACGCTACGCACGGCTCCCCCCCGAGCCGGACCTGAGCGTGTGGGCTGTTGCGGGATGCGAGGCGGACCTGAGCGTGTGGGCTGTTGCGGGATGCGAGGCGGACCTGAGCGTTGCGGCTGCTCGGTAGGCTGCCGTCGTGAGCGATCTGCCGGTGGACGCGGGGATGTCGATGGACCCGGGGAATAGACGCGGGGGATGAAGCCGAGCAGATGCAGCGGGCTCCCATGAGGTCGAACACCCCCGACACCCCCGACACCCCCGACACCCCCGACACCCCTTACGACGCGCTGCTGATCGTGTCGTTCGGAGGACCTGAGGGTCGCGACGAGGTCCTTCCCTTCCTGCGAAACGTCTCGCGGGGCCGAGATGTGCCAGAGCAGCGGATAGCCGAGGTGGCCGAGCACTACTACCGCTTCGGCGGGATCTCCCCGATGAACGCGCAGAACCGGGCGCTGGTCGGCGCGCTTGGTGCCGCCTTGGCCGCGGCCGGTATCGATCTCCCGGTCTACTGGGGGAACCGCCACTGGCGGCCGATGCTCTCCGACGAGCTGGCCCGTATGCGCGACGACGGGGTGCGGCGAGCACTGGCCTTCGTCACTTCCGCCTACGGCTCCTACAGCGGGTGCCGGCAGTACCTCGAGGACATCACGGCTGCTCGGGCTGTCGTCGGCGCGGGGGCCCCGATCGTGGACAAGCTGCGCCTCTTCTTCAACCATCCCCGCTTCGTCGAGACCTGGGTGGCCTCGCTTCGGGAGTCGCTCGCAGAGGCTTCCGCTGGCACCACGCCCCAGCCCGCCACGCCCCAGCCCGCCACGCCCCAGCCCGCCACGCCCCAGCCCGCCACGCCCCAGCCCGCCACGCCCCAGCCCGCCACAGTGCAGAGGACTGTCCGCACAGCGGGCGTAGAGATGCCTCCGGTGCTCTTCACCGCGCACAGCATCCCGGTGTCGACGGCAGCGACCTGCGAGTACGTGGCACAGCTGACCGAAACGGCACGTCTGGTCGCTACCGCCGCCGGCGTTCCCGACGGAGGTTGGCGTCTGGTGTGGCAGAGCCGGTCGGGGCCACCATCTCAGCCGTGGCTGGCACCTGATGTGGTGGATGCCATGGCCGAGCTACCCGCGGGCAGCACCGTGGTGCTTGCACCTATCGGCTTCGTGTCGGAGCACATGGAGGTCGTCTACGACCTCGACACGGTGGCCGCAGCGGCCGGTGCGCAGCGGGGCCAGCGGGTGCTGCGAGCAGCCACGCCGGGTGCCGATCCCCGGTTCGTCGACATGATCTGCCAGCTGGTGGCGGAGCGGCTCGACCCCTCGCTGCCCCGGCTGGCTGTCGGGCGCTTCGCGCCAGCTCCGGACCGGTGTGTGACCGGCTGCTGCCCGTCGCCACCTCGACGGCCCTGAGCGGCACCACTTCTGGTTCGCTACAGCTATCGGGTGCTTGTCGAGCTTGGGCGCCTCCGACTCACACACGACGCAGGCGCTGGCGATCGCCTGCCCGGGGATCGTTGACGCAGGCGCCACCCTGCGGACCGAGTGGGGTCGCTCAGGAGGTGTCGGCGAGGCCCTGGCCGTGGCGGGCGACAGAGGCCTCGAGCTTCGCAAGGAGCGCTACGAGCTGGGAGCGTTCCTCGTCGTCGAGATCGGCGAGCAGGTGCTCGAACAGCTCGAGATGGCGCTCGATGGCTCGATCGATGACTGCCAGTCCCTCAGCGGTGAGCTCGGCGTAGACCACCCGACGGTCGACGGGGTCGCGGACGCGCTGGATGAGGCCCGCTTCCTCGAGACCGTCCATCCGGAAGGTGGCGCCACCGGTGCTGATCAGCGACGACCGGGCCAGAGAGGTGGCAGTCTTGCGGTGCGGCGCCCCAGAGCGGCGCAAGTTGGCCAACATGTCGAAGGCTGCATGCGAGAGCCCGAACGGGCCGTGCACCTTCGCCTGGGCAGAGCGCTGTAGGGAGAAGATACGGGCGATACGGCCGAAGATCAGCATTGGCGATGCGTCGAGCTCGGGCCGCTCCCGATGCCACTGGCACACCGCCTCGGCGACAGCATCAGGCACCTGGAGCCGTCGTGCCACCGCGCTCTCGACCATGTCGTCAGCGTCTCGTGTCGGTGCCCGCGTCATGTTCCCCCTTGTCTTAGGTGGTTTCGGCTGCATTTCTGGCCACCTGCTGCTCCAGCAGGATATCTGGGCTGAGCTGCAAAATAGTTGCTATCAAAGAAGTTTAGTCCTAATCTTTTCGAATGAATAGTATTGTCGGGAGCTCGCATGCACGCCGAGAATGACCCCCAGCTTTTCGAGGCGGGTGCTGGGGATGGCCGGGCCCGTGCCGAGGTCGACCAGTTCAGTGGGCTGCCGATCGCCGACGAGATCCTGGTCGGAGGGCAGTGGTGTCAGGGTGCAGGCGAGCGGCTTTTCGTGCAGGACCCCGCTGACGGTACCCTGCTGGCCGCGATCCACGGTGCCGATCCGGATCAGGTCGACCGGGCGGTACGAGCCGGTGGTCGTGCTGCAGCCGACGACCGTTGGCACGACCTGCTGCCGAGCGATCGCGCCGGGCTGCTGCGCGACATCGCCCATCGGATAGAAGACGCTGCGGGCACCTTGGCGCGCCTGCAGACTGCGAACACCGGCAAGACCCTGACGGAGACCGGAGCCCTCGTGGCCAGCGCGGCCGGGACATTCCGGTAAAGGGGGTATCCGTCTGAGTACAGCTCCTCTCGAGACGACCCCAACGGGTAGGGCCGAACAGGCCCTCATCACCGCTACATCTTGTGGTCACTGTACTCAGACGGATAGCCCTTTTCCGGTATTTCGCTGCGGTGGTGGAGACCGCCGAAGACCAGCTCACACCCCGGCGTGGTCCGTACTTGACCATGAGCATCCACGAGCCGATCGGTGTCGTCGGTGCCATCACGCCGTGGAACTCGCCGATCGCCAGCGATGCACAGAAGATGGCCCCGGCTCTTGCCGCGGGTAACGCCGTGGTGCTGAAGCCAGCAGAGTGGACGCCGCTGGTCTCGCTCGTCCTCGGTCGGCTCGTCACCGACACCATCACCGACCACGGGTTCCCCCCTGGCCTGCTGAGCGTGCTTCCCGGTAGTGGTGCCGTGGTCGGCGAGGCCGTCGTGTGCCATCCCGGCGTCGGCAAGGTGTCGTTCACCGGTGGCACCGAGACCGGGCGTCGCATCGGCGCCGTGGCCGCCGAGAAGGTCATGCCGGTCTCCTTGGAGCTCGGTGGCAAGTCGCCGACCGTGGTCTTCGCCGACGCCGAGATAGACCAGGCGGTCGCCGGAGTGTTGTTCGGCATCTTCTCATCGACCGGGCAGAGCTGTATCGCCGGTTCCCGGCTGTTCGTGCAGGTCGAACGCTACGACGAGGTTCTCGAAGCGGTGGTGGCCGGGGCCCAGGCACTGCGTGTCGGGCCGGGGACTGCTCCCGGCGTGCATGTTGGCCCACTTGTGTCATCCGCGCACCGGGACCGGGTGGCGGGCTATGTGGAGCAGGCACGCGCTGAAGGGGGCCGGATCTGCTGTGGAGGCCATCCCCCCGAGGCAGAGGAGCTGGCTGGCGGGGCGTACTACCTGCCCACGGTCATCGACGGGCTACCGGCTACGGCTGGCGCCTGTCAGGAAGAGATCTTCGGTCCCGTCCTCGTCGTCCTGCCGTTCGTGGACGAGGAAGACCTCGTCGCCCAGGCCAACGGCACCGTGTACGGCCTGGCTGCAGGGATATGGACAGCCGACTATCGCCGTGCATGGTGGCTGGCTCGCCGGTT
This sequence comes from Actinomycetes bacterium, assembly GCA_021809805.1. Taxonomy (GTDB): domain Bacteria; phylum Actinomycetota; class Acidimicrobiia; order Acidimicrobiales; family Bog-793; genus JAKABX01. Next base: position 13,621 of record JAJZKA010000036.1, read on the forward strand.
GGACGCCGGCACGATCTGGATCAACACGTACAAGCAGTTCTCCATCTCCACTCCCTTCGGCGGAATGCGGGCGAGTGGGCTCGGTCGCGAAAAGGGCATCGACGGGCTCCGTGCTTACCAACGGCAGAAGAGCCTGTACTGGGATCTCGCTGGTGAGACTCTGCCATGGGCGCTCGGCTGACGGCACCGGCGGTCCAGCGGAGCCACGGGGTCGGGCAGAGGCAGCCGCCGGGCGTGCCCGGTGGCGGAGCTGTCGGTGTTAGCCGAGGCGGCACCTGGACGAAGCGCCTACCTGGACATCTGGCCGACAGTCTCGATCGCGGCGAGAAAATCTCCCCATGCATCTTGACACTGAATATCTTAGCACTAAGATAGTTGCTAGGGTTGCCGTGGTGGGAGGGGAAATGGGTCGTGGTTGAGAGAGAACCGGTTGAGAGCGAGAGAGAGCCGGCTGAGAGAGAGCCGGTGACCCGCCTTCGCGCACTACGCTCCGTCACGCTGATCACGCCGGCACTTGCCGAAGCAGTCGACTTCTACGTCGAGGTCTGGGGGCTCCAGCCGGTTGCGAGCGAGGCGTCGACTGCCTGGCTGCGAGGAACAGGCCCCGAGCACCACGTGCTCGTCTTGCGCCATGGCGATGTCCCAGGCCTGGGGGAGATGTCCTTCGCCGTCGCCGAGCGGCGCGAGGTCGACGATGCCGCCCGTGCTCTTGGGGCCATGGGCATTCCGTTGCTCGACGAGCCGGCGGTCTCCAAGGGCCCCGGCGGGGGCTACGGCGTGCGTTTCGCGGATCCTGAAGGACGAGTCGTCGAGATCGTCGCGGAGACTGCGGCCGTCGCACCGCTCGACGGCGACCGATCCGTGCCCATCGGCGTCACCCACGTCGTCTTCAACACAGCGGACGTCGACAGCGCCGTCGGCTTCTACACCTCGGTGCTCGGCCTGCGTCTCAGCGACTGGTCGGAGCACCAAATGGCCTTCCTGCGCTGCAACAGCTATCACCACTGCGTGGCGTTCAATCAGGCGCCGTGGGCGTCGGTGAACCACGTAGCTTACGAGCTCGCATCGATCGACCAGTTCATGCGGGCCATCGGGCGGCTACGCCACCACGGCATCGTCTCGCAGTGGGGGCCCGGTCGCCACGGCCCGGGGAACAACACCTTCAGCTACTTCACCGATCCGTCGCAGACGGTCTGCGAGCTGACCGCAGACGTCCAGCAGATCCACGAAGCTTCATGGCTGCCCCGAGTCTGGCCCAGGACGCCGGAGCTCTCTGATCTCTGGGGAACAGCTGGTCCGCCGCCGGACCGCATCCGCCAGTGCATGCGCGGCGCGGAGGATCCCGGCGCCTTTGCCGGGCATCCGGAGCTTCGCGCCGAGATGGCCGGGTGGCTCCGTCGTTCTCGCACGGAGAACGGCCGGTGACTGCACCGAGCCCACTGACAGCTGTCCGCCAGCCGCCGTCGTCTGTGGGACCGCTGCACTGGGTGGACAGCGATGCCGCGCTACCCACTGGCTCAGCTACCCCCGTGAGATCCACCGGCTCTTACGATGCCGACAGACGCCCGGTGATCCTGTGCCTTCATGGGATCGGCTCGTCTTCGGCATCGTTCTCCACTCAGCTGTCGGGGCTGGCACCTGCCCACCGGCTCCTGGCTTGGGACGCGCCAGGGTATGGTGCCTCTGGTGACCCTCTTGCACCGCCGGGCATGGCCGGGTACGCCGAGGCGGTCGTCGACCTCATGCACCGGATGGGCCGGCGAGTGCATCTTCTCGGCGTGTCGTGGGGTGCTGTGGTCGCCTTGCAGGTGGCACTTCGCGCTCGTCACCTGCTGCACGGGGTCGTCCTCGTCGGTGCCAGCCGGGGCTCAGGCCGTAGCGCCGAAGCCGCTTCCTCGATGCGAGCTCGAGCCGACGAGCTGCGCGTCGTGGGTGCCGAAGCATTTGCCCGCTCCCGCGCCCCACGTCTGGTGTCACCTGGTGCCAGCGAGGAGCTCGTATCGACAGTGACACAGATCATGGCCAGTGCAGTGCGCCTGCCAGGATATGCCTATGCCGCCGAAGCGATGGCCAGCACGAACTTGAGCGAGCAGCTGCACGACGTCGACGTACCGGTCCTGGCTCTGTACGGCGAGCACGACACCGTCACCGGTCCACCCGAGGGCGAGGCTATCGCTGGTGGCATCCGTGGTGCGGTGTCGGTCTCGGTGGCACGCGCTGGGCACCTGGCGAACCAGGAGCAGCCCGAGGCCGTCAATGCCTGGATCGCGTCGTTCGTACAGATCGCGCATCGCCTCAACCCCGACCGACCGCCGCCAACGTGATCTGCCAGCGCCCCAGTCAGCAAGCGAGTCGAACGACAACCGAGGTAGCCATCTGAAGTCCTCGGCTTCGACGGCACCCGCAGCTGCCTCAGGGCGGAACCAACGATTCATCGCCACCGCTGGAGCCACCGCCAACCATCGAGCCTCGTCCAACTCGATGTACAGCTCTCGGACGCGGACCGGCGGGCTCGTCTCCGAGCCCTATCTCACCCACAGGCCATCTACGAAGGAGAGATCCATGACCACACAGCCAGCGCAGGCTCTTCCCGCCCCCGAGCGGTATTTCGAGGGCGATCTCGACGATTACCTCGACAGCTTGGTCCTGACCAAGGCGACCCGGCAGCCAGACTGGGACACGCTGGCGTTCCAGACCAAGGCCGGTGCGCAGTACCGCCGAGCCCAGCTGCGCTACATAGGATCAGGCGCCACCGGTGACCACGACACTGACAATCGGATCATCGCGTCGGTGGGGTTCACCTTCTCCAACATGCTGCTGCCGCCGGGCTCCGAAGGCCCCGAGCATGTGCACCACGATGCGGAGGAAGCCTTCTACGTGGTGGAGGGAAGCATCGAAATGGGTATCCACCGCGACGGCAAGGTCGTCACCCGGGTGCTCGGTCCCCGAGACATGGCTGTCGTCCCGCCCGGTGTGCCCCGCAGCCTGAAGAACGTCGGTGAGGACGACGCCATCGTCTGCGTGGTGATCGGAGCACAGAAGCCGATGCTCCCCACCTACCCAGAAACCTCGCCGATGTACGGGATCACGAGGGACTGACCGTCTGATGACACTGGCCCCTCCGGCTGTCGGCGAGGTGCTCCGGGCGCGCGCGGTCGGCCGCTCTTTCGGGCCCGTGCGAGCACTGCACGAGGTCGACTTCGGGCTTCGCGCGGGCGAGGTCCATGCCCTACTCGGTGAGAACGGCGCGGGCAAGAGCACGCTGGTGAAGATCCTGAGCGGTGCCTTGGCTCCGAGCCAAGGCAGCCTCGAGCTCGACGGAGCCGGCATACGCTTTACCGGACCTCGGGACGCCATCGACCGAGGTGTGGCCGTGGTCCACCAGGACTACAACTTGTTCAACCACCGGAGCGTCGCCGACAACGTCGTCGGCATCAGACGGGCGCCGCGCCTCGGACCCGTGCTGTCGAGGCGTCGGCTACTGGAGCGTGCTGGCGATGTGCTCAGCGCACTGGGCACCGATCTCGACCCTCGGCGTCTCGTCGGTGAGCTCGGCGCGGGGCAGCGCAAGCTCGTCGAGATCGCCCGGGCATTGGCAGACGAGTCGCGAGTGCTCATCCTCGACGAGCCGACCGCGTCACTCGAACCAGCCGAGACGCAGCTCATTTTCGACCTGGTCGAGCGGCTGCGGGCCCAAGGCCAGGCAGTGGGGATCGTGACGCACCGGCTCGACGAGGTCTGCCGTCTGGCGGACCGGGCCACCATCTTGCGGGACGGCTGCCTGGTGGGCACGCTCGATCGGGACGAGATCGACCCGAAGCGCATGGTGACGATGATGCTCGGGCGCGAACCTGAGCCACCGGCGTCGGTCTCGCATGTCCGCCAGGTAGATCCGGTGCTCCGGGTGACCGGACTGGCGATCTCTCAGGGCCGTCGGGCCTTCTCCATCGAGCTCAACCGGGGAGAGGTTCTCGGCTTGACCGGCCTGGCTGGTTCCGGTGCTGTCGAGGTGCTCCGCTTGCTTGCCGGTCTCGGCGGGCCGAAGGCGGTCGCCGAGGTCAACGGTCGGGCTGTCCGCCTGCGCTCGCCGGCTGCCGCCGTGGGTGCCGGCATCGGGTTCATCCCCGAGGACCGCAAGGGGGCCGGGCTGGTCTTGGCACAGTCGGTGGCCTCTAACGTCGTCATGAGCGACCTGTCGAGCGTGGTGCGCAGAGGTTGGCTACTGAGCCGGCGACGTCGCCAGGTGGCAGAGGACTACCGTCAGCGCCTGGACATCCGCTGTGCTGACGTGGACCAGCCGGTCGAGCACCTGTCGGGTGGCAACCAGCAGAAGGTGCTCATCGCCAAGTGGGTCCACGCTGGTGTGCCGGTGCTCCTGGTGGAAGAGCCGACCCATGGCGTCGATGTCGGTGCTCGCGTCGCGATCCACCATCAGCTGCTGGATTTCGCCGCCAGAGGTGGGGCCATCGTGCTGGTCTCGTCGGAACCCGAGGAGCTGATCGCGCTCTGTCACCGCATTGGCGTGCTCTACGCCGGTGAGCTGGTGGCCACGGTGGACGCGGCGACCACCGATGTGGCCCAACTGACATCGTTGCAGACCGGAGCGTTCCTGGCTGGGGCCAGATCCGGCGGGCCGCTGGGAGACGCTCCTGGCATGTTCGGCAGCGGCGGCGAGATCGGGTCGCGCACGATGCCAGGTTGGCGCGGCGCAGTGGTGAAGCAGGGTGTGGCGGTGCCGGAGAGAAGCCAGTGACGGAGGACGGTTGTGTCTGAGACGAACACGGCAGGAGTAGCCGCGCGCAACAGTCGGGGTATCGGCCGACGGTTCCAGCGGCCATCGCTGGTGACGGTGGTGGATCTGGGGTTCCTCCCAGCCGTTCTGGTGGTCTTGATCGTGGTATTGAGCATCGCCTCGCCGTACTTCCTCACTGGGCATAACATGGTGAACATCTTGAGCCAGACTGCCGTGCTCGGCATCGTGGCTGCCGGCACCACGTTCGTCATCATCGGCGGTGATCTCGACTTGAGTGTCGGGGCGAACCTGGCGCTCAGCGGGGTGGTGGCTGCCTACGCCATGACGACCATCACCCATAGCATTGCCATCGGCGTGCTGCTCGGACTGGCCGTCGGGCTCGGGTTCGGCTTGGTGAACGGCTTCGTGTCGACATACCTCCGGGTACCGTCGTTCATCACCACCCTCGGGATGATGGTGATCGGCGACGGCATCGCAGTGTCGTTGTCCAGCGGTGCAGTGGTCGGTGGTCTACCCGGCGGGTTCAACGACCTGTCCAACGCCCAGCTCCTCGGCGTGCCGTCGATCGTGTGGTTGATGGTGGTGGTGTTCGTCGTCGGCTACGTGGCCCTGCACCGCACGGGATTTGGCCTACGCACCTATGCGGTGGGAGGGAACCAGCAAGCAGCTCGGCTCTCTGGCCTGCGCGTGGAGCGGACCCGGATCGTGAACTTCGTCATCTGCGCGCTGGCGACCAGCGTGGCCGGTTTGGCGCTAGCCTCGCAGGTTCAGGCCGGGCAACCCAATGCCGGCACCATCTATACGTTGTACGGCACGGCGGCCGTCGTGCTCGGCGGCACGAGCCTGTATGGCGGTCGAGGTGGCATGGTACGCACGGTGCTCGGCGTCGTGCTGATCGGATCCCTGCAGAACGGGCTGGGACTGCTCGGTGTCAGCTACTCCAACCAGCAGGTGGCGGTGGGGATCGTGTTCATCTTGGCTGCTTCCTCGGAGCTCCTTCGTCGCAAGATAGCGTCTGCCAGCCGCCCGTCTCCGATGACCGGTGCCGTTATGGCCGACGACGACTCGCAAGCTCGGCACTCGCAGACCGACGCGGAGCTCGTCGGTGCCACAGCTCGCACCCCGAGCGCGCTGCCTACAGCGGCAGTGGCCTCTGCGCTCAGCTCACTCGACCCTGTCACTCCGGCCTCCCAGCAACGTGCCCAACCACGCACCCAGCCGTCTGTCCATCCATCCACCCAACCGTCTTCATCGACGCCGAGCGTTTCGACGCCGACGCCGACGACGGGCAAAGGAGCTATGCATGTATGACCGAGCGCAACAGCGATCTTCGAGTGTGCCAAGTCGCCCCCGCGGGCGCTGGTTCCGGCCCTTGGTGGCCACGGCTGCGGTAGCCGTCGTTGCCGCTGCCTGTAGCTCGGCCGGCAGCTCGTCGGTTGCAGCGGCGCACAGCGCGTCGAGCTCTGCCGCTAAATCGTCGACGGCCGAGCCGGTCATCGGCGTGAGCTTCTACTCCAACACCATCCCACTGTACGTGGAGATGGCGCAGGGGATGACGAAGGCGGCGGCAGCCGACCACGTGAAGCTGGACTTCCAATACTCCGACAGCAGTGCCAGCACCCAGACCTCGCAGATCCAGGACTTCATCACCGAGCACGTGTCACTGATCCTGTGCTCACCGGTGAGCCCGCAGGCACTGCTGCCAGCCTACGAGGACGCGAAGTCCGCCGGCATCCCGATCATCTCGGTCGCGAACAAGGTCGCCAACCAGTACGAGACCACCTACGTCGGCGGCAACTGGCAGCAGGACGGTAAACTCATGATGCAGTGGGTGGTGAAGTCGATCGGAGGCAAGGGCGACATCATCGAGCTCACTGGACCACCTACGATCAGCTTCGTCCACGACATGTCGGCCGGCTGGGCGCAGGTGCTGGCGAAATCGCCCGGGGTGAAAGTCGTCAGCGACCTAAGCGGCAGCCTCTCGGAGACCGGGGGGCTGACCGACGCCACCAACGCCCTGACGGCGAACCCGCACGCAGCGGCCGTGGTCACTGACTCCGACGAGGTGGCTCTGGGTGCCCTCGAGGCCATGCATAACCTCGGAATCTCGGCGAAACGTGTGTTCGTGGCGGGCCAGGACGGGGACCCGCCGAACATCGCATCGATCAAGAGCGGCAACGGACAGGCCTATGACCAGGCCCTGAAGCCCGTGACGTGGGGAGAGCTCGCAGTCGCCACCGCTGTCCAGGTGCTGCACGGCAAGCATTTCGGGCCGCTGGTTCCTACGCCGATGCAGGTCGTGACCCGCCAGAACGTCGACTCGTTGAGTGCCAAGGCCCTGCAGTGATCGATGGGGGCCAACTGGCACGATACGGTGCCCGCAGCTGCCACGGTCTCGTGGAGCCGTCCTGTGCAGCAAATCCGAGCGGATCGTTGGCGGGGATCTGAGTTGTGTCGGACGGACTACAGGGGCGCCGCGTGATGGTCACCGGCGCCGGGAGGGGACTAGGCCTGGCCACCGCGCGCCGTCTTGCCGCGGACGGCGCGCAGGTCGTATTGGCCGAAGTGGATGCAGAGCGTGGGCACGCGGCGGAGCGCGACATCGTGGCCAACGGTATGGTGGCCACGTTCGTGGCCATGGACGTCGCCGACCCGGAGTCGGTCTCGAGGGCCGTGGACGACGTCCAGCAGGGAGGACCCCTGCACGGTCTGGTGAACAACGCTGCTCTGGCCGACGCGGTGGGAGGCAAGCTCGTCTACGAGATCGACGTGGAGGAGTGGGACCGGCTGATGGCAGTGAATGCCCGCGGACCGTGGCTCGTAGCGCGGGCGGTGCTGCCAGCCATGATCGCTGCCGGCGACGGACGGATCGTCAACATCGTGTCGGATGCCGCCCTGTATGGTTCGCCGAGACTGGCTCACTACGTCGCCTCCAAGGGGGCGGTCATGGCGCTCACCCGGGCTATGGCCCGAGACCTTGGCGACGACGGCATCACCGTGAACGCTGTGGCACCGGGGCTCACCCGCGGGGAGTCCACCGATCGGGTGCCCCAGGAGCGCCACGATCTCTATCGCCGAAACCGCGCTATCGGGCGGGACCAGGAGCACGAGGACACAGTGGGTGCCATCGCCTTCCTCCTCGGGCCCGACGCGGCGTTCATCACCGGTCAGTTGCTGGTCGTCGACGGCGGATGGGTGATGCACTGATGGACATACAGCTCCGGGGCCGGGTGGTAGTGGTGACCGGTGGAAGCTCTGGTGTCGGCCTGGCCACCGTTCGGCTGCTTCATGGCGAGGGGGTGCTCGTCGCCACGTGCGCCCGGGACGGGGAACGGCTCCAGGCCAACTTGGCCGCAGCCGGTATGGAGGGTGATCGGGTGCTCGCCGTGGCGTGCGACGTACGCGACCAGGAGGCAGTGGGCCGATTCGTAGAATCCGTCGGCAAGCGCTTTGGTCGGATCGACGGCCTCGTGAACAATGCCGGTGCTTCGCGGATGCAGCGGCTGGCCGAGCTGAACTTCGATGATTGGCGCGAGGAGCTGGAGCTCAAATTTGCCGCAACCCTGCACCCCACGCTCGCCTGCCTGGACAGCCTGCGCGAGGCTCCGGCTGCGGCCGTGGTGAACGTCAACGCCGTGCTCGCCGTGCAGCCCGAACCTCGGCTGATCTCTACGAGTGCAGCCCGAGCCGGCGTGCTCAATTTGTCACGCAGCCTGGCCGAGGAGCTCGCCGGCCAGGGGATCCGCGTCAATACCGTCTGCCTGGGCCTGATCGACACCGGTCAGTGGTACCGGCGCTTCGAAGCAGCGGCAACCGGCGAAAGCTACGAACAATGGCAGGCCGCCGCGGCCGAGGAGCGCCGTATTCCCATGGGTCGCTTCGGGACTGCGGAAGAAGTCGCCGATGCGATCGCTTTCTTGCTTTCACCACGTTCGTCGTACGTGACCGGCGCCGTCCTGGACGTGGCCGGCGGCGTGAACCGGGCTATCCACTGAGTGGCCGATTATCGGCAGGACGAAACGACGACCGAGATGCACCAGGACCGACTAGACGAGGAGCACGCGTGACCGCTGGAGCCGACGGAGGTGAGCTGCTGGTGGAGGTGTTGCGCGGTGCCGGTGTCGACACGGCATTCGGGATCGTGAGCATCCACAATCTGCCACTGGTCCAAGCGGTGCAGGAACATTTGCGTTTCGTGCCCGTGCGTCACGAAGCAGCTGCAGTCAGTGCCGCGGACGGGTACGCCAGAAGCCGAGGTGGGCTCGGCTGTGCCATCACGAGCACCGGGACCGGGGCCGGCAACGCCGCCGGTTCCCTCGTGGAGGCGCTAACTGCCTCCACGCCGATCCTTCATGTCACCGGTCAGATCCCGACCCGGTACTTGGGTCAGGGGCGCGGCTTCATCCACGAGACCCGGGACCAGCACGCCATGTTGGCCGCTGTGTCGCGCCGATGCCTGCTGGTAGCAGGAGCCGACACTGCGCGCGGGACATTGGTGGACGCGGTTACCGAGGCCCTGGGGCTGCCCGGTGGACCGGTCAGCGTGGAGTGGCCGATCGATCTGCAGTACCTGGTGCACCCGCCATCGGGCACGACAGGTGACTTCGGCTCAGCCTCAGAAGATGGTGAAGCGGCAGTCCCCAGAGCGGCCGATGGCCGGCGGTTGGTCGCTGTCGCGGGCGGGCTCCAAGCGCGATGCGTCACTGGTACGGAGGCCGTCGTCGATGTCCAGGCTGTCACTGACGCTACTGAGATCCTGGTTTCTGCCCGGCGGCCGGCCATCTGGATCGGCGGTGGCGGCCGGCGGGCTGGGAGGGAACTGTTGGAGCTGGTCGAGCGTATAGGGGCGGCGGTGTTCACCAGTAACGCAGGACGCGGCGCGATCCCCGAGGACCACGAGCTGTGCGTCGGGAACTATGCCACTATGCCCGCGGGGCAGGCTTTGTTGGACGAAGCCGACGTGCTTTTGAGCGTGGGGACTCACTTCCGTTCCAACGAGACCGCAACGTATGGCCTACGTGTGCCGGCAGCGCACGTGCAGATCGACGTGGATCCGGACGCCATCGGTCGGGTGTACCCGGTCAAGGTCGGTGTCGTGGGGGAGGCCGGTGCCGTCGTCACCACGATAGCTGGCGCCGTGCGCCCCGGTGCGGCAGACAGGGACTGGCGGCAGCGCGTTGTCGCCGCCCGCGAAGAAGTGCGCCGTGAGCATCGAGCCCATATCGGTGCTCAGGTGGTGATCTGCGATGCTATCCGTACGGCGCTGCCGCGTCGGGGGATCGTGGCCCGTGACGTCACCATCCCATCGAGCAGCTGGGGCAATCGTCTGTTGCCCATCTATCACGAGCAGGACAACCTCTTCGCGCATGGCGGCGGCATCGGCCAGGGACTGGCCATGGGCATCGGCGCCGCTGTGGGACGGCCCGGAACCCCGGCAGTGGTCATCGTCGGGGATGGCGGCCTCGTCGTCCACCTCGGCGAGCTCTACACCCTGGCCCAAGAGCAGCTCCCGGTGACCGTGGTGGTGTTCAACGACGGCGGCTACGGCGTGCTGCGCAACCTGCAGCAGGCACACGGCTTGCCGGCTGCCGGCGTGGATCTCCTGGCGCCCGATCTGGAGCTGGTAGCCCGCTCGGCGGGCTTGGCTTACCATCGTGTCGACGATCCGGCAACCGTCGCTGATGTGCTCTCCGCAGCGATCGGCGCTGGCGGTCCTTCGCTAGTAGAGGTGGACGTGGTTGCTATCGGACCCATGACCACTCCTTTCGTGCCCCCCGTCGAGGCGATCGTCCCCGGTGACGAACCGTCATGAGCGTCGGCAGGTTCATGCCCCAACTGGAGCGGTCGGTCACCGGCGACCCGGTCGACTCAGCCGGCGACCAGGTCCACTCGACCGGCGTCCCAGACCCGACCAGCACAATGACCAACCGCAAAGGAGGTTGACCCCATGAACGACAAGTACCTTGAGGCTCACCAGACGAGAAGCTGGCCCCCGCCGGCCTACGAGGTGAAGCTGGCCCGAACGATCGAGGAGATCTTTGCTCGGGGCCACTACGAGTTGTCGGAGCTGGTATCAGAGCTCAATGCCGCGATGATCGTCAGCCCCGACGGCGGCGAGTGGAGCGAAGCCGCGTTCGTCGAGCAGATGCGCGTGTTGGGAGCATGAGATGGCACGACTGAGGGGAAGCGCGAACGTCGAAGAATTGCTGGCTACCGGCTTGCGTAACCGCTGGTATGCCGTGTGCCCGTCCAGCTTCGTCGAGCCCGGTGCCATGCGTCGGGTCACCTGCCTGGGCGAGCACTGGGTGCTGTTCCGGGAGCCTGACGGTGCCCTCCACATGCTGGCGGATCGCTGTCCCCACCGAGGCGCACCGCTGTCGCCCGGCAGTCATCTCGGCAACCGGATCGCATGTGCCTACCACGGCGTGCAGGTTGACGGCAGCGGAACCGTGGTCTGTGTGCCCGGAATGCCCGGTTGCAAGATGGAAGGCCGCCGGATCGTGCGCAGCCTGCCGCTCGAGGAGTTCGCCGGGGCAGTGCTGGCATGGTTCGGCGACGAGAAGCACCAGCAGCCAGGGACCCTCGTCCCCCCCGAATATCTCCGCGACGAGGCCGTATCGAGCTTCCTCTGCTACGCGGAGTGGGACGTACCGTGGCGGTTCGCCGCCGAGAACGTGCTCGATCCCATGCACGGCGCGTTCTTGCACCGGGAGTCGCACTCCATGTTCGCCGGGTCGACGACGGCATCGTTCAAGATCCGTGAGACCGACCGTGGGTTCTACTTCGAGAAGACCGACCAGCAGAACACCAATTTCGACTGGGTGGAGCTCTGCCGGACCGGGGTCGACTGGGTGAACCTGGCCATCCCGTACCCTCCGAGCGGTGGCCCGGGCGGTCCGTTCGGGGTGGTAGGCATGGTGACGCCGGCGACGGCCACGTCCTGCAAGGTGTTCTTCTGGCGGTACCGTCGGGTCCAGGGATGGCAGCGCAGTGTGTGGCGGTTCCTGTACCGCACCACCCTTGAGGAGCGTCACTGGGCCGTGCTGGAACAAGACCGGCTGATGCTGGAGGCCATGGCGCTTGATGCCGACGCGGCTGAGCACCTCTACCAGCACGACCTAGGAGTGGTTCGTGTCAGGCGGCTCATGCGGGCCGAGGCGGAACGCCAGGTGGCCGAGCTCACTGATGACGGGCCTGGCACCCGAGGCGGGATCGGCGAGGGGGATTTACGTGTGGCGCCGCCGTCTGGGTCCGGTTCCCCTGCTGGCGGACAATCTCTCCGCGTCGCCGATGCGCCGACGGTGGTGCAAGTCCCATGAGCGGGGACGATCACCCCTACAGCCCGGCCACTGTCGCGGCCGGCATGGTCTACGTCTCAGGAGCGCTGTCGGTGGACGCCAACGGCATTGCAGTAGCCGGTCGCCGCGCCGCGCTCGACGCGGCCATGGACCGGTTGGCCGACCGGCTGGCGACGGTAGGCGGTGCTCTCGAAGACGTGGTCCGCGCTACGTACTACGTTACCGACATCACCCTGCGGGATGAGGCCAACCAGCAGTACATGGACCTCTTCGCCACGCCGCGCCCGGCCCGGACGTTCATCGAGGTGTCGAGCCTGCCCTACGGTGCCACTGTCGAGATCGAGGCGGTCGCGCTCGCCCCGTCTGTCGTGCTCAGTGGGGGAGTGCGGTTCGGCCGCTCGAGCCGGCGGCATGGTGCGCGGCCTGGGTCTCGGGACGACCCTGTGGGCGCGGCGCAGTGCCAGGCGTGCGCCTGTGGGCGTGGCAGAATGCGAGGCGTGCGCGAGCCGCCTCGGTGTCGGCCGTGCGAGGAGACGGCATGGTGCTCGCAGTGGACATGGTGCGCCGGGGGGCTGAGCGTTTCGCGGATCGGACGGCGGTGCGCTTTGGCGACGACGTCTTGACCTTCCGCCAGACGTACGAGGCGGCGAGCCGATTGGCGAACTCCCTGCTCCGGCGCGGCATCGGCCAAGGTGACCGGGTGGCGCTGCTGGTCGGTAACGGTCTTTGGTCGGTCTCGCTGGACTTCGCCTGCCTGGAGGCAGGAATCGTGCGGGTACCGCTCAACGCGCGCCTCTCGGTGAACGAGCACGAGCGGATGCTCGTCGAGACCGACGCCCGCTGGCTGGTCCATGCACCGGAGCTCGAGGAGACCGCCACCATGCTCTGCACGCGGGTGCCGGGCCTGTTCGCGATCGGCCTCGGCGGACCGGGGGCCAGCGACGGCAGCGACCTTCTCGCCGACGCGGCAGGTGCCCCGAGCTCCGACCCTCACCTCGACATCAGCGCCAACGACCGCGTGCTGCTGCTCTACACCTCGGGCACCACCGGAACGCTCAAGGCCGTGACCCACACACAAGCCACCTACGGCGCCATCGCCACGAACATCTTGACGAACCTGCTCGATCCCAGCCGAGAGTCGGTCATGCTCCACGCCGCCTCCCTGATCCACGCGAGTGGCACCTTCGTGCTGCCCTACTGGCTCCGGGGTGCCACGACGGCGATCCTGCCCCGTTTCGAGCCCCAGGAATTCCTGGACGCGATCGCCCGCTACCACGTCACCGAGGTGAACCTGGTGCCCACCATGCTCGGCATGCTCTTCGCGAGCGGTGCGGTCGAAGATGCCGACGTCTCCTCGTTGCGCACCGTCATCTACGGCGCGAGCCCTATGCCTCGACCGGTGCTCGACCAGGCGATGGCAGCCTGGGGTCCGATCTTCGCCCAGTACTACGGGCAGACCGAGGCGCCCCTGTGCATCAGCGTCCTGGACCAGGCCGACCATCTCGACGAGGAGCTGCTCGGTTCTTGCGGCTATCCAGCGGTCGACGCGGAGGTCCGCCTCGGCACCGAAGAGGGGGAGCCGGTCGGCCCTGGTGAGATCGGTGAGATCCAGGTGGGTGTGGCTCCGCTGGAGTGAGCCCCCCTCGTTGGTTCTCCCTGGTCAGGTAGGTCTTCCGCCTCCGAGACCGGACTGAGTCCCCTGGCATCCACCCCCTTTCACCCCTCGTGGGGCAGAATCTG
>JAJZKA010000201.1 GCA_021809805.1 Actinomycetes bacterium
AGTCTGCCAGCGCCGGACCGACCACGACATCTGGGCGGCCCGGAAGGGCCTGCGCTCTCGGGACCGATGGGGGCGGTTCACCGAGCGTACGCCCCGGCGATGCAAAACGAGCACCCGACCACGAAACCGGTGGGACCGAGCCTGCCCGACTACCGGTACCAGTGGGGCTCGCCGGCTGCCGTAATCGGCTGTTCATACCGACGCGCTATCGGCGGGGGACTGCTCTGGGTGAGCGGCGCCCAACTGATGACGTTGTCGATCGACACCAGGTGCCTGCGCGGCACGGCTGGGTATCGTGATCGCCGGTGGTCCCAGCCACCGTAATTCTACGGAGCGGTCCTCGTGGATCCACGGTTCTCCTGCCTCGGAGCGAAGAAGAGGATGGGTAGCGAAGTAGGACCGAAAGACCCTTGCCCGGCCTCGCCGAGCAGAGGCCCCACGGACTGGGGCGACGCCAGTTTCAGGCTGGTCGGCGAAGACTAACGAGGAGACGCGTTCGTTCCATATCGCAAGTTGTTGCTCAGAAAGCAGTCGCGGTGTTCTGGATCGCCCATCGGAGTTGTCGGTCGGTCGGTTCGAGCAGGTGCTTCGGCGTCGTGGAGAACCACGTCCCCAAGCATGATTAGGGCAACGTGCACAGAAGCCAGGGCGGCGTTGAGCGCGATCCAAGTGGCGGCGTCCGAGCAGTCCCAATCAATGTGGGCCAGAGAGGCGGCAACGGCCTGGAGCTGATCGGTCAGTGTGGCGATGCCGGCGGTAGTACTGCACGCTCGAGTGGGCGCAGTCTGGTCCTGCTCGATCGCGAGGGCGGGCATGATCTCTCCTCTTGCGGGCTGTTGGCCGCAGTGCCTCAGGCGGCGGGTCGGCTCGATCCTCCCAAGCGGGTCCTCAGTTCGTTTGAGGGCATCGTTTTTGAGAGTGATGGGTGCCATCAGGCCGCTGTGGTACTTGGCGTCATGGACGGGCCGGCGGCTGCGGGCCTGATCTGCACGGCCACGCCTCCCTCAGCACGGTCGGGGCACGCACGGCCAGGGTCAGATGCGTTGAGGTCGACGATATCGGTCGGTGTTCCCTTGCTTACGGCGATTTCGATGAGGTCGTCGACGATGTCGTCGACGACACCGGGCGTCTCGGGATCGTCAACGATCTGGAGTGCCCCGTCGCGACCGAGGGCTCGTGCGGGCACCATGTAATCTCGCCCGACCCACAGGTGCTCGACTTGGCCTGCAAGAACTGCCCGTAGGGCGGACTCGATTCCCCAGGCAAGTGCTTGTTTGCTCTCCGCCCGTTCGAGCTGGGCGACCCGTTCGTCAGCGCATCGTCGCCGCAGAGATTCGACTGCAGGCGCGACGAGCATCTGGATCTCGTGAACCGAGGGCCGTCGCTGGATATGCCGTACGTGGCCGATCACGTCTGGTTCGTGGCGTGAGCGACGACGGAACAAAGAGACCACGCGTGCAGTACCGACGATGACGAGTGGGAGCACAGCGGTAGCATCGCTTCGCATGTCGAGCAATTCGTCGGTCATGTCCACGGTGGCTTGTAGCCGGTGCAGACGCGGCGTCAGTGATTCAACCCGACCGGTGACGGCCCGGCCTATGCCCCACAGCCGGGATGCTGGGAGAGCCCCTGTCGCAAGGACCCCGGTGTCCTCTGTGATCTCCGCGAGCGAATGTGCGCTGCCTTCGAAGAGCCGTGGCGCGCCAGGGTCGAGAACAACAACGCGATATACGGGAAAGGACTGAAGCGCGTCGAACAGGTCTCGGGTAGCAAACGTCGGATCGACAACAACCCTCTCCTTGGGCTCGAGGGGGAGCCGGACAATTGCGAGCTGTCTGGCACTTACGAGTACTGCAATCCCGCAATCAGTCGGACCACCCTCCGCTGCGGCGACGGCCCGGGCAAGGCGGTGCTCGAGGTGGCTGAGGTCGCCACCTCGCACCTCGAGGCTGAGGCGCTGGCGGGCCTTGCGAGCGAGACGATGGAGGCGTGCCGCGTCAAGCGAGGTCATCATGGCCCCCGGGGCAGTGTCGAGCAGCAGCGACACCGAGGGGTCTGATGCGGCAGACTGGAGTGCTCTGAGCCGCAACCAGGTCAGTTCGTGTGGCGCTCCTTCAAGTTCCTTGCCGAGGTCGGCTTCTTCCTCTGCTCGGGAGCGGTGATCGTTCCTGAGATGGTCTTCCACCTCCGTGCGGAACTGGAAGATGAGTGGGCACAGCGGGCAGTGCGAGACGGACATGTTGACTCCTCGGTTCTACTGATCTGATGCCAGTTCCTATGCCAACACGATTATGTGGGGAGGGCATCGAGGGACTGTGGAGGCGGTATGGAGACCGCCCCGGCGCACCGGGCTGCATGGTGACGGGACGAAGGAGCCGGATGCAGGGAGCCTACTGGACGTACGGAGAGAGCCGATACTGTGCAGGGGATCGGAGGTGATCGGCGATGCCCACGGTGATGGTCGTCGAAGACGAGTACAAGCTGAGAGAGCTGGTCCGCTCCTATCTCGAGCGAGAGGGCATCGTGGTGTTCTCGACCGCGTCGGGAGCCGAGGCGATCAGCTTCGCCCGACACAGCTCTGTCGACCTTGTGGTCTTGGACCTCGGGCTCCCCGACGTCCCCGGCGAGGAGGTGGCGCGGGAGCTGCGGTCGTTCTCGGACGTGCCGATCGTGATGCTGACGGCCAAGAGCGAGGAACGCGACCGTATCGCCGGCTTGGAGGTCGGTGCCGATGACTACGTGACCAAGCCGTTCAGCCCACGCGAGCTGGTCTTACGGGTGCAGGCGATCTTGCGGCGGGGCCGATCAGCGCCCGACGAGTCCAGCGTTGCCTCTTATGGGGAGGGCTTGTTGTGTATAGACGAGGAGCGCCATCGGATAGACGTGCGCGGTGAGCTGGTCGAGCTCACGCCAACCGAGTGGGGGATACTCGTCGCGTTGGCCGGCGCGCCGGGGCGAGTCTACAGCCGCTACGAGCTGATCAACCGGGTGCGCGGCTATGAGTTCGAGGGTTACGAACGCACGGTGGACTCACACGTGAAGAACCTACGCCGAAAGGTGGAGCTCGACCCGGCAGCCCCGCAGGTGATCCAGACCGTGCTCGGCGGCGGCTACCGCCTCGGCCTGCGGCGCGACCGATAACGGTGGTGGCGACGCGGAGGCTCGGAGCGCTCGGGACCCGCCTAGCCGTCGCGTTCGTCGCCGTGGCGGTAGTCGCGATCGCTACGGTGGCCGTGGTGACCCTTTTCGTGCAACGCGCCGATGTTGCGCAGCTGGCGGCAACGAGCCAACGGCGTACGACTGCGGCGATGACCTCAGCGCTCGAGAACGCCTACCGGGCCCGTGGCGGCTGGACGGGCAGCGACCTCCAGCCGGCGGTAGTGCTCGCAAGCGCCGTCGGCGCCGAGGTGGAGCTCGAGGGCTCCGACGGTGCCGTGTTGTTGCGCGCTGGACCGGTGGGGCTGCTCAGCTCGTCTGCAGCGGTGCGTCGCACTCATCCGCTCGTCGTCGGTAGTCGTCGAGTCGGGCTCCTCCACCTCGCCTTTCCTGCCGGGGGGCTCAGCCCGGCCGACCAGCGGTTTCGCAGCGAACTTGGCACGGGTGTCGCCGGGGCCGCCGTACTCGCGGCACTGGTCGCTTTGGTCATGGCGGTGGTGATCACCAGGGTGCTCGTCCGACCCATTCGGCGCCTGACGGCGGCTGCCCATGCCGTCGAGGCCGGCCACAAGGATCTGGCCAGCCTCGGAGCGTCCGGCCCGGGCGAGCTGGGCGAGCTGAGCCGGTCCTTCGAGACCATGGTGGCCTCTTTGGAGCGCGCCGAGCGACTCCGCCATGCCATGGTGGCCGACGTAGCCCACGAGCTGCGTACCCCGATCGCTGTGCTCCAAGGTGAGCTCGAAGCCCTCGTAGATGGGGTGAACGACCCGAATCCCGGGACGCTGTCCTCGCTCCACGAAGAGGTTCTACGTCTCGGGCGGATGGTTGAGGACCTCCAGACGCTGGCTTCGGCCGAGGCGGCGGGCCTCAGCTTGGAGCGCCATCCCGTCGACCTCGCCACGGTTGCCGCCGGCGCGGCCGACGCGTTGGCCGGACACTTTGCAGCAAAGGCGATCGACTTCACCCGTGAGCTCGCACCAGCGGTGGTGTGGGCCGACCCGCACCGGATACATCAGGTGATCTCCAACCTCCTTACCAACGCTGCGAAGTTCGCTCCCTCGCAGGGGTCGGTCAGGCTGCTCGTGCGCACCGAGGAACGCTCGGCGGTGATCGAGGTGAGCGATTCGGGCCCTGGTGTGGCCCTCGACGAGGAGCAGAAGGTTTTCGAACGGTTTTTCCGGGGCCGCGCAGGGCGGGACAAGGGAGGGACTGGCATCGGCCTTTCAGTGGTAAAAGAGCTGGTGGTGGCCCACGGCGGCGAGGTCTCGCTACGCAGCAAGCCCGGCAGCGGGGCGTGCTTTGTCATCCGTCTGCCCTTGGCACCAGGGTGCGAGGTCACGAGCTAAGGCCGTCGCGTTGAATCCACCGGCCTGAGCTCTTCAGGGCTGGTTCAGCGATCTTCATGCTGTCTCCATCCCACTTGCGTGCCGGGTCCACCTCGCAGCACTCAACTTGATCTTGACCGGCCGGCACCGCCGACCAGAGGTGAGAAGAGGAGCAAGCGATGTGGTATGGGATCGGTTACGGGCCGAACCTCTGGGAATGGCTGGTGATGGCCATCCCGATGTTTTTCATCTGGGGAGTGCTGGCGTGGGGAATCCTCACGTTCCTCGGTTCGCGTCGCTTTAGGGAATCGCGCGCGATCCCCGACCGCTCTGAGCCAGAGGAAATCCTGGCGCGCCGCTTCGCCGCAGGGGACATCGACGAAGCCGAGTTCGACCGGCGGATAGAGATACTGCACGCTAACTCGCAACGCACGGGTGGTGTCCGATGAGCGCGCCGACCGAGACTTGGACAAGCACAGACGCGACGCCGGCGCCTGGCGAACCACGAGACGAGCGCCGCCAGCCGGTCCGCCGCCTGGCCGCCGCAGCTGCCGTGCTCGCGGGCCTCATCGGTGGAGGGGTTGGCGCCGGTGCGGTGGCGTGGTTCGACCGCCCGGCATCGCCCTCGGCCCCGTCTGTCGCGACGGTGCTCCCGGCTGCCAAGGAATGGAACGTCCCGGCATTGCTCGCGAAGGTGCTCCCTGGAACTGTGGCGATCCAGAC
>JAJZKA010000202.1 GCA_021809805.1 Actinomycetes bacterium
CCAGCAGCTCCCGGCTGAGCTGTTGCTGGCAGCGTCACCCTTCGGCGTTCAGATCGCCGACGACCTGCCCCCATCGAGGCCTGACACCGGGTAGGGGCCGTTCGTTCGACGTGCGCGATGAGCGGCTCTCTTGCAGGTCGCGGCCACGGTTGAGTTTCTCGGGACCGATCACCCCGTCGGCCCGAGCTGAGCAGGCGCGTGCGTATGCAGCTGCATATGCACGATCGGCCTACCAGCGCCTTCATCGGGTCGTGAACCCGACGGTCGCGCTTTGGTCGATGACCCCCGCCACCAAAGAAAGTGCAGGTCAGAGCCGGTGCGAGAGCACCGGCTCTTCTGTTTCTCGGGTCAGAAGCCCTAGGATGATCCCTACTGGGGCACCGTGTCCCTACGATGCGGCTATGCGGGGAACGAAGCGGCAGCGCAAGCCCGGCGTGTGGGAGCTTCGGGTGTTTGTCGGGAGCGACCCCGAGTCGGGCCGTCCGATCCAGCTCTCGCGCACTGTCCATGGCTCCGCACGCGAAGCCGACGAGGCGCTGCGCGCCTTCGTCGACGAGGCGACCCCCGCCCGCTCCGACGGCGTCGGTGCGACGGTGGGCCAGCTCCTCGACGAGTGGTACTCCGAGTGCGAGCGGCTCGAGCTGTCGCCGACGACGATGCGTACCTACCGGTCCCAGATCGACAAGCGGATCAGGCCGCAGCTCGGCAAGCTCCCGCTCGCCCGCCTTACGGCCAAGCACCTCGACGACTTCTACGGGCGGCTAAAGGACGACAGCCTGTCCGCGCGGACGATCCACCACTACCACGCCACGATCGCCGCGGCCCTCCACCAGGCAGTCCGTTGGGGGTGGGTCCGCCGCAACGTCGCCGAGATGTCGAAGCCCCCGAAGATCGTCCACCGCAAGGTCACCGTGCCGTCGGTCGACGTCGTCCGCCGAGTGGTCGAGATCGCCGAGGAGCGCGACCCAGAAGTCGCGAAGCTCTTGATGTTCGCGGCGCTGACGGGCATGCGTCGGGGGGAGCTCTGCGGACTGCGCTGGTCCGACGTCGACCTCGAACAGGGCCGGATCGAGGTGGCGCGATCGGTGGTGGTGGTGAAGGGCGGCGTCGAGGACAAGTCGACGAAGACGAACCGTTCCCGTCTCGTCGCCCTCGATCCGGTCGGCGTCGCGCTGCTGTCGGACCGCCTTGCCGATGCCACGTCCGCGGCCACCAACGCCGGGGTCGAGCTCGACGCGGACGCGTACGTCTTCTCGCCGGAGATCGATGGACGCGAGCCCTTCCGCCCCGACTACATCACGAGCTTCTTCTCGAAGGTCCGCGACACGGCCGACGCCCCGCACGTCCGCCTCCACGACCTCCGCCATTTCACTGCGACCCAGCTGATTGGGGCCGGCGTGGACGTCCGCACGGTCGCCGGTCGTCTCGGCCACTCCGACCCATCACTCACGCTGCGCGTGTATGGCCATGTCATCGAGGAACGGGATCGTGCCGCCGCCGCAGTGATGGGTGCCCTCCTCGGCTCGTCGGCGGAACCGGTGTCATCGGCGAACTGAACACGCTGTTGGGTAGTTTCAGTAGGAGTCCATCAACTCCTACTGGCCTACCTCTCGATGCGGTCTCAATGACGCTTCTAAGACCCACAGTGACGGGTGGTGACGAGGTCGGCGTCTCGTAGTCGATGGTGTTGCCTGCGATTAGTGGGCTGAGCAGCTATGAGGTTTCCTACTTCACTAACGCGGCAAGGAGGTCGCCAGCCAACGCGGCGCACGCTGCCGCGACCACCTCAGGGTCACCGAGGAGCTCTTCGGTGCGGCCCGCCATGACAGAGCCGACACTGTCGGCACTTCCGAACTGCTGGGCGAGGAAGTCGAGTGCCGCCCGAGTCACGCGGCTGGCCAGGTCGTCCGCAAGCAGACGGTCGACCGCTGAGGCCAGCTCCTGCGTGGGGACCGCGACGAGGAGCCGATAGACGTCGTAGGCGTCCTTATCCAGGAAGCGGTGAGGCGTCTGCTGCCGTTCGTCGAGCTTGTGCAGCTTGGCTACCAACAGCGCCGCCGGGCCAGCGACGCGCGCCTCGATCACGCGGTCATCGTCTGGGGCGAGGGCTCGAATAGTCATGACGGCGTTGTCGACGACGGTCGCCTCGAGCCCCAACGCACGTCGGAGTGCCCGCTTGTCGTGGGGTGGTGCCTCGACGCTGCGGCGACCCCTCCCGGCAATCGCGTCGGGGACCATGAGGTCGACTGGGATGCCGCTTGAGCTGAGCCACGATCCAGGTTGATCGGCCAGTGGGTCGTGGTGGAACCCGGCTCGACTCATCGCCTCCTCGATGAGCGGGTCGTCACCGAGTGTGCGCAGGTCGATGCTGAGGTCGCTGTCCTTGGTCGCCTCCGCCACGGCTACCTGTGCACTTCCGGTGTGCAAGTAGATGGCTTGTGCGCCGATCACGACGACCGAGTCGCGATGTGCCTGGAGGGCGATCAGCGCGTCCAGGAGCACCGAACGCGCTCGCACCAACAGATCGTCACTGGCGCCAGGCGGATTCATTCTTTTCCATCCAGTCGAGAAGCACGCGGCCTTCCTCGGGGCCACGGCCCGGAGCAGTGAGCAGATCGACTGCCGCTTGGCTTGGTGCGACGATCACGGTCCCGTCCAGTCGTTCCGTGCGGTCGAAGGCGGCGGTTTCATTGGCGCGCGCGATGATCACATTCGCACCCGCGTCGACCCGTCGAAGGTCGGCCCAAGCTGCCAGCTCGTCGGGCTTGTCCGCGTAGATCAGCGCGTTCTTCGCCGGCGCGTACGCCTCCCACCTTGGCGTGGCCAGTGACCCGGTCACCGCATATCGTCCGACTTCGTCACCCTCGGCCAGGCGAGCGAGGCGCTTCATGAGGTCGGGCAACCCACGCGGAGCGAGGTATCTGCTCTCATCGGCGACCTTGGCGAAGCTGTAGTCCTTCGACCACCTCTCGAGCAGGGCGCGCCAGCGGACATCGGTGACCTTGCCGTTCTCGCGGGTGAGGAGGGCCTGTTCGTCGATGAAGTCGACTGCGCGATAGGTGTTTCCACTCGGAGTGCCAGCGAGCTTCATGAGCGCTGGGACGGTGTAGGGCGGACGGAAGTCCACGAGCGCCCGCACGACGCGCGCCGCTGACCCGCCGGTGAGGTTGCCCTTCGGACGTCCCGGCCCGCGCCACGGATCGCGGTGCGCGCCTACGTCGCGGACGAACAGCGCTGGCGAACTCAGCGCAACGCGAAGGTTGCCCGCAGCGTCGGCATATGGGATGTCACGCTCAGTGAGCCACTGCTGTAGCGGCTGTGCCAGATACCTCGCCACGACAAACGGTCGTGGGGTGCCTTCCCGTCCCGGCGTGGTGTCCGCGTCGATGTACGCCTGGGCTTGCTCCACCATCGCGGGTAGGTCCTTGGTGACGACACTTCTGCGCGCTTCCGCGTAGAGGATCGCTCGTTGCCCTCCCGGCGCGCGGATGCTGATGACCGCATCGGTTCGATACCGGCCGAGGGTTACCTCGCGCTGTACATCTGTCGTCCAGCCAGGAGGGAGACGCTCCGTCAGCGCGGCAAGGGCAGCACTGATGACGTCCGCCTCACTCGTCGGAGGAGTGGCGTCCGGGCTCATCGAGCTCCTCCTTCCGGGCTGCTCGCGCAAATCGCTTCCGTAAATAATACCATTCCGCTATCGACGGAATCTACTAATTTCCGGATTTAGGTTATTTCCGCCAACAACGGAAGGGTCCGATAAGTGGAGTTCAGTCGATCGAAAGGGTCGGCTGTCGCCGATCCTTCCCGGAGCTCATTCACACACCCGGCGATGCGTAGCGTCGCCAGCCCCTCATGCCGGTGCGGACTTCTGGTCGAGTTGTTCAAAGCACCGTCGGGCGACCGACTCGTCGCCGCCCTGTTCGAGTAGCCAGCGGAGCACGCTCCGACCAGAGTCACGTTTGAAGCCCAGGCGGGAGGAAAGCGGGGCGAGCTCGTCGACGAACGTCCGCGGATAGTCCTGGACGTTCCGCAGAGCGTCGACGGTGATCTGAGCGACGGCCTCGGGGTCTTCGTGCTCCGCGAGCAGGTCCGCCGCGATCCCCTTTCTGTCAGCATGGCCTGAGACAACCGCAGTCGCTTCCATCCCTCAAGGGCGAGACGGATCAGGTAGACAGTGATGACCATGCCAACCACGCTGATGCAGCGCGCACATGATGAAGCAGTGCGCGACGACGACACGCCGAAACTCGCCGACAAGCCGACACGGCGGAGCTTCACCGCCGAGTACAAGCTGAGAATGGTCGCCGAGTACGAGGCCTGCGTTGGCGACGGCGACAAGGGCGCCCTGCTGCGCCGGGAAGGCCTCTATTCGAGCCACATCACCGAGTGGCGCCGCGCACGCGACAACGCAGCTCAGGGCGCACTGTCGGCGAGCCAGCGCAAGTCCAAGGTGAACCCGGAAACCGCGGCGCTCGAGAAGGCGAACAAGCGGATCGAGCGACTCGAGGAGGACCTCAAAAAGCACAAGCTGGCACTCGACATTGCGGGAAAAGCGCACGCGCTCTTGGAGATGCTTGCCGAGAGCGCGACCGGCGACAGCGCGGGGACGACTCGGCCGGGACACAAGCCGAAGCCGTGATCGAGGCGTGCTTCTGCGAGCTCCAGCCCCTGCTCGGAACCGCAGCGGCCTGCCGAGCCTCGGGGAGGTCCCGTGCCACCCACTACCGCCGCCTCGCCCCGCCGGTGCTCGGGCCGTCCCGCCCGCGTTCCTCGCCGGCGAACGCGCTCTCGAACGAGGAGGTCGCCGAGCTCCTCTGTGTGCTGCGCTCGCCGCGGTTCTGCGATCTTTCACCCGCCCAGATCTGGGCGATCCTCCTCGACGAGGGGACCTACCTCGCCTCGATCTCGACCATGTACCGCGTTCTTCGCGCCAACGGCGAGGTCAAAGAGCGCCGGGCACAGGCGACGCAAGTTCGCCGTGGATACGGCGGTAGCCCCACGTCGGGTTCTCCTTCGCCAGGCGCAGGATGAGCGCGGTGGTTCCCGTCGGGATGCCCGGCCGACCGGGTCGGCCGTGCGGGTACGTCCAGCACTGTCCGCCACCTGGTCGTGGTCCTCGATGAGCCGACCACGAGCGGCACTGCCTACGTCGTGACGGCCCGGCCGATGACCACCAGGGAGCGGCGTGAGTACGAGGAGG
>JAJZKA010000203.1 GCA_021809805.1 Actinomycetes bacterium
CGGTGACGAGCCGGAAGTTCGATCGGGTGGGCTGGCTCGGAACGTCGTCACGGCCCGGGGCGCCGGCGACCGCCTCGCCGACCCGCCTGGGCTGGCGGCGGAGCCGGGACCCACGGTGACGTGCGCGCCGAGGCATGAAAGGCGCCCCACGAACGGGCCGAGCGCTAGGGAACGGCTCGCGCCGCCGGTGCTCGCGAGGGGTGCGCTGTGATTCTCAGGTGCCGTCGCTCCCGTCGCGGGCGGCGACGCCCTCGTCGGCGAGGTGGAGATCGCTGTCGCCAGCGACCTCGAAGCGCGTGCGCGGCAGCGCCTCGGGGTGGTGGTGGCGCACGTAGCTGATCAGGTGCTCGCGCACCGCGCACCGCAGGTCCCAAGCCTGACTGCCCGAGCGCGCTGAGACGAGCGCGCGGAGCTGAATCGACTGCTCGGTCGCCAGGACGACCTGCAGCACCGCGACCCTGCGGTCCCAGAGGGGATTGCCCTCGACAAAGGACTGGAACTCGCGGCGCAGCTCCTCCATGGGGGCGCGGTAGTCGAGGAAGAGATGGACCGAACCGAGCAGCTGGGAGCTGTGGCGGGTCCAGTTCTCAAAGGGCGTCGTGACGAAATAGGACACGGGCAGGACCAGGCGCCGCTGGTCCCACACGGCGATCACGACGTAGGTGAGGGTGAGCTCTTCGATCGTGCCCCAGTAGGCGGTGCCAGAAGGGGGTGTCACCACGACCACGTCGTTCAGACGCAGCGAGTCGGAAAAGGCGATCTGCAGCCCGGCGATCATGTTGCCGAGTGTCGACTGGCCGGCGATGCCAGCGACGATGCCGAGCACTCCGGCCGACGCCAGCAGGCTGGCGCCCAAGATGCGTGCCTGGGGCAGGGCGGTCAGCGCGACGAATATCGCCAGCACGACGATCGCGACGTTGAGCACTCGGCGCAGCACCAAGAGCTGAGTGCGCGCCTTTCGCGCCCTGCGGTTGTCAGCGGTGCTCACGTCAAAGCGCCCCTCGGCGAGGACCTGGAGGACGCCGGTCGCCTTGATCGCCAGCCAGGCGCTCGCGAAGACGATCCCGACGCGCGCCGCCTCGCTGAGACCCTCGTGGGTATTCGCCGGCGCCAGGCGGACGGTCTCGACGCCGGCGATCGACACCGCCAATAGCCGGAGCGCCCAGCGTGCCCGATCGAGCACCGCGCCCAGATCGTGCACCGCGCTCCGCCGCAAGAACACCCTCGCGACGCGATAGGCGACCTCGACGAGGACCACCGCGCCGGCAAACGCGCTAATCGCCGCGACGATGCGGCCCGTGGGGAGGCCGCGGGCCGTGGCCAGCAGTGAGCTCAGAGGAAGATTCATGGCCTTCATTGCAAGTACTACCCGCGATCCGCGGCCCAAATGGCGAGTCGCGCGCGTGGCCGATCACCCCGCTGGGGGACACCAGCATCCAACGAGGTCGCCACGCAGCTTAAGGCGGCACGGTGGCCCGTTCAGGGCCGCGTCGGGCCACCTTGGCCCGCGACACCAAGAACCCCTGGCAGGGGAGCTCCACCCCATGGTGAATGACCGCGGCACCAAAGCCAGCAACGACGAAGGCCACCCCGGCGGTCAGCGCGCCGTCGCCGAGCAGCGCGGCGAGGTTGAGCAGGATGAATTGGTGGACGAGGTAGAAGCAGAAGGAGATCTCGCCGGCGTAGACCAGCGGCCGCCATGCGAGCATGCTGCGGCGGCCCTCGAGCTCCCAGCGGGTCGCCATTGCGATCAGCGCCAGCCAGGCCGGATCGAGGATGACGTCGGGGAGCGGGGCGGTCTGGGGCGCCAGGGCTGCGGCGGTAGCCGCGGCCGCCAGGGTGAACAGGCCGAGCGACCACGGAGGCCGCCAACCCTCGTTGACCGCGAGCGCCAGCACGGCGCCGGCGAGGAATTCGCCCGAGCGGACCAACGGGTTGACGAAGGCCACCAGCGCCCAGGAGGGATCAACGGCGCCGAGGACGACGGCGACGGCGGTGGCACCGAACCAGCCGAGCGCGATCGCAGCACGCGTCCCCCTGCGCGCCCGCCGCAGCAGGGGGAGCACCCAGGGCAGCGCGGCGTAGAAGAAGGCCTCGCAGCTGAGCGACCACGACGGCGGGTTGATCGCGTAGACGATCGCGCTGTTGTGCGGGAACCATCCCTGCACGAGCGCCAAGGTGGCCGCGAGCCCGGGAACCGAGCGCGGTGCACGCTCGGGGAAGGGCGCGAGGAACGTCACCAGCAGCATCAGCGCGTAGCTCGGGTAGATGCGGGCAAACCGGCGGAAATAGAAGCGGCGCCGATCACGATCGGGTGCCGCGCCGTAGGTGAGCACGAAGCCGGACAGGACGAAGAAGAAGCTGACGCCCGTGTAGCCGAACCACACGGCACTGCCCATCATGGCGACGCCGAAGAGCTGCATGTGATAGCCGAAGACGGCCGCCGCAGCAAAGGCACGCATCGCCGTGAGCGACGCGAGCCGCGGGCGCGTGCCCGCGGCCTTCTGGGTCACATCGGCCACCGCGACGCCGATGGTGTTCCGAGAGGTCGAGACAGGGAGGTCGTGCACCAGTGCCTCCTGCCCGCTTGACCCCGATCTCGCGCGCACCGAGTGGTCCGAACGAGCAAGGTCTGCCCGACTGGGTTGTCCGAAGGGGCAAGGAGTTGGACTCTTTTCGGCGCGAGCCGGTGGCTCGCCAATGACCCGAAAGCGAGTGCGCCGCCCGATGGGCGTGGGCGCTGCGCCAATTTGACCTCTCCGTGGTGGTCTCGACCTGCAAGGGAGACGAACGCGGCGAACCACGCCAACAGCGCCGACGTGCGATCGATGGCGAAGGTCGAGCCGTGTGTCTGGAACATCAAGCTCAGCTTGAGGCTGAGCGCGACCGGCCGCTGCAAAGCGGGCGACATTCGCCTGCTTTCTCGACCGGCGAACCGGAGACGAACGCAGCGAAGCAAGCCAACGACGCCGATGCACTTCGAGCTGCTTGTCTCGAACGTCAAGCTCACCGTTACGTTGAGCGAAAATGGCCTCGCAGCGCACTTCGCGCCAGAGCCATCACTTTGAGACGCGCCTCAGGATCACGGCGACATCGAGTGTCAACAAGTCGGCGCGAGCATCCACGCGGCAGGCTCCCGACGCACCGCAGAACCGTAAGCAACTCGGTGGGTCCATCAACAACGGCATCGGTGGTCACAATCGCGACCCCACTCCCGCGCGCAACAGCCCATGACGAGCAGACCCGTTCGCGACCTGGAACGGGCTCGAAGCTGACCGCGTAGGCATCGGGGCGCGACGCGAGCGCGGGCCGCCGGACATGCCGGCAGCCCGCGTCGCTGCGCGCTGGCCCCTCGCTCAAAGCCCGAACTTGGAGGGCATCGAGGCCACGATGCCACCCGACAGGACGGCGGCCGTGCCGGCCATGTGGGTTTCGGCCATCATGAGGTCCTGCGCGGCCGCTGGCTTGGTCGCCACGATGGCGTTGATCGCGGTCTCGAGCGTCGAGATGTGGCCCCGCAGGTCCGCAGCGACCGCAGACGCCGACAAGGTGGTCGCCCCCGCCACAAAGTGTGAGAAGGAGGTGACATAGCCATTGAGGTCGCGCTGCGCCAGGGCGACCGTCGATGAGCTGTGCGTCGCCACCCCGACGGTGTAGTTGACGAAGAAGCCCACGTGGGCGCGCCACATCTTCAAAAACTCCGCCTTCGCCCCTGGCCCGTACAGCGCGCCGAAGGCCGCACCGAGTGCGTCGGTGTTGAGCGCGAGCGCATGGACCGCGCCCAGCACTTCTGAGTTCTTGAGGTTGCCCTTCGCGGCGATCGCCGTCTCGACCACAAAGCCCGTGTCGGAGACGTGCTGGATCAGCAGTCCGGTGAGCGCGGCGCGCAGGATCGACGCCTTGGAGGTGACCTGGCCCTTGATGGCGGTGTCTGAAGAGACGATGCCTTGGGCCAGCAACTGCGCCGTGCCGTCCATGTGCATTGCGGCCATCTGGATTTCATCACCCGCAGCCGGACTCTTGGCGACGATGGCATCGATCGCCCGTTCGAGCGTGGACACATGCCCGCGCAGATCAGCCTCGAGCGCGGAAACGGGGAGCTTGGTGGCCTTGGACATGAACTGCGCAAACGACGTGATATAACCGGCGAGATCCTTCTGCGCGACTCGCACCATCGCCTGGTTGTGCGTCGCCTTGCCCAGCGTGAAATCGACGAAGTAGCCGATGTGGGCGCGCCACAGCTTCAAGAACTCGCCCTGAGCGGCCGCTCCGTAGATGCTGCCGATCGCAGCGCCGAGGGCATCGGTGTTCTCCCCGAGGGTTTGCTCGGCGGCCTTGGTCTGCGCCGAGGTCGCCCCGGAGGTCACCGCGGTCTCGACGACCGTCGCCGTGAGATCCACGTGCTCACGCAGGAGCTGGTCGAGTGCCGCGTAGAGCTGGGCGGCGGGAGTGTTGGTCGCCGCAGCCGCCGACGACCGCGGCGTCCTCGAGCGCGCCGACGCGCTGGCGGATGCCCCGAGGCCAGCCGAGGCGCCCGCGGTCATGGCGAGCGCGGACAAGGCAATGCCACCACGTTGAATCAGACGGTTCATTTGAGCACCCTTTCGATCGGAACTACCTACCGCTCTGCATTCGCCACGGTCCGCCGAAGGGTTCACTGTCGCTTCAAGAAATTTCCCGCTCCTTCGAGTGTGCCATCCACTCGGCCCAAAAGGGCCCAAGCTTGCGGGTGCCGCGGCGAGCACGATGGGTGCCCGGCGTCAGCCGGCTCGGTTTTCCTCCGAGCCCGTCCTCTGGTTGCCATCGGGGGGCTCGTTTGGAGTCCCGGTTCCAGCCGCTTGACGTTGGCCCAGCCAGCAGCCCGTGATGCGGTGTTCACGGCTGCGTGCTCCTCGACGTGCAGCGACATAGCAAATTGTGTGTTGGTGCAGGGGGAGATCACCTGGCCTTTACGAGCTCTATTGGCGACATTCGCGCAAATAGCGCAGGTCTGAATCGTCTGGGCGAGATCGACGAAGACGACCGGAATGCCCGTGTTCTCACCCTTGTACTCGACCAAGGAGTCGAGCT
>JAJZKA010000037.1 GCA_021809805.1 Actinomycetes bacterium
GCACCCGTGGCGCAGGCACGTCTGCCGCGCGGGTGGCAGCCGGCTTGAGGTGGTCGGTGTCGTTGGCTCGCACGTGGGGGCGCGCGACCTCTTCGTCATCGGCAAGCGGAACCGCGGCGTGGTGATCCGAACGGCGCGAAACGTCCCCCAGCACGCCAAGAGCGCGCCCGTAGCTCCGCACCGAGCGTCGCTCAGCGCGCACGGTGGCCCGGCGCGACCAGGCGACGAGGGCGAGCAGGGCAACAAAGGCCGCTACCACAACGAGAGCTATCAACTGTCCCCCGACTTCCGCCGGTTGTTCACTGCTTCATTCAACCGCACTGGAGCGGCGCCTCGCGCGCGAGGCTTCCAGGTGCGCGTGCTCACGGGGTCCTGAGGCCGTAGCGGGGCCGCAGCGCGTCATCGAGCACCGATCGGCCCGGATTCGCGCGATCGCGCGACGAGAGGACCGGGTCGGTGAGCCGCCAGTTGGCAGCGATCTCGGGGTCGTCCCAGGCCACGCCGAGCTCGTCGGCCGGGTTGTAGTAGCCGTCGACGAGGTAGGTGAGGGTGAGGTCGCTCAATGCAGCAAAGCCATGCGCTACGCCGGGCGGGATGAAGACGCCATGTTCTTCCTCGTCGCCGATCTCTAGCTCGGTGGTCCCACCCTCGGTGGGCGAACCCACCCGCAGGTCGTGCAGCACCACGAGTGCCCGGCCGCGGGTCACGTACCAGTAGTCGGCCTGGTGCAGGTGGTAATGGAGGCCGACAACCGAACCCTCGGCACGGTCGGACCGATTGGCCTGGATCATCTCCCGGCCGAGTGGGAACCACGATCGCCGGTAGGTCTCGATGAATCGCCCGCGCTCGTCGCGGTGCACGGCGGGATGGACGACGAGCACGTCTTTGATCACGGACGACTCGACGATCTCGGCCACGGCAACCACCCTTCCCTGCGCCGCCGCGAGCGCGACGAACGCCCGACAATAGGGCTCGGGGGGCGGGCACTGAGCCCGCCTGTGGCTCACTGCGCCAGGGCGAGCGAGCCATCCTCGGCCAGGGCCAAGAGGCCCTCGGCGACGAGCGCCTCGGCGGCGCGAGCCAGCCGGGCGGCATCGAGATCCGAGAAGGAGCTCGCATCCAGCTGCACCGGTCCGGCGCACGCCGCGCGCAACAGGCGGCCGCGCAGCTCCCGATCGGAGCCGGCGAATGGCGCCTGGCGCCGTGCCGCCAAGGCGCTCGTTCGCGCCGGGTCCTCGATGGCCTCGCCGCGGCGACGGGCGGCATCGAAGGCGCAGGCGTGCTCGGCGAGCGGGCAGGCAGCACAGCGCGGGTCGCGCGCCCTGCAGACCAACGCGCCAAGATCCATCAAGGCGAGATTCCAGTCACGCGGCGAGCCGGTCACGAGCGAGTCCGCGAGGCGCTGAGCGGGTGCCGTGCGAAGCGGCGCCCCGGCGATCGCGCGCGCCAGCACCCGGGAGATGTTGGTGTCGACGACGCCGACTTGCTCTTCGAAAGCGAAAGCGAGCACCGCCCGAGCGATGTAGGCACCGACGCCAGGCAGGGCAAGCAGCTCGTCGAGGTGCGCCGGCACCGCCTCGCCGTGGCGTTCGACGAGCTGCTCGGCGAGGCGGAAGAGCGCAACCGCCCGGCGGTTGTAGCCAAGGCCCGACCAGGCGCGGACAACCGCCGCCACACCGGCGCGTGCCATCACCCGTGGGGTCGGGAAGGCCGAGAGGAAGTCGGGGTAGCGCGCGGCAACCCGGGCTGCCTGGGTCTGGGCGAGCATCGACTCTGAGACCAGCACGGCCCAGGGATCCCGGGTGGCCCGCCAGGGAAGCACGTCACGCTCGGCGCGTGGTCCGCTCTGCCACCAGCTCGCGAGCCGGCCGGCGAGCTCGGCGCCAGGGGGCGCGCTGGTCTCGCTCAGTCCTCGCGGGCGGGACGCGTCGAGAACGAGAGGGACCACTCGTCACTCGCCGTCCCGTCGATGACGAGATTCCAGCGGTAGCGGGCGCCGCTGGCGAGCGGCAGCGGCCCGAAGTTCAAGGCCAGCGCCACGTCGACCGGGCTTCCCTCGGGTACCGCCACGGGCCGGCCGACCTCGAAGTCGCCCCGCACCTCGATCGCCTGGGGGCCCTCGAGGCCTTCGGCGATTACGGGGTTGCCGTCCTCGTCGACAAGGAACAGCTCCCAGTGATGGGGCTGGTCGATCTCGTTCCAGTCCACGTCGATCTTGAGGGCGATGGCGGAGGGCATCGGGTCCGGGCCGATCAGGCTCCAGCCACCGCCGAGGACGTAGAGCTTGCCGTCGGCCACCTGGGCCGCATCGCACAACAACATGGTCACCCGCATCGCCGGAACCCTACTGGGCGCGCCGGCCGTGCGCGTAACCTTGACCGGTGCCCGAGCTCGGCCTTCGCAACGACGTTTACCGCCGTCCGCTCGCCACCGCGCTCGAGCGCATCGGCGATCTCACCGGCAAGATCTGTGCCGACGTCGGCGCCGGGGCGGGCGACGTGTCTGTCGCCCTCGCCGAGGTGCTCGGCACCGGCGGGCGCGTTTACGCCGTCGACAGCGACCCCCGGGCGCGAGACGAGGTCGCCGCAGCCGCTGCAGCGCGCAACGTCGCCCAGGTCGTCGCCATCACCCAGGCCGCCGAGGAGCTGCGCCTGCCTGAGCCCGTCGATCTGGCCTTCTGCCGCTTCTTGCTGCTCCATGTGATCGATCCGCGCCTCGTGCTCACAAAGCTCGCCGCCGCGCTCGCGCCAGAGGGCTTCCTCGTCGCGCAGGAACCCATCACCTCTGGTGGCCGGGTGGGCGGCGACACGATGTCGATGCCCGACGCCCGCCACCCCGACGTCGGCGCCGAGCTGCCCTCGCTCGTGCGAAGCGCCGGCCTTGAGCTCGTCGACGCCTGGGCCGAGTCCCCCGCAGGTGCGGGGCCTGGACCCGTGGCTCGCTACCTCGAGGATCTGACCGGCGTCGACCCGGGCGACGACGCCGTGATCCTGCCGCCGCTCGTCACCGTGATCGCCCGCCGATCCGCGGCTTCCTAAGCCCGCAGCCAGGAGGTGGGGGGTCGGCTGGTACCATCCGGCGCAGTGCTCACCGACCTGCGTACGAAGATCTATGCCGACGGTGCGGACCTCGAGGGGATCCTCGCGTTCGCCAACGATCCACGCATCTCGGGCTTCACGACCAATCCAACCCTCATGCGCAAGGCGGGCATCTCAGACTACGAGAACTTCGCTCGGTCGCTGCTCGAGCAGATCTCGACGCACCCGATCTCTTTTGAGGTCTTCGCCGACGAGGAATCTGAAATGCGCCGGCAAGCCCTCATGATCCGCGACTGGGCGCCGAACGTCTATGTGAAGATCCCGGTCACCACGACCCGGGGCGAGCCCCTCACCGAGCTCGTGCGCGAGCTCTCCAACGACGGCGTGCAGGTGAACGTCACCTGTCTGTTCACCCTTTCCCAAGTCGAAGCGGTCACTGCAGCGCTGCGCGAGGGAGCACCGTCGAACATCTCGATCTTCGCCGGCCGCATCGCCGACACCGGCATCGACCCGCTCCCGCTCGTCAACGAAGCCCTGCACGTCATGGCCGATGCTCCGCGGGCGGAGTGCATCTGGGCGTCGACGCGCGAGGTGTTCAACATCTTCCAGGCGAACAGCATCGGGTGCCACATCATCACCGTCACCCACGATGTCTTGAACAAGCTCGGCGGCGTCGGCCGCGACCTCGAGGCGTACTCACTGGACACCGTGCGGATGTTCCACCGGGACGCCGAGGCCGCCGGCTACAAGCTCTAGGCGATGCCGATCGGCGGCCGCATCGCCTCGCCTGTCGTCCAAGCCCCAAGGAGATCATGAGCCGATGAGGCGCGCCTGCATCACGGGAGGAGCCGGCTTCATCGGCAGCAACCTCGCTGACCGCCTGCTCGCGGACGGTAGCGAAGTCGTCGTGGTCGACGACTTCCGCACCGGGCGACGCGCCTTCCTCGGCGACGCCGCCGAGCATCCCCACTTCCGCCTGGTCGAGGGCGACGTGCTGTCCCCTGGGATCCTCGAGGACGCCTTCGCCGGCTGCGACTGGGTCTTCCACCTTCAGGCGAACGCGGATGTCCGCCACGGCCTCGAGCGCCCCCGGCTGGATCTCGAGCAGAACACGATCGCGACCTCCAAGGTCCTCGAGGCCATGCGCCAGACGGGCGTCTCGAACATCGTCTTCTCCTCGACGGGCTCGGTCTACGGCGAGCCCGAGCTGTTCCCCACTCCCGAGGACGCACCCTTTCCCCTGCAGACCTCGCTGTATGGGGCGTCCAAGCTCGCAGGCGAGGGCCTGATCGCCGCCTACGCCACGGGGTTCGCCATCACCGGCGTGATCTGCCGGTTCGTCTCGATCCTCGGTGAGCGCTACACCCACGGGCACGTCATCGACTTCTATCGTTCGCTGAAGGACGACCCAAGAGAGATCACCGTGCTCGGGGACGGCAAGCAGGAGAAGTCGTACCTGTACGTGCAGGACTGCATCGAGGCGATCCTCACCGCCGTGGCCCGCCACGAAGGCCAGGGCGGAGCGCACGTGTACAACCTCGGCACCGACGAGACCGTGATCGTGGACGAGTCGCTCGCGCTGATCACCGGCCGGCTGGGTTGCACGCCGGCGGTGCGCCACACTGGCGGCGTTCGCGGCTGGACCGGCGACAGCCCGCTCATTCGCCTCGATACCTCCAAGATCCGCTCCCTTGGATGGGCGCCCAAGCTCACCATCGGCCTGGCGATCGAGAAGACGGTCGACTGGCTCGAGGCGAACGAGCACGTCTGGCGGCCGCAGGTGCAGCCATGAGCGTCGTCTACAGCCGTGCGCCGCTCCGGATTTCGCTCGGCGGGGGCGGCACCGACCTGCCCTCTTACTACCGCCAGCGTGGTGGCTTCCTCGTCGCCGGGGCGATCGACAAGTACGTCTACATGTTCGTCCACACCGTCTTCCAGCGGCGCTACCGCATGAAGTACTCCGAGATCGAAGAGGTCGACGACATCGGCGAGATCCGCCACCCGATTCTGCGCGAGACCCTGCGCCGGCATTGGCGCGGGGATCCGATCGAGATCGCCTCGGTCGCCGATGTCCCGGCCGGCACGGGCATGGGGAGCTCGGGTGCCTATACCGTCTGCCTGCTGAAGGCGCTGTCCCAGGCCCGCTACCAGGCGAGCACGCCAGTGGCGCTCGCCGAGGCGGCCTGCGAGATCGAGATCGACGTGCTCGGCGAGCCGGTCGGCAAGCAGGACCAGTACGTCGCCGCCCACGGCGGCATTTGCGCCTACAGCTTCAACCCCGACGACACCGTCGAGGTCGAGCCACTCGAGCTGCGCCCAGAGACCCTGAGCCACCTGCGGGATCGCCTCCTGCTCTTCTACACGGGCGAGGCGCGCTCGGCCTCAAGGATCTTGAACGACCAGCACCAGCGCTCGAGCGATGGCGACGAGGCGATGCTGGCGAACCTCGACCGGACCAAGGAGATGGGATATCTCAGTCGGGCGCTGCTCGAAAAGGGCGAGCTCGATGACTACGCCCAGCTGATGCACGAGCACTGGGAGAACAAGCGCAGGCGGTCGCCGGGCATGGCTGATGAGCGCATCGACTCGCTCTATGCCCGCGCCCGCGAAGCCGGCGCGATCGGGGGCAAGCTCGTCGGCGCGGGTGGCGGCGGCTTCCTGCTCGTGTACTCGATCAACCCCGAAGAGACCCGCCGTGCGATGCAACAAGCGAACGCGCCGGAGCTGCCCTTCAACTTCGAGTACGGCGGCGCCTTTGCCACCGAGAGCGCCTGAGGGGCCAAGATGCGCGTCGGGATCATCGGCTGCGGCCTGATCGGCAACAAGCGGGCCGAGGCGCTCCAAGGTGACGAGCTGGTCGCGTGCTTCGACATCGACCGCAAGGCGAGCGATCACCTGGCGTCCGCGCACGGCGCGAAGGCGTGCGCGGACGTTGCGTCGCTCCTCGCGGAGGCGCCCGAGGTGGTGGTGGTCGCCACGATTCACCGGGACCTTCCTGAGCTCGCCGTGGCCGCGCTCGAGGCCGGCGCACACGTCTTGATGGAAAAGCCCGGCGGGACAGGCGTCGCGGGGATCGACCTCGTCGAGGCGGCCGCGAACCGCGCCGGGCGGCTCGTAAAGGTGGGCTTCAACCACCGCTTCCACCCCGGCATCGCCCGCGCCATCACCGAGGCGCGTTCGGGCCGCTACGGTCCGGTCTTGTCGCTGCGCGGGCGCTATGGACACGGTGGCCGCCTCGGCTACGACCGCGAGTGGCGCGCGGACCCCGCGTGCTCAGGGGGCGGCGAGATCGTCGATCAGGGAATGCACCTGCTCGATCTCAGCTACTGGCTGCTCGGCGCGCTCCCCCTGGATCATGCGATGGTGCGCACCCAGTTCTGGGACGCCCCGGTCGACGACAACGCGGTGCTGATGCTCGGGGAACCCGGCGGCGTGGGTGTGCGGTCACCGTTCGCGCTGTTGGCGGCCAGTTGGACCGAGTGGAAGAACACCTTCTCCCTGGAGATCGCCTGCGAACGGGCCAAGTTCGCCGTCGACGGCCTCGTTCGCTCTTATGGCAACCAGGTGCTGCGAATCTACGCGATGCGACCTGAGCTCGGCCCACCCGACGTCGAAGAGGTGCGCTATCCCGAGCGCGACGACTCTTTTGCTGCAGAGTGGCGCCACTTCCGCTCCGCCATCGACGCCGGCGGCGGTGAGCTGCTCGGCGATCTGGATTCGGCACGATATGCATGGACGATCGTCGAGCAGGCCCAGGGGCGCCGTCCGCGCGCCGCTCAGGGCTAGGGATCGGTCACGGTGGAGGAGCTGGGGGGCCGTCGCGTCGTCGTGACCGGCGCGAGCCGCGGCATCGGGTCGGTGATCGCCGGCGAGCTCGCCCGCTCGGGCGCGGAGCTCGTGCTCATCGCCCGCTCCCCCGACGCCCTCGAGCGCGTCGCCGCGAGCCTGGCGGGTGGCCCGCACACCACGCTCGCCATTGACGTCGCCGACGAGGGCGCGTGGCGGAGCCACCTGCCCGCGGTGCTCGGCGGCCGGCCGCTCCACGGCCTCGTCACGGCGGCGGGCATCTTGTCGCCGATCGGGCCGGTCGGCACCTACGCGATCGACGCCTTCCGGCGCACCTTGGACGTAAACGTCGTCGGTACCTTGTGCGCGGTCACCTCCTGCCTCGAGGCGCTTTGCGCTGAGGGTGGCTCGATCGTGACCTTCTCGGGCGGGGGGGCGACCGGGCCGTTCGCTCGCTTTGATGCCTACGCCGCCTCCAAGGCCGCGGTCGTCCGTCTCACCGAGAACCTCTCCCTCGAGCTCGCGCCGAGCCACGTGCGCGCGAATGCGGTCGCCCCCGGCTTTGTCATGAGCGAGATGCACGAGGAGACGCTTGCGGCGGGGCCCGGCCTCGTCGGGGCCGAGTACTACGAGCGGACCAGGAAGGCGGTGCAGGCCGGCGGCGGGGACCCGCCCGAGCTTGCCGCCGAGCTGACCGCCTACCTGCTCTCCGCGCGCTCCGCACCCATCACGGGCAAACTCTTGAGCGCCCGCTGGGACCCCTGGCGCGAGCCGGAATTCCAGGCGCGCCTTGCCGCCGCGCCAGACCTCGCCACGTTGCGGCGCATCGACGACCAGTTCTTCGGTGCGCTCCCCGGCAAGGACTAGCGGCCGTGACTGAACAGGCCGGCGAGCTGCCGCCGATCTGCATCCTCGCCGGCGGTCTCGGAACGCGCCTTGGCGCGATCAGCGCCGAGGTCCCAAAGGCGCTCGTCGAGGTCGCCGGGAGGCCGTTCATTTTCCACCAGCTCGAGTTGCTCGCCGCCAACGGGGCGCGCCGCATCGTCATCTGCGTCGGCCACCTCGGCTCGCTGATCGAATCGTGCGTCGGGCCCGCTCGCTACGGGCTCGAGATCGCGTACTCCTCGGACGCCCCGGGACTCGAGGGGACGCTCGGTGCCATCCGCCGGGCCCTGCCGCTGCTCGGTGAGCGCTTCTTGTACCTGTATGGCGACACCTACCTGCGCATCGACTACCGCGGCGCGAACACCGCCTGGAACCGTTCCGGCGCCCCGGCGCTGATGTGCGTCCTTCACAATGCCGGGCGCTGGGGCGCCTCGAACGCCGCCTTCGACGGACGCCTCGTGACCGCGTATGACAAAGAGCACCCCCCCGCGGGCCTGTGTTACATCGACTACGGCCTCGGCGGCCTGACCAACGAGGCGCTCGAGCTTGCGGCGCCCGGCGCGCGCGACCTCGCAGGCCTGCACCACCGACTCGCGGCCGGCTCGGCGCTTTGTGGCTATGAGGCGACCGAGCGCTTCTATGAGATCGGAACCCCCGAGGCGCTCGCCGAGACGGGGCAGTTCCTCGCCAGCTTGAGTCGGCCGATCCCCGACCGAGGCGCGCCGTGGTTTTGAGCGAGCTGCTGGAGGCCGTCCGCGCCACACCCGGCTCGGCGCCGATGCGGCGGCGAGCCGGCGCATCGCTCACCCGCGTCGCCAACGCGCGGCGGATCGGCCTGCTCGCGGTCTTCTTGTTCGCGAGCCTCTTCTATGCTTGGACGGCGGCGAGCGCCGGGGACCGGGCGGAGTTCTTCGCGTACCCCGACTACTACGCACAGCTCAGCGAGGGCTTCTTGCACGGCGAGCTGTCGATCCCGACTCCCGCGCCCAAAGGGCTCGTCAACCTTGCGAACCCCTACAACCCCGTGGCGAACGCCAAGTACCGGGTCAATTTCGGGGACCTCGCGCTCTACCACGGTCACCTCTACCTCGACTGGGGCCCGACGCCGGCGATCACGCTCTACCTCCCCTGGCACCTGCTCCATCTCGGGACGTTGTCGGGGAACCTCGCGATCTGGATCTACTCAGTCGTCGGCCTCGCCGCGGCACTCGCGCTCTTGTATGCCCTCGTCGAGGCGTTCTTGCCGAAAACCCGCGCCATCTGGGTGGTGCTCATCGGGGCCGCGGTCGCCTTCGGCAACGGCGTCCCCTTCATCGATCGCGAGCCGGACATCTATGAGGTCGCGGTCGCCGCCGGCTACTGCTTCTCGATGCTCGGCTGCTACCTGCTCGCGACGGGTTGCCTGCTCGGCCGGTGGCGGCCAAAGCGCCTCGCGCTCGGGAGCTTTTGTCTCGGGCTCGCCGTTGCCGCCCGCCAGGACCTGCTCGTCTTGGGGCTGCTGCTCGCGGGCGCGCTGGTCTTCGCCTGGCGCAAGCGGCACGCCGGCGAACAGGGCTCCCTCGGCACGCCGCTTCGCGCCGCGATGATCCTGCTCGCGCCCTTCGTCGCCGTCGCGGCGCTGCTCGCGATCTACGACTTCGCCCGCTTTGGCAGCTTCACCCAGATCGGCGCCTCCTACCAGCTGGCCGGCTTCAATCCGCGCAGCACGCCCTACTACCAGCTTTCCTACCTCGCGCCGAGCTGGTACTTCTACCTCGTCTCGCCGCTGCACTGGTCGCTCACCTTCCCCTTCATCTCGATCCCCCAGCCGATCGCGCCGATCGGGGTGCCGCCCGCGTATGCGCCCGAGATCATCGGCGGCATCTTCAGCCAGTCCCCGATCCTGTTGAGCCTGCTGGCGGCACCGCTCGCGCTCCGCCGCCGCCTGCCGAGCGCGCTTCGGACGGCGATGTGGCTCTCGCTCACCACGGGCTTCGTGATCGTCACGGCGATCGCCCTGTCGATCCCGGGGGGGTCCGAGCGCTACGTCGTTGACTTCGCCACGCTGTTCTTGATCCCGGCGGGACTGTGCTGGCTCGCCTGGACGCCACGGCGCCGGCTGTGGCGCATTGTCGTGCGCGGGGCGGGCACCCTGCTCATCTGCTACGGCGTGGTGGCCGGGATCGCCGTCTCGATCACCGGCTACTACGACCAGATCACCTTCACCCAACCGGGGCTGTACCAGGACCTCACGAGCGCCACGAACGGCGTCGGGGACCTCATCACCTCGCTGCTCGGACATCCCGTGCTCACCGCGATCGACACGAGCGCCGGCATCACCGACCAGACCTCTTGGGACAGCTTCGGGGTTGGCGACGTGATCTACATGAACATCTCGGGCAACCCCGCCAACCTAGAAGTTGTCTCACCGGGCAGGGGAACCTACGACCTCACGATGAGCGTCGGCCCCGGCCCTCAATACAGCGCTGCCGGCAACTCGCCGATCTACCTCGAGGTCCGCGACGCGTCGGGCACCTACCGCTTCCGCTATCACAACGGGACGGTGAACCTGCCGCTGCGACTGCGCGGTGGCGACAACCACGCGCTGTTGTCGGTGGTGGTCCCCGGACGCAACCTGCCGAGCTCCGACAGCATCTTGTCCTGCTCGGGCCTGCGCCTCGACAACGCCAAGGGTTCGCCGAGGCCTTTTTACTCCCACTAGGAGGAAACTGCGGCGCTCGGACCGGCTAGAACACAACGTCATGGCCCCACCTGGCTCAATTCTGACAGCGGACGCGTGATGGCACGGACCGTGCCGTCAAGGAACGACCTCGTGGGCCTCGCGCGCCGGGCCGCGCGCCAGGCGATCGGCCGCAGCGAACCGCTCGACCACTTCCTGCGCCAGCTGCGGCGCAGCGACGAGATCGTCGCGCTCCAGCGCGAAGTGACGGCCCTTCGCGACGAGCGCGACGAGGCCAATGAACGCCTCTCGCGCGCCGAGGCGCGCACGGCGGCGCCGAGCGGGGTCACCACGGTGCCAGTCGCCCGGTCGGTGCTGCCGTTCCTCAGCGAGTCCGCGCCCGGGCACTTCTACTCACCGGTGCCCGACCTCGCCGAGATCGAGGCGCAGGCGGGACGAATCTTCGAGCCGCATCGCAAGCTTGCCGGCATCGAGCTGCGCGCCGCCGAGCAGCGCGAGCTCTTCGCCACCCTCGCCGCCCTCGCCCGCGAGGCTCCCTTCCGCCGGGTACCGGGGACCGCAGGCCGCTACGGGATCGACAACCCCAACTACGGCATCGGCGACGCCTCGATGCTCGCGGCGATGCTCCGCCATCTGCGACCACGGCGCTATTTCGAGGTCGGATCAGGCTTTTCCACTGCAATCGCCCTCGACGTCAACGAGCAGCACCTCGCAGGCAACCTCGAGATCACCGCCGTCGAGCCCTATCCCGAGCTCTTGCGAAGCGTCCTTCGCGACGGGGACGGCGTCGAGGTGATCGCGACCCCGGTCCAGCAGGTGCCCCTCGAGCGCTTCCGCGCGCTGGAGGCGAACGACGTCTTGTTCATCGACTCCTCCCACGTCCTAAAGACGGGCAGCGACGTGCATTTTCTCTACACCGAGGTGCTGCCGCTGCTCGCGGAGGGCGTCGTGGTGCACATCCACGACGTCTTCTACCCCTTCGAGTACCTGCGCCACTGGGTCGAGTGGGGGCGGGCCTGGAACGAGGACTACCTCCTGCACGCCTTCTTGTGCTTCAACGCGGCCTTCGAGATCATGCTGTGGAATCACTACCTCGCGCAGTGCCACCGCGAGCTGATCGAGGCCGAGCTGCCCGCCATGCTCGAGAACACCGGCGGCGCGTTGTGGATGCGACGCACGGGCCCGGGCGTCACTCCCCCTTCGGCGCCTCGGCGAGGCGCGCAACGATCGGTGCCGGCACCACGCGACGCGAGCGGTAGACGAGCAGATCGAGGCGGTGGGGGAACCCGTACCAGTCGAGACAGCTCCCGACGCGCACGCTGACGCTGCGGCGCGGGCCGCGCAGCGTCGTGAAGCTGATCTGGTGGCCGGTCTCGGCCGGCAGGTCGCCGAGCACGTAGCGGGCACCGCCAAGGCTCTTGGTCGACCGGAGCGTCAGCCACTGATAGCGCGAGAGCCGGGCGCTCGCGGGGACGACGAGGTGGTAGACGGTGGCGTGCAGCGGCGTCAGGTAGTTCGTCCATCCCGGGAGCCACTTGCCCCGGAAGATCTTGCGCCGGACGCCGCCCGGCGCGATCACCGAGTGCAGGCGCGGGCTGCTCGCGAGCCACTTGGGCGCCGGATTGGGCTGGAGGCGGGACACGGTGCCATTGCGGTTCAGCGAGTACAGCTGCATCTTCTGGCCACGGGGCAACTCGACATCCATCGACCAGCCGCTGTAGAGGACCGCAGGGGTCTTGAAGTACCGCTCGATGTCGAGTCGGTACAGGTCAGGTCGGGCGGTGCCGATCA
This sequence comes from Actinomycetes bacterium, assembly GCA_021809805.1. Taxonomy (GTDB): domain Bacteria; phylum Actinomycetota; class Acidimicrobiia; order Acidimicrobiales; family Bog-793; genus JAKABX01. Next base: position 12,181 of record JAJZKA010000037.1, read on the forward strand.
CCTTGTGGTCGCTCACCGCAAAGACCTCGCGCGCCGGCACCTTCTTGGTGGCGTCCACTGCCCAGCCCTGGACCTGTGCATTGACCACCCCGCCGGCGCTCACCCCCGCGGTGACGCCCGGTGCGCGCGACAGCCCGGTCGGAACGAAGAAGTTCGGCGTGTCGCCCCACAAACACGACTGGCCGGCGAAGTACAGCCCGGTGGTGCTGACCCCGGCGAGGTGTGCTGAGGCGACGCTTGGAATCTTGTTGACGAGGTCGTCACGCACCATCAGCAGCTGGCCGTACGCGTCGGCGAGCGGCCGGTAATGCTGGAGCAGGTACTGGCTGATCTTCCACTGCCGCACCATCCCGGGGATCCCGTCATAGGCGAGCCCGAGCCCGTAGTCCTGCGAAGTGAAGATGACGACGCGGGGCCGGCTCGCCTCGAGCTGGTGGATGACGAGCATCTGGGCGGCGTAGGTCTGCGCGGACTCGACGTGGAAGAACGAGCTGCCCGGGACGCGGTTCAACAAGAAGTAGGTGATGTCCGGCTCGTTGGCAAAATCGAACACGGGCCCCGTCGGACCGGCATAGCGGTCGATCAACGCGCTGAGCGCGGACAGCTCGGGGTAATTGAAGGCTCCAGGAACCTCATAGCCAAGGCGCGCCACCTGGGCGGGCACCGGGGCGGTCGCATGCAATGCCCCGGGCATCTGGTTCAGCTTCGTAAAGACGCTCGGCACGAGGCCGACCAGCACCAACGCGCCCGCGAGCGCGACGGGCCGGCGCGCGAGGCGTGGCCGCGGCGAGCGGGAAAGGGCGCCGAAGCGCTCGTGGGCCCATGCAAGAGCGCTCGCCGCCAGACCCTCGAGCCACTCAAGGGACTGGATCCCCGCCAGCATGACGAGTGGCGTGGACACCGTGAAGACCTCGACGACATGGGAGGGGTCGGTGCGGTCGAGGCCCTTTTGGAAGTAGACGAGGACGAAGAGCGCGCAGGCGAGCATCGTCCAGTCGCGGCTCGACAAGCTCCGTCGCGTGCGCACGAGTGCCACGACCCGCACGATGACGGCGAGCATGACGACGACGGGGAGCACGAAATAGACGCTGAAGCGGAGCTGGCCGGTCAGCGACCAGCTCACGGGCTTCGCGCCCCAAAGGGCGTGGTCGGAGCCGAAGAGCCGGTAGAAGTCGACAAAGGCCGACAGCGAGCCGGACGCCACGAGGTAGGCGCACAGCAGCGCGGTCCCGACCAGGCCGCTCACCACGAGGCGTCGCGTGAGGTTAAAGCGTCGCCACCAGCGCGTGCCGGGGGGCGCCACCGCGAGGTCGCGCCCCACCACCACCACCAAGAACGCGATCGCCATGAGGCCCATCTCGGGAACGAGCGCGCACTGGAGCACGAGGAGCCCCATGAAGGCCCACGCGAACACGCTGCGGCGCGAGCGAAGCATCTTGTCGAAGAGCACCACGAGCACCGGGAGATAGGCAAAGCGCATGATCGCGGTGGTGTAGCCGCCGACGACGAGCAGGCCGGCGAGGAGCGCGACCAGCCGGTTGCCTCGGGCGAAGTAGACCGCACTGAGATAGAGGACGCAGCCAGAGATCGGGTAGACGATCAGGTCGATCCCGGTAAAGGCGCCCCACGCCGAATGCGAGAAGAGCGCCATGCCGATCCAGCCGTCGAGCGCGTCCTCGATGAAGCCGTGGAGCAACAACACGTCCTTCCACGGCAAGAGTCCGTGGACGAAGACCAGCTGCGCGCCGGCGAGCTCTTGGGGGTCAAAGGCGTCAAAGGCGCCCTGCGCGCCGGCGAACCCGGCGAGGAGGAAGTAGACGGCGACGACTCCGACGACGCCCGCGAGCACGGCGCCCTCGATCTGACGCCAGCGCGCGACCCCGCCTCGCCGCAGCGCTCTGGCGGTCAGCGCGGCGACCACGAGCGTCACCGACAACGCGAGCCAGAGTGGGAACCAGGGGTAGTGCACGACGCGAGGAGGCTGGGCGACGGTGACGTTGGTCGCTCGCGACACGCCCCAGGCACCGAGGACGACCACGCTCGCCATGAGCGCGTTGACCACGGAGAACCACCGCGCCAGGTCCACGCGTGCCTGCCCCGGCCGAGCGCGACGCGCCCGCCAGCCGCACAGCGCGGCGACGGCCGCCAGCACGACCAGGTAGAGCCCTCCAGCAATCCAGCCCGGCGCGGCGAGGTGTTGGGGGCCGGTCGCGCTTGCCGCACTCACCTCGGCCGTGAGGACGCCCGCTGGGAGCACCCCCCGGGCGAGGAGGCTCGCAAGACGCGCCGGTGCCCAACGCGCTGGCTCGTCCGGCTCGTCCGGTGTCGGGGCGAGCTCTTGTCGCACGGGCCACAGCGGGCGGGTCTCGCTCGGACGGCGCAGAGGGCCGTGTCCTGCGAGGAGGTGGGCGACGGCAAAGGCCAGCACCGGGCACAAGATGGCGAGCAGCGAGAAGGCGGTGAAGTAGCGGACGTAGTCGAAGGCGTAAAAGACCGGGTAGCCGATGATGTCCGTGCGCAGCTGCAGGTGATCTGGCACGTGGCGCCAGATCACCTCGGCGATGCCGAGCGCGACGAGCACCCCGGCGACGGCCCGGGCGGCGATGCGCCAGCGCGCCTCGCGCGCCGACGTGCCAGCCGCAGCCTCGCCCTGCTCGGGCAGCGACCGAGGCGTAAGAGCGTCGCCTCGGTCGTCGACCCGCACTCCGCCTCCTCCGGGCCGCGTCGGCCCCCGTCTCTCGCCACGCAGTCCCGGGCTGGCGACCCTACCCGACGCTTTCCGCGAGCGCCGGGCACAGCGCGTGGCGGGTCCCGGCGCGGCCTTGTTAGCCTGGCCAGACCCCCCACCGGCCTGGGGCGGCTTGTTCAACCCACCCAAGGGCCCTCTTCGCGCCCGTGGACAGGTCTGACAACAAGGAGCCCGCCAGCACGTGACCGATCAGAGGATCCCCGAGCGTCGGGTCGAACGGCTGGTCTCCGAGGCCGTCGGCGCGCGCAACACGGCCGAGGCCGGTGCCGACCTGATCGGTGCGGCGGACATTCCTTTGGGCGAGGCGCGCCTCCGCTCGGCCATCGTGGCGGACCCCGGCGCCCTCACGGCCTTCCTCGAGGAGGCCTACGAGCGCCTCGCCCCAGGCGGCGAGCTCGCGCTGACGCTGCAGCGCCAGCAACACGGGCCACTCTCGGGCCGCGTCGAAACCCTGCGCGACCTGCTCAGCGGGATGGCCTTCGGTGCCGGCTTCGAGCAGATCCGGGTCCAGGCCGGGACCGACGCGGCGATCGAGCTGACCGCCGTGCGCAGCGCCAAGCTGCCTCCTCTCGAGCGGCGCCAGATGCTCTCGATCGTCATGCCCGTCTACAACGAGGCCGCGACCGCCAGCCAGGTGGTCGAGGCTCTCCTCGCCAAGCGGATCGACGGGCTCGACCTCGAGCTCGTGATCGTCGAGTCGAACTCGACCGACGGCAGCCGCGAGCAGATGGAGCGGTACGGCGCCGACCCGCGGGTCACCCTCGTGCTCGAGGAGCACCCCCAGGGAAAGGGCCACGCGGTGCGCGCCGGGCTGGCGGCCGCCAGCGGAGACTTCGTCCTCATCCAGGACGCGGATCTCGAGTACGACCTCGACGACTACGAAGCCGTGCTCGAGCCGCTGCGCCGGATCGAGGCGGGCTTTGTCCTCGGCTATCGCCGGCGCACCGACGGGGCGCGCTTTGGCGTCCGCCACTTTGAGAGCCAGGTGATCGCCGGCATGGCGATGAACCTCGCGAACATCGCCTTCCTGCACCTGTTCAACGCGGTCTACCGCGCCAAGCTGCGCGACCCGTTCACGATGTACAAGGCGTTCCGCCGCGAGTGCCTGACCGGCCTGCGCCTCGAGTGCAACCGCTTCGACTTTGACTGGGAGCTCGCCGGCAAGCTGCTACGCGCCGGCTACCGCCCGATCGAGGTGCCGGTCACCTACCGCTCACGCTCGTTCAACGAGGGCAAGAAGGTCTCGGTGCTGCGCGATCCGTGGAGCTGGGTGGTCGCCTGCTTCAAGTACCGCGTCGCGCCGTTGTGGCACTGAGCGGGCCCGCGGCTCGCCACGCGTGCTCAGGCGTCGGCGAGCTCGCGCCAGGCCGCATCGGCGGTATCGGGGCTCGGGAGGTCGACCGTCGCGTCCGTGCCGAACCCCAAGGTTGCGAGCACGCCCGAGTGGGCCTTCGTGAGCGCCTCGGCGACCTCGCTCGTGAAATAGCGGCGCCATCCGCCTGGGATCGACTCGAGGCCGAGCTCGGCGCTTGCGGCATGGGCGGTCCTTGGCCGGACGGGGCGGAAGAGGCCCGCGGCGCGGCCGACCACCGCGTCGAGATCGCGGGCGAGCTCGTCGAAGCGGACGTTCCAGCAGCCTGGGTCGAGCCACCAGCCGGTGCTGACCGACAGCAGCTTCGCGGCACGCTCGCTCGTCGCCCAGCTCACAAAGGCCTGGCTGGTCGGGCTCAGCCCCTCGAGCGTTTCGGCGTCGCTGTCCTCGAGCCACTGGCTCGCCGCGGGCTCGACCTGGACCAGGCGGAGCATTGCCAAGAGCGCATCGAAGGGGTGCCGGCCGATCGTCACGATCTGGATGCCCTGTGCGACGAGCTGCTCGCGCAACAACGAGCTGCGCGGCCAGGCGAGCTGCACCACGAGGCGCTCGGGAAGATCGGACAAACGCAGGTCGGCGGGGTGTTCCGCCGTCGCCTCGCCGCAGCCGAGCTCGCGCGCCAAGGCGGCGGCGAAGGCTGGCGCACCGCTCCCGGGCGTGCTGAGCACGGCGACCCGCTCGATCAGAGGGCTGGTGGGCATGCCCGGGCGCCCCGGGCGCCCTTCGGCAGCGCCGTGGCGGCGCCCGAGCCGGGCGCGGCGCTCCAGCGCGTCGATCTCGCCTCTCGCCTGCGCGAGCGCGTCCGCCAGCTCGGCGCGACCGAGTTCGAGGGAGTGGGCGTAGGTGCGCAGCCGCTCGATCTCCTCCAACAGCAGCTGCTCGCGCATCGGCACGTACTGGTCGAGGGAGTTGGCCGGCACGAGGAGCTCGCCGAGGGCCGCTTCCTCCTCGCGCACGTAGTAACGATTGATGCCGTCGGTCGCTGCGTAGCGGTACCCGCGCTCGGTCACGAGGTGCTCCCAGGGGCCGTACGCCGGTCGCAGTGAGTTCGGCTCGGTGGCCTCCACCGTGATCACGCGGGGTCGCCAGCGGGCGAGGTCGATACCCTCGAGCACCTCGCGCTCGGCACCCTCCACGTCGATCTTCAAGAAGTCGATGGTTTCGGGTGCCGCCTCGGCGAGCACGGCGTCCAAGGTGACCACGCGCATGCGCAGCTCGCGAAGCTCGTGACCCTCCCGAACGAGGCGCGATGCAGCCGACGTGTCGCTGGTGGAGAGCGCCGGGTCGTCGAGCACCTCGTAAAAGACGAGCTCGCCGGGGCCCGCGCCCGCCGCCGCCTCGATCGTGACATCCCGGGGGCGCAGGGTCCGCAACGCCGCCGCCCACTTCGGCACGGGCTCGAGATTGATCCCGCTCCACCCCGCCTCGTAGAAGTGTCGGGTGACCGTCGCCTCGGTCGGCGACGCCGCGCCGACGTCGACGTAAAACCCGGGCCGGTCCCGCTCGAGGGCGCGGGCGAGGATGACGTCCTCGGCGTTCTGGGCGTAGGAGATCACGGCCGGCGCCGACGGTAGCGCTAGCGCCCGAGCGCGCCGCGGGCCACGCGGCGGGCGAAGCCATAGAGCGGGCCGGCCCGGCGCAGCCGATTGTTGAGCGCGACCGCCGCGCGATAGCTCGCCTGGCTCTGGATCGTCCCGACGAGCGCGCCGAGCTCGGCGGCATGCTGCTCAGCGGCACCGCGCGCCGCGTTCGCCTGAGCGATGACGTCGTTCTGCGCCCGGATGTGGGTGTCGAGACGCTGCACCTCGATGGCGTGGGCATGCAGCTGCTCTTTCACCGACGCCAGCTCCACCTCGAGCCGCTGGGCGTAGGCCTCCTTGACGGCGACGTCGCGCTCGACCGCGCGGATCTCGAGCGTCCGCTGGCGCTCGGACTCGACCTGCTCGCGCAGGCGGAGCTCGACGTCGTGCAGCCGCTCCTCGAGCGCGAAGATCCGTCGCTCGGCGACGCTCGCGCGCTCGACGATCTCAGAGGGCCGCGCCTCGCGCCGCAGCTCGCCGGATGCTTCGCGCTCGGCCGGCAAGCTGACCGAGCGTTGGTCGTTCACCACAAGCGCGCTGAGCCCGGGCTCCTGGACGCGTGGCTCATCGGTCGCTCGCTGGGCTTCGGACACGCCGGCCATGGTAGCCAAGCAGGCCCGGACCACTCACTCAGCGGCGGTCTCGAGAAGGTGGCGGCCGTGGCGGGCGCCCGTCAGGGCATCGAGGGCATCCAGCCACACCGATGGCGGCCTCGACTCCTCCCAACGGGCGACCTGGGCGAGGATGCGCCGTTGCTGCAGCTGCCAGGCGGCCTGGTCGCTGAGCAAGGGCTCGAGGGCGTCGGCGAAGCTCGCCGGGTCGTCCGCGACGATGAGGGCGTCGGGATCGTCGAGGGGCACCCCTTCGGCTCCCACCGAGGTCGCAACCGTCGGCACGCCGAATTGGAGGGCTTCGATCGTCTTGTTCTTCACCCCCGCCCCAAAGCGCATCGGGACCACGGCGGCGCGGATGTGGCCGTAGAACTCGGCGAGATCCACCGATCCGACGAAGACCACCGACGGGCTGGCGAGGCGCTCGAGCTGCTCTGGTGGCCCGATCCCGGTGACGAGCAGGCGGACGCCGGCGACGCGGGCTCTGAGCTTTGGCAGGACGTCGCGCACGAACCAGCACATGGCGTCGAAGTTGGGTGACGAGGGACCGGCCGCCCAGCCGGCGACGAACGCGAGGTCGCGCCGCTCCCCGTAGGGCGTCGCCGTCGGCTCGATGCCGGCGAGCAACGGGCCGTGCACCACGACCGGACCCTTGGCGGAGGGCACGAGGAGGGCTGCCTCTTCCTCAGAGATGGTGACGACGTAGTCCGCTTCCGCTGCGATCTGCTCCTCAACTCGCTGCATGCCGGCCGCCTCCGCCCGCAGGTCCGCCTCGCGGGGGGTGCCCGCCGCCAGGTCCGCCTCGCGCTCGATGCGACGGAAGAACAGCGCTTCCGCGTCGTAGATGAGCTTGGTCTCGGGCATGGCCGCCCGCACCAGCGGGGCGCGGATCTCGAAGTTGTGCGGTCGCGAGAAGACCGCCGCGGCGTAGCGGCGCCCAGCGGTGGCAAGGTGCTCTTCGAGCGGCCCGTCGATCACCTCGACGCCGAGCTGCGCCATCAAGTCGTTGTCGTTGCTCCCCCCATACAGCGAGGTCCAGGCCGAGACCTGGTAGCGCCCGGTCTGCTGCAGCAAACTGACGACCTCGGCCATGCGCGGCATCCCCGACCCTTTGGCCGGCATGGGCAGCTGGTCGTCGACGAGCAGGACGCGCGCCGGCGCGCCCATCGCCCGCCAGACGGCCTCCTCGATGGCCGCAGGGTCCCACGGCGCGGCGGTCACGCGCTCGGCGAGTAGGTCGGGAAAACGAGCCCGCAAGACAGCCTTATTGCGCTCGAAGAGAAAGTTCCGATACGTCGGATTGGTGCTCGTCGACTCGTGGTGCATCACGCGCGAGCGCGGCTGATACCAGACCTGCTCGCCAAGCTGGCGGATCCGCAGGCAAAGATCGGTGTCCTCGTAGTAGGCAGGGAAGTAATCGGGCGAGAACCCGCCGAGCGCCTCCCAGGTTGCCCGGCGAACGAGCAGCGAGCCGCCGGATGCGAAGTCCACCTGGCGCTCGAAGTCATAGCGCCGGCTATCGCCCGCAAGTCCCCGGCCGACCGTCAGCGTCGAGCCGTCGTGCCACAGGATCGAGCCGGCTTCTTGGATCGTGCCATCGGGGAACAGCATCGTGCTGCCGACCGCTCCCGAGAGCGGGCGGCGCTCGGCGGTCTCGATCAGGTGCTCGAGCCACAGTGGCTCGACTTCGGTGTCGTCGTTCAACAGCACGAGATAGGCCCCGCGCGCCTGGTCTGCAGCGAGGTTGACCGCGCCGGCAAAGCCGAGGTTCACCGAGGTCGTGAGCAGCGTCGTGCCGTGCACCTTGTCATGCACCTCGGCTCGAAGCGCCGGCGTGGTCTCGTTCAAGACGACGATCACCTCATAGGGGGCGTCGCGCACGCTCTCGGCAAGAGCCCGCAAGCACTCGAGGAGGTACGGAGCCTGGCGCCAGGCGACCACGATCACCGAGGCGAGTGGCGCCGGTTCGGGCTGGAATTCGACGTGGATGCTCATCGCTCCCCTGGCGCGCCGGGCGGATGCGCCCCTCCGCCCGAAGTCAAGCGGTCGCGCAGTGCCCGCCACAAGTCCCGACGCGCCGGCGCCCCTTCTTCGCGTCCCGAGTGCGCTGCGCCCCGCCGCCCCAGCCGGTCGAGCTCGGCCTGCAGCGACGCGATCGTCTGCTCGTCACGCTCGAGGTCCGAGAAGAGCTCGGCCGCCCGCTCGCGCAGCTGTTCTCTCTCGATCTCCATCACGAGGCGGTCGTGCTCGAGGCTGCCCACGTGGCGGTCGAGGGCGCGCAGGTCGGCCTCCATCGCCGCCAGCTCGCCGCGCAAAAGCTCGATGGTGCACTGACGTTCGCGCGCCGTGCGCAGGGCCACCCCGAGCGCCTCGGCGAGCTGCTCGCGACTCGCCGAGGCCGCGTCGCCGAGCGCGGCGCGCAGCTCGTCTTCGCCCAGCTCGCCGCCCCGCACGGAGCGCGAGTGTACTGAGGGCACCGCCGACGCCCGGAGGCTCATGGCGCGCCCGCGCCGACGCGGCGGCCGGCGGCGATCACGTCGTGCACTACCCCCGCCCAGATGCGCGCCGGTGGCTCACGCTGCCAGGCCTTGAGTTGGGCGAGCACCTTGGCGTGGCGCACCTGCCAGGCGTCGCGGTCACCGAGCGCCTCGACCACGGCGTCAGCAAAGCCCGCCGGGTCGTCGCGGACCGCGACCACGCCGGCTCCAAGGGGGATCCCCTCTGCCCCGACGCTCGTTGCCACGACCGGCACGCCGTGCTGGAGCGCTTCGACCGCCTTCAGCTTGACCCCGGCGCCGTAGCGCAAGGGGACGACCACGAGGCGCGCCCGGCTGTAGAGCTCCCCGAGATCCTCGACGTTGCCGACGAGGCGGACCGCGTCGGAGGCGAGGCGTCGCACGTTTGGCGGGGGGTTCGCTCCGGTCACCACCAGCGTCGCCGAACCAAGCCGAGCGAGCACGCGCCCGAGCACCTCGCGCACGAACCAGATGAGACCGTCCGCGTTCGGCGAGTCGGCTCCCGCCCCCCACCCGGCGACAAAGACCATGCCGTCGCGCTCGTCGAAGCCGGCGCTGCTCGGCGAGCTGGCCGAGAGCAACGGCGGGTTGACGAGGACCGGCGCGGCGGTGCGGCAGCGGAAGAAATCGGCTTCTTGCTCGCTGATACAGACGATCGCGTCGGCGTCGGCCGCGATGGCTGCCTCGAGATGGGACATCGCGGCGAGCTCGTCTCCGAGCCCAACGCGCGCGAACCGGTCAACGGCGAGGGCGAGCTGACGCTCAATGCGTCGGGAGTAGACCGCTTCGGCGTCATAGATGATCGGGGTCGCCGGCATCGACGAGCGCAGCGCCTCGGCGTAGCGCTCGTAGTTGTGCGGCCGCGACACGATGACGGCGTCGTAGCCGACGGGGCGCTCGCCAAGATGGTCGGTGATCGCCTCGCTCAGTCGGCCCCGGTACTCGACGAGATCGTTGCGCACGAGTTCGATGCCCGCGCGGGCGAGGCGCTCGGGCGAGGCCGCCCCGCCCTCGGAACCAGCGAAGAAGGTCACCAGCGACGCAGCGTCGTCGGTCAGCTCCTCGAGCACGTCGGCCATGCGGCCGAGCCCCGAACCAAGGCTCGCGTCTGGCGTCTGGTCATCGATGACGAGCACCCGCCAGGGTGCGCCGGCGGCCGCGCGCAACGCCCCGTCGATGCCGACCTCGTCCTGGCGCCGCTCGAGTCGCGTCGCGAGCTCGGCGCTCCACCGCCGGACGAAGACCTCGTGGTTGCGTTCCATGAGGTACTGGCGGTACGTGCCAGTGGTGCTTTGGGACTCGAGATGGCGGATCGAGGCGAGTGGGCTGAACCAGATCTCCCCGCGCGCTGCGAGGCGCAGGCACAAATCACAGTCTTCGAAATACGCCGGGTAGTACTCCTCGTCGAATCCGCCGACGGCAAAGAAGTCCTCCGCGCGCACGAGCAACGAGCTGGCCGAGCAGTACTCGACTCTGCGCTCGAAGAAGAAGCGGGCGTCGTCTTGCAAAAGCCCGCGGCCGACACCGCTCGTCCAGCCATCGCGCCAGATCACCGAGCCCGCCTCTTGCCATCGGCCATCACCAAAGCGGATGGCGCCGCCGATCGCGGCCGCGCCCGGGCGCCGCGCGGCGGCGTCGACGAGCGCATCGAGCCAACCGTCTTCGACCGTGGCGTCATCGTTCAAAAAGACCAGCAACGGAGCGCTCGCCACGGCCGCGGCGCGGTTGCACGCCGCGCCGAAGCCAAGGTTCACGTCGCTCTCGAGGACCTGCAGCGCCACCGGTGCGTCGCCGAGCTCATCGACGAGCTCGGCGTCGGGCTCGTTCAACGCCACAATCACCTCGAATCGGACACTGCATCGCTGCGCAGCGATCGATGCAAGACAGCCGCGCAGGTGACGCGCCCGGCGCCATCCGACGATGATCACCGTCGCTTGTGGCGCGCCCTGCGGGGCGACGTCGGCCGGCATCACGCGAGCTCGGCCGGCGTGAGCTGCTCGGTGATCAGGCGGGAAAAGCGCGCCGGGTCGCCACCCACGAACGCGCGGCAAAGCGGCAGACCCTCGACGTAGCAGCTGATGTAGGAGCGCCACGTCGGGTCCATCAAGAACTCCACCTGCTTTTTCGCCCGCGCCTCGGGCAAGAGGGCGAGCTCGGCCACCTCGGCGGCGACGGTGTCGGGGTCGGCGCGATCCTCGTGCAGGCGGAACGCCGCATTGGCACGCACGCGTCCGAGGATCTCGCTCGCCTCGGCCACAACGGCCACGGTGTCGGGGTCGTAGTCGATCCCGAGCGGGCGCAGGTGCTCGGCAACCACGCGCTCGGGCCGAGCCCCGATCACCACCTCGAGGCCCAGATCCGCGAGCCCCTCGGCGATCAGGCACTGTGGCGTGCCGACGAGGAAGATCGACTCTTCGAGGCAGTGGCGCGAGCGAACGAGTCCGACCTCTTTGCGGGAGTGCTCGGTATGGTGCCCGGGATAGGCCTCGTGCGCAACGAGGTGGGCGATGCTCGTCGACAGCACGGGCAGGTCCACGTTGATCTCGACGCGCGAGGCGAGGCCGCCGAGGTAGTGGTTGAAACCCGACCACGGCTTGTTGGTCACGAGCGAGAACTTGACCGACTCGCCCTCGGGCAGCCCGAACAGCGCCGCGGTACGGGCGCGCAGATCCTCACTCAGCGAGGCGATCACCGCCTCCAGCCGCTCGGACGGGATCGCTTGGCGCTCTCGCCAGGCGATCAGCCGGTCGGCGAGGGGACCGCTGCCCGGGACGACAGCCTCGAGGTCCTTGTGGGCAGCGATGAAGTGCTCCTCGGGGAGCCGGCTCGGCCGGACCCCGTAGCAGGACTCGACCTCGTCGGCGTAGCCGATCGACTCGCCGGCGAGCAGCCGCGCGGTCGTGTGGACGCCGCGCACCTGGGCACGCAGCCAGCGGCGACGGGCCGCGGCATCCGAGCCGGTCTCGCTCGGAACGTCCGTCGCCGCGCCAGCACCGAGCGGCTCGCCGGCATCGATCGCGGCGAGGAGGGAACGCGCCTCGGCGACAAGGCGCGCGGGCTCGAGGGGTGGCCCCCCGGCGGCGGCCGCGGCGAGGGCCGCGGGCCCGTAGTAGGCGTCCACGAAGCCGTCGATGTGACGTCCGACGGCCAGTCCCAAGATGAGGTAGCGCTCGATCAGCACGCGCGAACGGTACCTTCACCCCGATGCATCCCATTGAGCAGCTGCGCGCGATCGCACGGGCCGGCGACATCGACAGCACCTTCTTGGCGATCGAGGCGGCGGACGCGCTCGCCGAGCTCGCCAGCGAGCCCCGTGCGCTCGTGCCGGCATGTCGGCGCCTCCTCGAGCACCATCGCCTGGCCGGTCCCTTGTGGTGGCTGTGCGCGCAGGTGCTCGGCTCGCCCGACCCGGCCGCCGCCGCCGAGCAGGCGGCCGCCCAGCTCATCGAAGACCCGACGGCGGAGGAGCTCGCGGGATGCCTGCCCGGGGCCGCCGTGGTCGCCGCGCCCTGCTCGGCAACCGTGTGCGACGCCCTCGCCGGGCGGCCAGACTGCCACGCCCACCTCGTCGGCGAGCCCCTGGCCCTCAGGAGGGCACTGCGCTCGATCGGCCAGGGCGCGGCCGGCGGCGCCGAGGTGCTCGGCTACAGCCCCTCCCAGCCCGACGAGGTTCTCGACGGCGCCAGCCTGCTGATCGTCGAGCCCGCGGTCGCCGGGCCGAGCGGGGCGATCCTGAGCGAGAGCGCGGCGAGCCTGGCCGAGGTCGGCAGGGCGATGGGCGTCGCGCTGTGGCTCGTCGCCGGCGTCGGCAAGGTGCTCCCAGCACCACTGTTCGCCAACTGCCTGAGCGGCGGGGTGGACCATCGCCTGCTCGCCGTTGAGGACATCACGGCGGTCATCGGCCCAAGCGGCCCCACCGAGCCGACCAAGGCCCTCGCAGCTGGCGACGTGCCGTGCCCGCCCGAGCTTGCCTACCGCCCCACCGGCGGGTGAGAAACCGGCCTCGCCTGCCGCCTCACGAGCCGACGATGCCCCCCTCGGTCATCGCCAGGACGTCGAGCGCCCGGTCGACGTCCGCCTCGCTGAGCAGCCCCCGCTCAAGGACCACCGAGCGCAGGTCCTTGTTCTCCTTGAGCGCCGTCTTGACCACCTGGGCAGCCGCCTCGTAGCCGATCGCCGGGTTCAACGCCGTCACGATCGAGGGCGAGGAGAGCGCGTAGGTCCGGCACCGCTCCTCGTCGGCCGTAATGCCACGGATGCACTTGTCGGCCAGCGCGTTGGACACGGCCGCGAGCAGCCGGATCGACTCGAGCAGGTTGCGGCCCATCACCGGCAGCATCACGTTGAGTTCGAAGTTCCCGGCGCTGCCGCCAAAGGCGACCGCCGCGTCGTTGCCCACCACCTGCGCGACGACCTGGCAGACGGCCTCGGGGATGACCGGGTTGACCTTGCCGGGCATGATCGACGAACCGGGCTGGAGGTCAGGCAGGTGGATCTCTCCGAGACCGCAGCGAGGCCCTGAAGACATCCACCGCAGGTCGTTGGCCGCCTTGTACAGCGACATCGCCACCGTACGCAGCACTCCTGACGCCTCGACGAGCCCATCGCGAGCTCCCTGCGCCTCGAAGTGGTTGCGCGCCTCGCGAACCGGCAAGCCGGTGCTCGCCGCGATCCGCTCGATCACGGCCTTGGCAAAGCCTGCCGGGGCGTTCAGACCCGTTCCGACGGCTGTCCCGCCAAGGGGGAGCTCGCCCAGGCGAGACAGGACGGCATCCAGGCGCTCGATGCCATTGGCGATCGCTGCGCGATAGCCGCCGAACTCCTGGCCGAGGGTCACCGGCGTGGCATCCATCAGGTGAGTCCTGCCCGACTTCACGATGCGGGCGAACTCCGCCGCCTTCTCCCCGAAGGCGTTCTCGAGGTTGGCGAGTGCGGGGATCAGCCGGTTAACGATCTCGTCGACCGCCGCGAGGTGGATCGCCGAAGGGAACGTGTCATTGGAGGACTGAGACGCATTGGGCTCGTCGTTCGGCCGGATCTCACGGCCGAGGTGCTCGCCCGCGAGGTGCGCGAGC
>JAJZKA010000204.1 GCA_021809805.1 Actinomycetes bacterium
CACACCGGCGAGTGGAGTTGCTTTTTCACCCCGCTCGCGACGCCCGTCGTCGAGTCGGCGCGGTGAGCGAGGAGGGCTTCCAGCGCTTCGTCGAACTGGCGGGGGAGTACAACCTCGTCCCGGTCACCGACGAGCGTCTGGCGGACGGGATCACCCCGGTCGGCGCGTTCCGCTCGATCGTCGGCGATGGGCCGGGCTTTTTGCTCGAGTCGGTCGAGCACGGCGAACGCTGGAGCCGCTTCTCCTTCCTCGGTCGCTCGCCGCTCGCGACGATGGTCGCCCGCGGCGGCGAGGTGGCGGTGACTGCTGGCACCCTGCCCGACGCCGTGCCGCTCGGCGAGGGTGTGCTCTGCTGTCTCGAAGGCCTGCTCGCCGCGTACCGCGCCCCGAAGCTGTCCGAGCTCGCGCCCTTCACGAGCGGGCTTGTCGGCTACCTCGGCTACGACATCGTGCGCGAGGTCGAGCGCCTCGGCGCGCCGCCCGAGGACGACCTTGGTCTGCCCGATGCGGTGGTCTCGGTGGTCGGGGAGCTCGTGGCCTTCGACCACCACCGCCAGCGGGCGATCCTCATCGACAACGTCGCCCTTTCGGGCGGCGGGGAGGATGGCCACGCCCCAAGCGGTGCCGAGCTCGAGCAGCGCTACCGCTCGGCCCGCCAGCGCCTTTCCGCACTGCGCCGTGACCTCGAGCGTCCGGTTCCCGAGCCGCTCGTGCGCCCGCCCGATCGCGGCGCGCACCTCGAGGCGGACGCGGTCCGCTCGGTGATGGGCTCGGCCCGCTATCAAGCGGCCGTCGAGGCGGCCAAGGAGTACATCCTCGCCGGCGACGCCTTCCAGATCGTGCTCTCCCAGCGCTTTGATCTCGAGCTTGGCGTGGACCCCTTCGACGTCTACCGCGTGCTCCGCCAGGTGAACCCGAGCCCGTACATGTTCTTCCTGCGCCACGACGGCGTGTGCGTGGTGGGCGCCTCGCCCGAGCCACTCGTTCGCCTGCAAGAGGGCCGGGTGATCTCGCGCCCGATCGCCGGGACGCGCCGGCGCGGCGCGAGCGAGGCCGAGGACCGGCGCCTTGCGGCCGAGCTCGTCGAGCATCCCAAAGAGCGCGCCGAGCACGTGATGCTCGTGGACCTGGCGCGCAATGACGTCGGCCGGGTGGTGCGCTTTGGCACCGAGCAGGTGGACGAGCTGATGACGCTCGAGCGCTACAGCCACGTGATGCACCTCACCTCCCAGGTCTCCGGCGAGCTGGCGCCGGGACGGGGCCCGATCGACGTGTTGCGGGCGACGCTGCCGGCGGGCACCGTCTCGGGCGCGCCGAAGGTGCGGGCGATGCAGATCATCGACGAGCTCGAGCCGACCAAGCGCGGTCCGTACGCGGGGGTGGTGGCCTACATCGACTTCTCGGGCAACCTCGATACGGCGATCGCCATCCGCACCATGGTCGTCGGTCCTGATGGGCGCGCGAGCGTGCAGGCGGGCGCGGGGATCGTCGCCGACAGCGACCCGGTCGCAGAAGACGCCGAGTGCCAGAACAAGGCGGCGGCGATCCTCGCCGCGGTCGCCGGGGCGCGCCGCCTCGCCGCCGAGCGCGCAGGGAGCGAGGTCGGAACCGATCCCGGGTCTGCCGACGTCCCGGCGGACGCTTAGGCATGGCGATGGGCGCCCCGACCGCCTCGCTCGCCGATAGCTTCGCTGCCCTGTCGGGCGGTGCGGTCGCCTTCGTCGACCGCTGCGACCTCGTCACCTTGAGCGGCCCGGACGCCCGCAGCTACCTCCAGGGCCAATGCACCCAGGACGTCGCGGAGCTGTCCGTCGGCGAGGCCCGGTTCACCTTGTTGTTGTCGGTGCAGGGCAAAGTCGAGGCGCTGTGCCGGGTCGGGCCGGTCGATGCGGAGACCTTCGTCCTTGACACCGAGGCCGGCCAGGGCGGGGCGCTCTTGGAACGTCTGCGTCGCTTCAAGATCCGCATCAAAGCCGAGCTCACCACCGAAACCGCGCTCGTCGTTCGTCTGCGCGGCCCGATGATCCCGCCGGCTCCTGTTGCTGGCCCTGGCCTGCTCGTGCGCGCGCCGCTTTCGGGGCGTGGCTATGACCTGATCGGCGAGCGCGCCGAGGTCCCCGACGCCATCCCGCTCGGCGATGGGGGGGCGCTCGAGCTGGCGCGGATCGTGGCGGGGGAGCCGCGGATGACCAGCGAGCTCGATGACACGACGATCCCGTTCGAGGCGGGCATCGTCCAAGCGACGACGAGCTTTACCAAGGGTTGCTACACGGGTCAGGAGCTGATCGCCCGCCTCGAGGCGCGCGGGGCGAATGTGCCGAGGCGGCTGCGGGCGTTGCGCGCCGGGCCACAGGTGCCCCTCGAGGCGCTCGCACCGGGCGCGTCGGTACACGTCGGCGGCGAGGCCGTCGGGCGCGTCACCTCGAGCGCCCGCCTCCCCGCCGGGGAGGGGCTCGTCGCCCTCGCCTACCTCCAGCGCAAGGTCGTCCCCCCCACCGACGCGCTGGTGCAGGCGGGCGGGGAGCTCCCGGGCGTGCCCGTTGAGGTGCACGAGCTACCGGGGCTTCCCGGTCCGAGCGTCCTGGCGAGCTAGCCCAGCGCCACCAGCACGAGTTGGGCCTCAGCCGAGGGGTGCGGTCACGGCCTCGCTCCTCGGCGCACCCACCCGCTTGATCGCGAGCACGGCGACATCGTCGTTCGCACCCTCGACCCCCATCTCCACGAGCGCGGCATCCAGCGTGTCCTCAGGCGGTCGGCTCGCGTCGATCGAGCGGCGCAGTCGGTCCAGCCCGACGGTGAGGATCTCGCCGCGGCGCTCGACCAGGCCGTCGGTGTAGGCGATCAGGGTTTCGCCCTCGGCGAGGCGGAAGGCCGATTCGGGATAGGCGGCGGGCACGCCGATCGGCGGCCCGTGGGGGACCTCCAGCAGCTCGACGCGCTCGGTGCTCACGAGGAGGGGGGGGAGATGACCGGCGTTCGCCAGCGTCATGTCGCCGGTCGTGGTGTCGATGCTGCCGCACAAGACGGTCGCGAAGCGGCCGTCGCGGATGGAGACGAGCGGGGCGAGCTGCTGGAGCACGGCGCCCGGTTGGTGCCCCTCGTGGGCGTACGCGTTGATCGTGTTGCGCAGCGTGCCCATGAGGGCAGCGGCGCGTATCCCGCGCCCGGACACGTCCCCGATCGAGAAGAACAGGTGCTGGTCGTCGACCTCGATCACGTCGTACCAATCGCCGCCGACCTCGGTGCCGACGGCCCCGGGCACATAGCGCACCGCGAAGGCGAAGCCCTCGCAGGTGGGCAGGGCCTCGGGCAGTAATGAGTGCTGCAGGGTGCGGGCGATCGAACGCTGGACCTCCAACAATCGGCGGTTCTCCGCGGCGCGCTGTTCCGCCCGGTCGCGCCGGCGGGCGAGACGCTCGACCCCGAAGGCGGAGGCCAGACCGACGAAGAAGACGACGATGCCGATCCCCACCGGCGCGTACTGTGCCAGCTGGCCGCTGAGCGAGCGCCGCGGGGACATCACCAAGGTGAGCTTGGTGTTGCCGAAGGTGATGTGCTGGGTCGTGGTGTCGCCTTCAAGCGGCAGCGGACTCGCCGAGTAGCGCTCGAGCAGGACACCGTGACGGACCGACGGCCCGAGGTAGAGCGCCAGGTTCATCGGGTGGATCGGCGAGTTCGCCGGAACCGTGATCTGGCGGTTGGCGGGCAGGGGCTCTTCGGCATAGACGGCGAGATGGTGCCCTGCCCCGGCCGCGACCGCGTAGGCGAGGCGCACTTGGCCGTGACCGGTGAGCCGCTTGGCGATGAACGACGCGGTCGGAGCCTTGGCGACAAAGCGCCGTGCCGCCGCCGAGCTCGGCGCAAGCAGCGGCGCCGCCCCGAGCTGGACGATTTCACGGGGTCGGCCGGGCCCAAGGCTCCACAGCGAGGCCGTGACGAAGGGCCGCTTCTTGCCGACGATCCCCGCCATCGCCTGGGTGAAGTTGCCCCGCGGCGCCGAGGTGCCCTCGGCGAGGTCGACAGCCGCTGCGAGGTGCGCTTGGACAAAGAGCGGGTCCGCGCCGAGCGTCGCCGCGGTGAGGGCGCCCTGGGTGCGGATGAGGCGCTGCTCGGTGTGGCGGTAGGCGGTCTCGGTCAACAACGCGAGGGCGATCGCCAGGGCGACGCCGGCGGCGGCGACGATCAGCGAGGTGGCGTGCAGGTGTCGCCGTGTAGAGACGGTGGGCGTGCTCGTCATCACCAGCGCACGACAAAGCGCTGCGCCCGGCGGGCGCGCAGTGCTTGCGTGCAGGTGGCACGGGGGTGCGGGTCGCTCGGTCGACGCCGCGTCTGCCGGCTGGGGTGCGCGAGGGGAGCGGTTGGGGCCGGGGCTGCCGAGCTCTCGGCAGCGCGCGTCCCGCACCTGAGCGCCGTGGGGGTCGGCGCCTCCCCGCCGGCGAGCTCGATGGTGAACCAGACGGTCTTGTGACCGCTCGATGCGTGGTCGATCCCCCAGTCGCGCGCCAGCATCTTGACGATCTGCAGGCCGCGGCCGGAAAACTCTTTGGGGGTCGGGCTTCGAAGCGTCGGCGTGCCGCCGCCCTCGTCGGTCACCGCCACCTTGAGCACGTGCGCGCTGCGCGCGATCTCGACCTCAAAGGCGCTGTGCGCGTGGCGGATCGCGTTGGTCGCGAGCTCAGAGAGCATCAGCAAGATCTGCTCGAGGAGCGCGGCGGGCAAGTCAGCGAGCTCGCGGGCGGCAAAGCGGCGCGCGGCGGAGATGGCGTGGGCGTCGTTGCGAAAACGCCGGTGTGAGCTCACGGGACGATCCTCAGCGTCTCGGTGAGCCCCATCGACTCCATCACGGCGCGGATGATCGGGCGTGGGTTGGCGAGCTCGAGCACCGGCACCTGATCGGCCGCCTCGAGCATGAGC
>JAJZKA010000038.1 GCA_021809805.1 Actinomycetes bacterium
CGGCGCGGCAGTGCCCCGCGTGATCATCGACAACAGGCTCGACTTGCCGACGCCCGATCCGGCGAAGATGCCGATGCGCTGGCCACGTCCGCAGGGAACCGCGGTGTCGATGGCACGCACCCCCAGGCACAACTGGCGGTCGACCATCTCGCGCTTGAGGGGATGGGGTGGGTCCGCGGCGACGCCGACTGGCGCGAGGTCGAGGAGCGGGGGGCCGTCGTCGATCGGGTTGCCCAGTCCGTCGAGGACGCGGCCGAGCAGACCTTGGCCCACGCGGACGGGGAGAGGTCCACCGAGGGCTTCGACGCTGTCGCCGTAGCGGACGCCCCGCAGCGATCCGAGCGGCATGCAGGCGAGACTGTCGCCCTCGAGCGCGACCACCTCGGCGGGAAGCTCCGTGCCGTCTTGCCGGGTGACGATCACGGCGTCGGAGACCGCCGCCTGCACGCCACGCACCTCGAGGCGGAGGCCAACGAGGCGGGTGACGCGCCCGGTGCGACGCGGCTGGATTGCCTCGACGAGCGCCCGGCGGAGGCTGTCGGAGCTGAGCACGGTCACGGCCGCGCCTCGAGTGGCGCGCCCTTGACGTCAGAGAGGACCCGGCGGACTCGCTCGAGCGCAGTGGAAATCTGGGCGTCGATGCGGCAGGCGCCTACCTCGACGACACAGCCACCCGGCTCGATTGCGGCGTCCTCGCGCACGGCGATGCGCGCTGGGTCGCAGAGATGGGCGAGCTCGTCGGTGCTGAGCACGCTGTCGGGGGGGAGGCGCACGATGAGGTCCTCGCCCTCGGGGGCGAGCTCGAGGGCGCGGGCGACCGTCGCCTGGGGGGTCAGCGCGAAAAGGAAGCGGTCGTTGCCGAGGATCGTGCGGGCAAGCTCATAGCAAAGACTGAGCGCGTCCCCAGAGATTTCGCCCATAAGGGCCGCGCGGTCTTGAGCCGCCTGGTCAGCGGCCGTGGCGAGCGCCACTGAGAGGTGTTCGATCGCCGCGTTACGGGCCCGCTCGGCACTCACCTGAGCCTCCGCACGGCCGGCCGCATAGCCCTCCTCGTAGGCCTGGGCGCGCTCGCGCATGAGTTCGGCAGCCGTATCTTCGGCCGCGTCGTCGTCGGCGCGGTGTTCGAACAGCGCCGCCGGGTTCGCGACCCCGAGTCGTTCGGCGCGGCGCAGGCTGGCCGCGGCGGCACCGCGCAGCACTTTCGGCGCACTGCGGGGGAGCTCAGCCGACAAGCTCATCATCGCCTCGCTCCAAGGTGATGGTGCCGGCATCGGCGAGTGCCCGCACGGCCTTCACGATCGCGGACTCGGCAGCCTCGACCACCGAGAGGCGTTGCGGGCCGAGCGCGCTCATGTCCTCGATCAGCTCCTCGGCCGCGCGTTGAGAGATATTGCGGGTGAACTTCTCGATCACGGCCTGTGGCTTTCCCTTCAACGCGAGCGCCACGTTCTTTGTGACCACGGTGCGAAGCACGGTCTGCAAGGTCATGTCGTCGAGCTGCACGACGTCTTCGAAGACGAACATCTCATTGCGGATCATCTCGGCGATCTCAGGGTCCCGCTCGTCGAGGTCTGCGAGGATCTGCTTCTCGGTCGCCTGGTCCGCACTCGTCAAGATCCCAACAACGGTCGCCAAGCCCTCGACGTCGGAGGCGCCGCCACCGCCGCGCACGAACGCGGAGAGACGGTATTCAAGGTCGTTGCCGATCCGGCGGACGACGTCTGGCGGCAGCGGGCTGATCTTTGCCACGCGCCGCGCCACCTCGACGCGCAGCGAGTCCTCGAGGCGCTCGACGATGCGCGCCGCGTGATCGCGGTGTACGTGCGCGAGGACCAGGGCGAGGATCTGGGGGTGTTCGTTCGCCATGAACCCGACGATCTGCGCCGGGTCGATGCGGTTGATGAATGCGAGCGGGTGGTCCTGGGCGACGTGCTGGAGCTCCTCCATGACCTCGGCCGCCCGCGAGGCGCCGAGGCGCTCGGCGAGCAGGCGCTGGGCGATGTCGGTTCCGCCTTGGCGCACATCGGCCAGCGCGCCGGCGTGCAGCGCGAGGTCCTGGATGACCTCGTCGACCTCCTCAACCGTCATCACCGGAAGCCGGGCGACCTCGGCCATGAGTTCGATGACTTCGGCCTCGCTCATCGCCTTTAAGACGCGCTGGGCGCGGTGCTCATCGAGCTGGGCGATAATGAGGGCGGCTTGCTGGGCTTTGGTGAGGTTCGACATCAGGACTGGTGCAGCCAGTCGCGAAGGACCGAGGCGACCTCGTCGGTCTGGTTGTCGACAATGTCCTGGACGCTGAGGCCAGAGTTTCGTCGTGCGGAGCCCGCGATGACGGGGATCTCGCCGGTGATCTCGGTGGCCGGCAGTGGCGCGAGCTGCTCGAGGAGCATCGCGTCCAAGAGCGCGTCGTTGGCGGCGGCCGCCTTGCGGGCCTTGCGCGACGCCCGCCAGAGCAACAAGAGCACCAACAGGACCAACAACAGGGCGATCCCGGGCTTCAGGTAGCGGGAGAGCATGCTCGGCTTGGTTGTCGTCACGAGTTGCCTTTGGGTCTTGAACGGCGCCGCCGAGACGTTCAGCACGTCACCGCGCGCGACCTGGATGCCGGCTGCAGCAGCCACCCCGCGCTGGAGCACCGCAAGGGTGAGGCCCGTTGGCAGCGCGCGGGAGTTCACGAGGACGGCCACGCTTTGGCGGACGAGGTGACCAGGCGACTCGACCGTCGTCTGGTCAACGGTGCCAGTCTCGCAGGTTTGCTGGAGAGAGGATTGGGAGTAATTGCCCGAGCCATTGACCGTCGTCGCGGTATTGGTCACCGCCCCGGCGACGCCAGCACCCTTCCCGGTCCCGGTGTACTTCTGACTCGAACGACTCGTGTTTGTGCATGCAGACTGCACTTTGCCATTCTTGCCGTACAGCAAGCCGTGGGTCGTGGTCGTGACCTGGTTGAAGGAGAGCTGCGCGTTGACCTGGACGTCGGCGTTGTTCGGCCCGAGGACGCTCGTGAGATAGGCGGCGATCTTGGCCGCGGCGGAGGTGTCGTAGGCGGACTGGGCATTGGACTGCGCCGCGCCGCTGTCGCTCACGCCAGGGCCCGCGAGCAGGTTGCCGTTCGAGTCCGCGACGGTCACCTTGCTCGCGCTCAGGCCGGGCACGGCTGAGCCGACGAGAGAGGTGATCGCCTGCACTTGGCCGTAGCTCAAGGTGAAGTTCGGCTTCAAGCTGACGAGCACCGAAGCACCGGTGGGGTTGGTGTTGCCGAGGGCGAAGGTTTGATTGGCAGGAAGGGCGATGCGTACCTGGGTGCTCTGCACCCCGTTGATGGCGCCGATCGTCTGCTCGAGCTCGCCTTGGAGGGCCTGGAGGTAGTCCGCCTGCTGGGTCAGTTGGGAGGTGGTGAGCCCTTCTTTGTCGAGGAGCGAGAGTCCGACTGTGCCTTGTGAGGGGAGTCCGGCCGCCGCGGCCGCAAGGCGCTGCTGGTCCACGTCGTTCTGGGGAACGAGGATCGTCGAGCCGCCGTTCTCGAGCTGATAGGGCACGTGATTGGTCGCCAGTTGGTTGGTGATTGCCGCGGCGTCGGACGGCTGGAGGTTGGTGAACAGCACCGAGTAGCTGGGCTTGCCGGACATCGACATGAAGATGACCCCGACCAAGATCGCGCCCATGACGGCGAGGACGGTGACCGTCTTTTGGCCGCGGGAGAAGCCGGACGCGAAGCGACGGGCCCCATCTTTGAGGCGGGAGAGGTCGGCGGGGACGAGAGCCATGTCAAAAGCTCATCTGCATGATCGAGTTGTAGGACGTGATCGCCTTGTCCAATAGGTCCGTGGTCACCTGGGTATCGAGCGACGCCTTCGACGCGGCGATCATGGTGTCGGCGAGGTTCCCCTGGCCGGCGGCTGCTTGGGCTTCGGCGCTCGAGGCGTTGTTCTGTGCCTGTTGCAGGGCGTTGACGGCATTTCCGATGAGGTTGGAGAACGAGTCCGTGCCACTCGCTGGCGTGGCCGGGTTGGACGGGAGCGGGCTGATGCTCGGCAGTGCCGGCAGGGTTGGGACCGAGGGGATCGCAGCGATGGACATCTCAGCTGCCGATCGTGAGCCCGGAGCGGTACGCGGAGATCGCCTTTTGCATCACCGAGGTGTTCGCCTGGTAGGCGTCCTGTGCTTGGATCAGATTCACGAGCTCGTGCGAGGTCGAGACTTGCGGGTACTTGACGTCGCCTTGCGCGTTGGCAAGCGGGTTGTTCGGGGCGTAGGCCAACACGCCGCTGTTCGGGCCGAGGACCACGCTTGCTTGCACACCCATGCCGGCCTGTCCCGGGGCACCGGTCGGCGAAAGCAAGGTCAGCTCGTCCGCGTAGGTCTTCTGATTGGGAGAGACGACGTCGTTGGCGTTGGCGATGTTGCCGCCGGCGGCATCGAGCCACGTCTGCATGGCATCCACACCGCTGCCCGCGATGCCAAGGAC
Source organism: Actinomycetes bacterium (assembly GCA_021809805.1). Taxonomy (GTDB): domain Bacteria; phylum Actinomycetota; class Acidimicrobiia; order Acidimicrobiales; family Bog-793; genus JAKABX01. The sequence continues at coordinate 4,472 of JAJZKA010000038.1, forward strand.
GGAGAAGAGCGAACTCATTGGTAACTGCCTCCCGAGGCACCTTGGATGAGGCGGAACTGGGCGTTCAATGACTCGGTGACGGCCTGGTAGTGCAGTGTCTCCTGCTCCGCATTCACCATCTCGCTGCCGAGGTCAACGTTGTTGCCATTGGTCGCGGCGGGGCCTGCATAGGGGGACTTGGAGACCTGGGTGAGTTGGGTGCCCGAGGAACCGAGCGCCTGGGAGAGGCTCTGCTCGAAATTGACCTCGGTGGCGGTGTAGCCAGGCGTGGCCTCGTTGGCGATGTTGTTCGCCGTCGCGCTCTGTTGGCTGGTAATACCGTCGATGGCGAACTGGAGGATGCCGATGACCCCGCTGCTCACTGCCTCAACCCCTCGCGGACGAGTCCAACCAAGGCGCCCGAGCGCCGTGCCGAGCCCGTCCGTGGGCCGAGTCGGCTGAGCATTCCGTTGCTCCGCCTCCCCGAACAACGGACGCGCGAAGAGTGGGATTGAGCGCGTTTTTGACCACGTGGAGTGGCGTCACCGCGCGGGGCCGCGGCGGAGCGGCGCGCCGTCGGTCGCGCCGATGCCCAGATGGCCGCCTGGACGAGGTCGCGAAAGGTCTGGCGCATCGCCTCGCCACTGCGCGTGCCAGCCAGGTCCGTGGCATCCACGAGCCGAAGATCGGTACCCTTTGCCGTCGCGAGCTCCTGCGCCAGTGCGATCGATTCCGAACCACACTCGGTCGTTCGTGCCAAGCGGCAGTGTGCAGGCTCGGGATCGGAGGTGCATCGAGGCCTGGACGAACGCCTCGTCCGCGATGGTCCGAGTTCGTGGGGTGGATGTATCCCGCGCCGCGGTGCTCGCCACACTGCCAAAGTGCGGTGTGCCCGGGTCGCGGGCGCGGGACGAACCGGGTCGCGGGCGCGGGACGAACCCGGCCGCGCGCGCGGGATCAGGTCCCGGCGCTGGTCCCTCGTGAGAGGGATGGCGACGTCGCGTCGTCTGGAACATCTCGGCCGGAAGCATCGGCGTGCCGCAGGACGTTCGTCGCCAGGTCAGATGCTGACGACACCCGGGAGGAACTGGTGGGGCGGGAGTACTCGGCGATCTGCAGGTCGGGGAGCTCGGGGTTGTGCCGGGCGATGCTGATCGGCGTCTCTGGCCCGACGGTGCCATCGCGATGTACAACCGGTCGATCGGCAGGACAGCGGGGGATGGGCGCCGGGCTCCGGTGGCCTTTCGATCTCGACGTTCGAGCGTGGTGGGAGGGCCTATCGCGGCACCACCCGATGGCGGCCGGCCTCATTGCGCCGTCTCGAGCTCCTCGAGCAGTGCGCGGTAGCGCTCCAGGCGCTCTTTCAGCTCCCCGAGGAACGCGTCGAGCTGCTGGCGCCGGTCCGTTACCTGGGTGACGAGGGGCTCCGTGGCGGCGATCGCGTCCCGTAGGACGCCCGTCCGCATCTCGCGATCCTCGCTCGCGTGCCACTGAGCGCGCAGCGCGCCGATCCGGTCCTCGCTCGCCAGCACGCAGCGGATCTCGTCAAGGTTGAGGCCGACGAGTTCTTGCAGGTGGCGGATGCGCTGCACCCGCTCGATCTCCGCGTCGCCGTAGCGGCGATTGCCGCCCGGACGATGGGTGGCAGGACAGAGCAGCCCGAGCTCCTCGTAGTAGCGAAGCGTGCGCTCCGAGACCCCTGCCCGGAGCGCCGCCTCGCCGATGCGGAGATCGGCACACTCGCGCGTTGGTTGCGACATCGCTACGGCTCGGCAGCGATCTCAGGGTCGGGGCCGCCAAGGATGCTCGGGTCGCCGGCGTCGTCGAGTACGACCGGCCCGACCGGGGCGATCGGAGTTTCCCCGCCCTCTTCGGCGAGCCCGTGCACGTACTTGCCCCCACGCAGCCACGACGCGGCGGCTGCGACGAGCGCCGCGACGATCGCAAAGGTGAAGGCGCGGTCCAAGCCCGTCTGGAAGGGCCCAGCGATGAGGCCGGGGAAGAACCGCCGTCCGGTGAGGTAGGTGGCGCGGGCATGCGGCAGGTTGTGCAGCGTCGGCCCGAGCAGCTGTTGAATCGGGTTGAAGCCGAGGAACGCGGCGAACAGGCTGCCCACCGGTGGCAGTGTGGAGACCTGCCGCGCAGCGGCCGCGGGGACGCCCTGGGCGACGAGCCCGCTGTAGAGGGCGTGGGGCAGCCCGGCGGCGAGGCCGAGGATCATGAGCGTGAAGAAGACGCCAATGGAGAGCACCTGGGCCGAGTTCATGAAGGTGTTCACCATCCCGGCACCGGCACCTCGGCTCTCGGGCGGGAGGCTGTTCATGATGCCCGCCTGGTTGGGCGAGGAGAACACGCCCATCGAGAGCCCCATCAATAACAGCACGAGGGCGAACAGCACGTAGGGGAAGTTCACCGGCAGCGCGATGAGCAGGCCGAAAGACAGTGCCGTGAAGATCATCCCCGTGGTCGCGAACGGTCGGGCACCGAAGCGGTCCGACAGCGAACCGGCGAGCGGCCCGGCGATAAGGAATCCCGCGGTCAGCGGCAGCATGTAGATGCCGGCCCACAGGGGCGTCTTGGCGAAGCTGTAGCCGTGTTCGGGCAACCAGATGCCCTGGAGCCAGATGATGAGCAGGAACATCAGTCCGCCCCGGGCGAGCGCCGCGAGCAGCGTTGCGATGTTGCCGAAGGCAAACGCGCGGATCTTGAACAGCTGCAGCGTGAACATCGGCGATTCGACGCGGGTCTCGATGATGCCGAACACGACGAGGATGGCGATCCCACCGAGCAGGCAGGACAAGACGAATGGGCTCGTCCAACCCATGGTGTGGCCGCCGTAGGGTTCGATGCCGTAGGTGATGCCGACGAGCACGGCGATGAGGCCGATGGCGAAGGTCGCGTTGCCCCACCAGTCGATCCGCGAGCGGGTGCGCATGCCTGAGTCTTCGAGCTTGAGGTACGCCCAGACGGTCCCGAAAAGCCCAAAGGGGACCGAGACCAAAAAAACGAGGTGCCACTGCACCGGGCCGAGGAGGCCGCCGAGCACGAGGCCGATGAACGAGCCGCCGATCGCCGCCATCGTGTTGATGCCGAGCGCCAGCCCACGCTGGTGATGCGGGAAGGCATCGGTGATGATGGCACTCGAGTTGGCGAACAAGAACGCCCCGCCGACGCCTTGGCCCACGCGCATCAAGATCAGCCAGAGCGCTCCGGCGGACCCGTTCAGCCACGTCACCGACAACAGGATCGAGAAGACCGTGAAGACCGCGAAGCCGAGGTTGTACATCTTCACGCGGCCGAACATGTCCCCGACACGACCCAGGCTGACGAGCAGCACGGCGGTCACGACGAGGAAGCTCATCAGCATCCACAGCAGATAGCCCGTGTTGCCAGGGCTCAAGGGGTTGAGGCCGATGCCGCGAAAGATGTTCGGCAGGGCGATGAGGATGATCGACGAGTTGACCGTCGCCATCAAGATGCCGAGTGTCGTGTTCGACAGGGCGATCCACTTGTAGCCGTCGCGGTGCAGCGTCCCGGCGGGCGTCGCAGGGCTCGGTCGTTCCATGCAGCTCCGCTTTCTGTGCGCATCGGCGGCGCGCTCGAAACTGCGCGCCGAGAAAAGTCGTTGCGCATGCTAACGGCTTTTTTGACGCTCGCGTCAAATTTGCGCGGTGCGATCCCGCTGGCGCCGCAGCTCAGTTCAGCACCAACTCTCAACCTCTACTTGAGGTTGAGGTTTAGCGCACGAGGTCGATGATGTCGACGACCATCAAGCCGATGACGAGGCCCATGACGCCGAGGTACACGGCGGCAGCCTGCCAGCGGTTCTTGTGGTGACTGACAAAGAAGCGTCGGATCCCGAGGAAGTCGAAGACGAGAGCGACAACGGCGAGCGGCAAACCGATGGCCGGACCGACCCCACCGGAGACCCCGAGGACCGGTCCGAGCAATGGCAAGACGATGTAGGTGAGCAGGCAGCGGAGCGCCGACAAGACGATGCCTGTCGAGAACATGCGCTGGACATCGCGCTCGCGGACGCGCTTTTTCGGCTGCGTCTGGACGCACAACAGCCGGCACATGACGGCGTCGGCGCTCGACCGCTTCGTGGCGGGCGGCGCGGCACGCACTTCACTCACGCTCACGGGCGCCACGCTATCTGGCTGGGCGAGCGCAGCGGCGGCGCGGCTCACGGGGCCGCTGGCTCGGCCCACGCCGGGACGTAGCGCCAGGCGTCGCGCAGCTCACGGCGTAGCGCGTCGGCGTTGGGCTCATGCACGTGGAGCAGCGTCCAAAAGCGCGGAGAATGGTTGAGCTCTCGGAGGTGGCAGGCCTCATGGATGAGGACCAGCCGGGCAAGGGACGCCGGCAGGAACAACAGGTTGCGGTTGAGCGACACGTTGCCCCTCGCTGAACAGCTTCCCCAGCGGCTCCGCTGGACCCGGATGTGCACGGCGCGCAGGCGTTCTTGCACCTCGAGCAGGCGGGCGAGCTCGGCGAGCGCTGGTTCGAAGGAGCGGCGCGCCTCGACGGTGAGCCAATCAGCCAGCGCCTGCTGGGCGCTGTGGGGTACCCCGGCGCTGGCGCCGCGGATCGTGAGCTCGTGGCGTCCGGTCACCTCGACGTGAACGTGCCGGCCGGCGGTCGTGTAGCGGATGGCCCACTCGACCCCGAGGGCGCGCAAGGACAGCTTGCGGGGGAGCGGGCCGTCGCGCTCGAGGTCGATCGCCCGCTGTGGGCCCAGTCGCCCTCGAGCGCGGTCGACCCAGCCGAGATTCTCGGCGACAAGCGCCTCGATGCGGCGATCGTCGTAGCGGGTGGGCACCACGACGGTCAGGCCGAAGCGGGGGTCGTAGGTCAGGCGCGGCGCGCGAGCTCTGGGGCTCCGGCGGACGGCGTACGTCGGCAGGTGGCGCGGTCTGGCTTCCATCGGCGTCTTCGTAGCAAACGGTAGCGACAGCGCGGGCACGCGCGCTCGCTCGCAAGCGCGCTTGCATTCATGACTGCGATGAAGCAGGCAAGCACAGCGGCAAGCATGGCTGCTAATGTGGCCAGGTGGCCCAGATGAGCTGGAGGGCGCCCGAAGAATTGATGGCGCGGGTGAAGTTCGCAGCGGCGCAACGCGGCAAGAGCCTCAACGACTACGTCACCTCCGTGCTTGACGCGGCAACGAACCCGGACCTGGCGGGCAGTGAGGCCAAGCAGCTTCGGGAGCGGTTGGCGCGCGCCGGGGTGCTCGTCACCGTTGAGGAGACGGCGCATCGCCGCCCGCCTGCCGACCGGGTCTTGCGGGCGCGCGCGAGCGCTGGGCAAGGAACTCCGGTCTCCGACCTGATCTCCCGCGAGCTGTAGGCCCTCTTCGTTGAGCACATTCGCTGACTCAACGGCGTTGGTGAAGCTGTACGCCGACGAGTCGGGATTTGAACAGGTGCGGGCACTGAGCGCCCTTGCCGTCGCGGAAATTGCGCGGGTGCAGATCCCCGCTGCGCTGTGGCGCAAACACCGCATTGGTGAGTTGAGCGCTGATGACGCCCAGGTGCTCACGGCGGCGTTCGAGGCCGACTACTTCGGCGCCATCGGCGACGATCCGCGTTTCGCCGTGGTGCGAGCCGGTGCCGACGTGCTGAACGAGGCGGCGCGCCTTTGTGCCCGTTACGGCTTGCGCGCCGAGGAAGGCATCGAGCTCGCCAGCGCGATGGTGACGCGACGGGCCGATCCGTCTTGCAGGGTGCTCGCGGCATTCCGTGCCTCGTTGCGGACGAGCGCGGCTGCCGAGGGCTTCGCGCTGGTGCCTGCGTGACGCGCGACGAAAGGGTGGTGGCTGCTCAGGCCGCGTGCGCCTGGTCAAGGCGCTCGAGCAGCTGACCCGCGGCGTCCGCCACCGCGTCGTGCCCGTTCTGAGCGGCGCGCTGTTTCGCGTGGATGAGCGCCGCCCGGCTCACCCTCAAAAAGTCGCCGAATGGCAAGCCGTAGCGGTCCTTGCTCTCTGGGGCGTCTCGGTGTCGATCGCGAGGTGCCACTCGCCGTACCCTCCGTCGCCATGGCGTTTCATGAAGTCGTTGGCCGCCCTGGCGGAGGGAGCCACTTGTGACCACGGCGTGTCGAGGTCGCGCTGGCGCGCCGCGATCATCCGACGTGCGTTGGAGACGCCGGCCTGATTGACCTGGTACTTGCTCATCGGGTATCGCTTACCCCCGCGAGCGTGGCCCACTGCCGTCGTTGCGCCGCGCTCTTCGCATCCTCCTCGCGGGACGCCGTGAGCCGAGATCGACCAGGCCTCCCGCTCCCGGCCCGGTCCCTTGCCGGCCGCATGGGCCGCCGCACCGATCTGTGTTGCCGCCCATAATGGCGCATGGACTCCACCTGGCAGCTGCTGTCGCGCCGGCCCGGGAGCGCGGGCTACCTTCCGATCGAAACGCAGACGTTCCGGTTGCCAGACGGCAGCGAGAGCGACTGGGACGTCTATGGGCGCGATGCGTCGGTCGGCGTGCTTGCGCTCACCGAGGCGCGCGAGGTCGTCCTCGTGCGCCAGTTCCGCCCTGGCCCGGGCGCGCTCCTTGACGAGCTGCCAGGCGGTTACGTCGAGGCGGGGGAGGAGGTTCTCGTGGCCGCCGCACGCGAACTTCGCGAAGAGACCGGCTATGCCGGTGAGTTGGAGCTCATCGGCGCCTCATGGCTGTCAGCGACCAGTCGGACCCGGCGCTTCGCCGTCGTCGCGAGCAATGCGCGCGTCGTCGGGCCGCCCACGCCAGGGCCCGGTGAGTTCTGCGAGGTGCTGACGTGCTCGCTGGAGGAGTTCCGTCGCCATCTGCGCGGTGGGGCGCTCACCGACGTCGACCTCGGCTACCTCGCGCTCGATCATCTCGGACTGCTCGGCGAGGGGTGAGACGCTCCATCGCGCGCAACCGGGCCTGCGACAGCGGCAAGGAGGTGACGGCCGGCGCCCTATGGCGGACCCGTTGGCAGGCAGGCGCGTGTCCTGCGACGCTGTCGTTTCCTGGCGGCGAGCGCTCGACGGCGTGCGCCGTTCGATGACGGGCAAGCAGCGGGGCGGAGTGCGACACGAGAGAGATGAGGGGCCATTGATCGACGCGGAGCCGGACCGCGAGCAGGCGAGCACGGCGCTGGTGCTTGCGGGTGGCGGACTCTCAGGCATCGCCTGGGAGCTCGGCGTGCTGCACGGCCTGGTCGAGGCGGCACCCGAGCTCGCCTCGGCCATCCTCGGTGCGGGCATCATCGTGGGTACTTCGGCCGGTGCCACGGTCGGGGCGCAGCTCGCGAGCGGGGCGCCACTTGCCCGCCTCGCCGAGGCCCAGCTCGCGCCGCCGACCGCCGAGCTTGCCACCAGCGTCAACCTCTATGAGCTCTTCGCCCGTCTCGCCGACCTCGCGAGCGGGGCCGAGGACATCGAAGCGGCAGGGCGACAGATCGGAAGGATGGCACTCAAGGCGCGTCCTGCCGATGCCGAGCGGCGCCTGGAGGCGATCGCGGCTCGCCTCCCCGCGTCGGCCTGGCCGTCGTGTGACCTCCGCCTGACCGCGGTCGATGCGGAGTCGGGGGCGCTGCGCGTCTTCACTTCCTCTGACGCCGTTTTGCTGCGCGATGCCGTGGCCGCCAGCTCGGCGGTACCGGGCATCTGGCCGGCCGTGGAGATTGGCGCTCGTCGCTATATCGACGGGGCGGTGCGCTCGATGACCAATGCCGACCTCGCGGCCGGGGCCGCGCGCGTCCTCGTCCTCCAGCCCCTCCCGGAGGAGACGGCGCCGTGGGGCAACCTCGGGGTCGAGCTCCAGGCGCTCGGACCCGCGAAGGTCGTGGTAATCCGCTCGGACGATGCGTCGTTGGCGGCCATCGGCGACAACCCGCTCGACCCGGCGAACCGCCCGGCGGCGGTGCGCGCCGGTCGACGGCTCGGAGCGCAGTGGGCAAGCGAGCTCGGGCGCTGCTGGAGCACCCGCCGCCCCTGAAGCGGCCGGCCGGTGAGGGTGCCGGACGCGTGATTGCGGTTGCTGTGTCGGTCGCCCCCGCTTGTCGGGTGCCGCGCTCTGCACCTTTCTTTGGCGCCGCGCGACAACGCCCCGCGCTGAGCGCGAGGCGTTGTCTTGCGGGTGCGGCGCTTACCCTGCCGCCGGGTACGCGGTTCCTACGTCAGGCCGGCGCGGGGGGTTGAGCAATTCTGCCCGAAGGTGCAGCGCCACGGCCCGCAGGGCGCCGTTGTCTGGAGTTCGACGCTGCGGTCCCAGCTCCCTCGGCAAGGCGCGCCGCGATGCCGTCGAGGATGAGCTCAACGCGGGCCCGCATCTGGGCCTCATCGTCGCGATGGCTGGCGTTGAGGATGAAGTCTGCGACCCGCGGATAGTCGCCGCTGTTGACGATGTGGGCGAAGACCGGCGCCGCCTCCGCATAAAGCTGCTGCTCGCTGAGCTGGGCGCGCAGCCGCGCCGCCTCATTCATCGCCAGGCTGAAGGCGGAGGCGACGACGGTGGAAAAGAGCGTGCTCACGAATTGCGCGGTCGTGGTGATGTCAACGGGGAGGTCGTCGAAGAACGAGAGGGCGAACTCGAAACCCGCGATGCCGTTCGGCGTGATCTGGGGCCGCGCCATGCTCGCCTCGGCGAACCAGGGATGCAGGCGGCACAGGCGCCAGGTCGAGCTGGCGACGAGTTCGAGGCCTTCCCGCCAGGTCGCGGGCGTTTTCATCCCTTCGCGCTGGCGGCGCGAGGTCTCGATTGCGCGGTCGACCATCATGGAGACGAGGGCCTCCTTGTCGGGGACGTGGCGGTAGAGGGACATCGGGGCCGAGTGCAGCGCGCGGGCCACGCTGCGCATCGTCGCGGCCGCCAATCCCTCGCGGTCCGCGATGGCGATCGCCGCGTCGACGATCTGGAGACGGTCGAGCGCTGTCCGGCGGGTCGGTCCGCGCAGGCCCCAGAGCGTGTCGTAGCCGCTCCAGTAGGAACTGGATCGGGGCGTTGCCGGCTCGCTCGACATCAAGGACAATGTACTCTTAGCGTACGATGTACCCCGAGAGCATTTAGTACGCGAACAAGGACGCCCCCCGTGCTGGTCCGACTGCTCCGCGCCTATCTGCGCCCCTACCGGCGAGCGATCCTCGCGGTGGTGCTCTTACAGCTGGGCTCGACCCTTGCGACGCTGTACCTTCCGACCCTCAACGCTGACATCATCGACAACGGCGTAGTGCAAGGGAACACTGGCTACATCTTGAACAACGGCGGCGTGATGCTCGCCGTCTCCATCGGCCAGATTCTCTGCTCGCTCGGCGCGGTCTTTTATGGCGCGCGCACCGCCATGGAGCTCGGGCGCGATCTGCGCGGCGCGATCTTCGGTCATATCCAGGACTTCTCCTTGCGCGAGGTCGGTCACCTCGGCACGCCGTCATTGATCACCCGGACGACCAATGACGTGCTCCAGGTTCAACAGCTCACCGTGATGACCTTCACCTTGATGGTGACCGCCCCGATCATGGGGGTTGGGAGCGTGCTGATGGCGCTCAACCAGTCGGTCCCACTCTCGGGACTGCTCGTCGTGGTCGTGCCGGTGCTCGCGCTCGTCATCGCGCTCATCGTCTCGCGTATGCGGCCGTTGTTCCGGTCGATGCAGCGCCGTATCGACCGGATCAACCAGGTGCTGCGCGAGCAGATCTCGGGCGTGCGCGTGGTGCGGGCGTTCGTGCGTGACGCCGATGAGCGGGCGCGCTTCGGCGTCGCAAACGATGACCTGTTCGTCGTCGGGCTCGGCACCGGGCGCCTGATGGCGCTGATGTTCCCGGCAGTGATGCTGATCATCCAGTTGGCGAGCATCGCCGCGCTCTGGTTCGGCGGCCACCTCATCGGCGAGGGATCGATGCAGATCGGCGCCCTCACCGCCTTCTTGAGCTACCTCATCCAGGTGCTGATGGCCGTCATGATGGCGACCTTCATGTTCGTGATGCTGCCGCGCGCTGAGGCGTGCGCCGAACGGATCTGCGAGGTGCTCGACACCACCCCGAGCGTGGAGCCGCCGGGCGAGCCGGTGCCCCTCGCCGAGCCAGCCGGCCGGCTCGTGCTCTCTGGCGTCGAGTTCCGCTACCCCGGCGCCGAGGAGCCAGTCCTGCGCTCTGTGGATCTCATAGCGAACCCCGGCGAGGTGACGGCGGTGATCGGCAGCACCGGCAGCGGCAAGACCACGCTCTTGAATTTGATCCCGCGCCTGTTCGATGCCACGGCGGGCACGGTGTCCATCGATGGTGTCGACGTGCGCCTGCTCGGCGGGGACACCATCAGTGCAATGATCGGCCTCGTCCCCCAGCGCCCGTACCTGTTCTCGGGGACGGTCGCCTCCAACCTTCGCTACGGCAATCCCGAGGCAACCGACGAGGAGCTGTGGCGCGCCCTTGAGATCGCCCAGGGGCGCGACTTCGTCGCCGCGATGCCCGAGGGTCTCGAGGCACCGATCGCCCAGGGCGGGAGCAACGTCTCGGGGGGCCAGCGCCAGCGCATCGCTATTGCCCGCGCGCTCGTGCATCACCCGAAGCTCTACCTCTTCGACGACTCCTTCTCAGCCCTCGACTACGCCACGGACGCGGCGCTGCGCGCAGCGCTTGCGACCGAGACCGCCGAGGCAACGATGCTTATCGTTGCCCAGCGGGTGAGCACGATCCGTCATGCCGATCGCATCGTGGTGCTCGAGCGGGGCGAGGTTGTCGGCACGGGCCGCCACGAGGAACTCATGGCCGACTGCCTCACCTACCGCGAGATCGTGCTCTCCCAGCTCACCGAGGAAGAAGCGGCGTGAGCCGGCAACCTGATGCCACCCCCGAGCGGCGCGCCCCGCACGGCGGGGGCGGCTTTGGCCACCGGGCAATGATGGGCGGTGCCTCGCTCGAGCGCTCGCTCGATTTTCGCAACTCGGCCCTCCGTCTCCTTGGGACGCTTGCGCCTGAGCGGTTGCGGATCGTCGTGGCCCTGCTCCTCGGCACCGCCAGCGTGACGCTCTCGGTGCTCGGTCCCCGCCTGCTCGGCGATGCCACAAACCTCATCTTCGCGGGCGTGCTCGGGCGCAAGATTCCCGCCGGAACCAGCAAGGCGGCGGTCGTGGCACATCTGCGCCACAGCGGGCACGGGACGCTCGCCGATCTCATCAACGCGACGCCGCTGCAGCGCGGCGGGATCAACTTCGCCCACGTCGGCCAGGTGTTGGCGCTCGTGCTGATCGTCTATGTCGGCTCGTCGGTCGCCGGGCTGCTCCAGGCCCGGTTGACCGCGATGGTCGGTCAGCGCGCGGTCAGGCGGCTGCGCGCCAACGTCGAGGAAAAGCTGTCGCGCCTGCCGCTTTCCTACTTCGATCGCCAGCCGCGCGGCGAGATCTTGAGCAGGGTGACGAACGACATCGACAACATCTCCCAGACCTTGCAGCAGACCCTCAGCCAGATCGTGACGTCGCTGCTCACGATCCTCGGCGTGCTGGTCATGATGTTCGTGATCTCCTGGGTCCTGGCGCTCATCGCGCTCGTGACCATCCCGGCTTCGGTTGTCATTGCCACCCGGATCGGCAAGCGCGCCCAGCCCCACTTCCTCGCGCAATGGGCGACGACGGGGAAGCTGAACGGCCACATCGAGGAGATGTACACCGGCCATGCGCTCGTCAAGGTGTTCGGACGGCGCGCCGAGGCGACGGCAGCGTTCGCCGAAAACAACGAGGCGTTGTTCGCCTCGAGCTTCAAGGCGCAGTTCATCTCAGGGTTGATCCAGCCCGCGCTGATGTTTATCGGCAACCTGAACTACGTGCTCGTCGCCGTGGTCGGCGGGCTGCGCGTTGCCTCGGGGCAACTGAGTCTCGGTGGCGTGCAGGCCTTCATCCAGTACTCGCGCCAGTTCAGCCAGCCCGTCTCGCAGGTGGCGAGCATGGCGAACCTGCTGCAGTCGGGTGTCGCCTCGGCCGAGCGGGTCTTCGCGCTGCTCGATGCCGAGGAGGAGGTGCCCGACGCGGCGCAACCGACTGCGGTGCCGGTCGTCGAGGGGCGGGTCGCCTTCGAGCATGTCAGCTTCTCCTACTCAGCCGACCAGCCCCTAATCAGCGACCTTTCCTTGCAGGTGGACCCGGGACAGACGGTCGCGATCGTCGGGCCGACGGGTGCCGGCAAGACGACGCTCGTGAATTTGTTGATGCGCTTTTACGAGGTCGATGCGGGCAGAATCACCATGGACGGGGTGGACATCTCGACCATGACGCGCGACGAACTGCGCGCCAAGACCGGGATGGTGCTCCAGGACACCTGGCTGTTCGGCGGCAGCATCGCCGAGAACATCGCCTACGGATCGGCCCGCGCGACGCGCGAGCAGATCGTGGCGGCAGCGCGCGCGACCCACGTGGACCACTTCGTGCGGACGTTGCCGGAGGGCTATGACACCGTCATCGACGAGGAGGGTTCGAGCGTTTCGGCGGGGGAGCGCCAGCTGATCACGATCGCCCGCGCGTTCCTTGCCGAGCCGGCGATCTTGATCCTCGACGAGGCAACGAGCTCGGTCGACACGCGCACCGAGGTGTTGATCCAGCGGGCGATGGCGGCACTGCGCGTGGGGCGCACCAGCTTTGTGATCGCCCACCGGCTCTCGACCATCCGCGACGCGGACCTCATCTTGGTCATGGAGGCGGGCCAGATCGTCGAGCAGGGGACGCACCGGCTGCTCCTCGAGGCCGGCGGAGCCTACGCGCGCCTGTATGCGGCCCAGTTCGCGAGCGCGGTGGCGCTCACCGACTCGCCGTAGCTCGACGTGGCGGTCACACCGCTGGCGTAGCGTGGAGGGCCGGCAACAGGGGAGCCCCAGATGACCACGCTGATCGACCGGCCACGCACGGCGCTCGTCGTCATCGACGTGCAGAACGGTGTCATGGCCAATGGCTACCAGCGCGACCGCGTCGTCGCGAAAATCGCCGCGCTGGTCGGCCGCGCCCGGGCGGCGGAAGTCCCGGTGGTGTGGGTGGCGCACGCAGATGAAGAGCTCCGCGAGGGGAGCGAGGAATGGCGCTATGTCCCCGAGCTCGTGCGCATCGAGGGCGAGCCGTTCGTGCACAAGAGCTACGGTGACTCCTTCGAGGGCACCGATCTCGAGGAGCACCTGGCGGCGCTCGGTGTGGGTCATCTCGTCATCGCCGGCGCGCAGACCGACGCCTGCATCCGCTCCACCCTGCACGGCGCGATCACGCGGGGCTATGACACCACGCTCGTCGCCGACGCGCATACGACCGACGACCGGAGCGAATATGGCGCGCCACCGCCCGAGCAGGTGATCGCCCACACGAACCTGTACTGGCGCTTCCAGCGTGCCCCGGGCCGCGAAGGCCGGGTCCTCGTCGCGGCAGAACTCGACTTCCGCGCGCTGAGCGCCTGAGCCCGGCTTCGTTGATGTGGGCGCGCCGGTGCTGGCCCGCTCCGTCTCGCGATTCCGCGTGGGCCGACTGAGAGCACACGCCTCGGACGCCGATTTGCGCGGCTCGGGCGTGCGGCGCGGGCGCGTCGTCGCGTGCCACAGCCGGTGGCGAGCGGCCGCCGCGGCGATTGGCAGAGCCGGTCCGTTCTTTTGGAGATCCTGACTTCGAATGCGTCCGTGAGCCCTTGGCGACGCCCGCGCGCGTCGGGGCCCAGACGATCGGCTTGCGCCGTGGCGGGGGAACGAGTCCTCTCTGTTGTCGAACGTTCCGGTGAAGCACCAAGACCACCGCACTCGAGCCGACCGGGCCTCAGCACACGCGGCCGTTGTCGTGGGAACCCTGAGGCGTTGCCCCTCTTGTCGCGCGCTCAAGGAAATGGTGCGGCGGTTAGGCAGGAAGCTGGTGGAGCCGGCGGTTCGCCAGGGTCAGGTGGGCTTCCCCGATCACTTCAGAGAGCGATGGGTGCGGGTGGATCAGCTCCGCGACCTCGATCGGAAGCGCCTCCCAATTGGTGATCAGCATCGCTTCGGCGATGAGGTCGGTGACGTGCGGTCCGACGAGGTGGATGCCGAGCACGGGACCGCCTCGCTCGGCCACCACCTTCAGCATTCCGCCTTGTCCGTAGATGAGGCCCTTTGCCACCGACGTCAAAGGAAGGCGATTCACCACGATCTCAGTGTCGAGCTCGCGCGCTTCTGCCTCGGTCAGGCCGACACTCGCGGCTTCTGGCAAGGAATAGGTGGCTCTCGGGATGCCGCTGTAGCGGATCGGTGCCACGACTTGCCCGGCGAGGGTCTCGGCGACAAGCAGCCCTTCGGCGAAGGACGCGTGGGCGAGTGCGAGCGACGGCGGTGGCAGCAGGTCCCCGACGGCGTGGACGCCCGGGATGCTCGTTTCGAGCCGATCCCAGTTGGCGGGCACGAGGTAGCCACGATCGCGAGTGACGCCGATTTCGTCGAGGCCGAGGGAGTCTGACACTGGGATCCTCCCGATCGCGAGGAGCATGGCCTCGGCGGTCAGTGTCTGGGGTGCCTTGCCTCCAGCGGTGGCGAGCGTGAGTCTGACGTCCTCGTCCGTGCGTGAGATGTCCTCCATCCGGGCGCTGACGTGGACGGTGATGCCCTTGTTGCGCAGCGCTCGGGCCATCTCGCGGCTCACGTCGGGGTCCTCGGTCGGAAGGACGCGGTCCAGCACCTCGACGATGGTCACGTCAGCGCCAAAGGAGCGGTAGAAGGTGGCGAACTCCAGCCCGACGGCGCCGGCGCCCACGACGATGACCGACTTCGGGATGCGATCGGACCGGGTCGCCTGGTCCGAGGTGAGGACGTGCACGCCGTCCGAGGACAGCCCCGGAAGCTCGCGAGGGACGCTTCCGGTCGCGATCACAAGACCGCGCCGTGCCGTGAGCTCCCTTGGAAGCTCGCCGCTCCCATTCCCGGTCGGCTGCAGCGCCACCGTGCGAGGCGACGTCACCCGTGCCTGTGCCGCGAGAACGGTGACGTGCTCCTTGTGGAGGTGGTCGACCAGGCCCTTGAAGTTGCGATCGACGATCTGGTCCCGGGTGGCCGCGAGCACGGCGGCATCGACGCGCTCGACAGCCGCGTGGATCCCCCAGCGTCGGTGGCCGTCCTCGATGCCCTCCATGATCCCGGCGGCGTGCAGCAGTGCCTTGCTCGGGATGCAGCCTCGGTGCAGGCACGTGCCACCAACGAGGTCACGCTCGACCAGGGCGACCGAGAGGCCGAGGCCGGCGGCCCGCAACGCGGTGCTGTAGCCACCGGTGCCGCCTCCAACCACGACGACGTCATAGACGTGATCCTCGTTCACGCTTTCCACCCGCTCACCTCCAGTGAAGACACGGGCCCAATTGGAGCACAATGGGTCCGATGAACGTCAAAGAGATCATGACCGCACCGGTCATCACAGCTGGCCCTGAGGCCACGGTGGCCGAGATTGCTGAACTGCTCGTGCGCCACCGGATCAGCGGGGTCCCCGTGATCGACGCGGCGGGGAGCATGATCGGGCTCGTGAGCGAGCACGACCTGCTCGCGAGGCGGGGCGAGACCGCTGCCGAGGTGATGACCGCGGAGGTGATCACGGTCGACGAACAGGTCGAGGTGGACGACGTGCGCCAACTCCTGGTAGAGCGTCGGATACGGCGCGTTCCCGTTGTCGCTGCCGGCCGCCTGGCTGGCATCGTGAGCAGGAGCGACGTCGTGGCGACGCTGACAATGGAGTGGGTATGTCGGGTGTGCGGTGAGTCGGTGCGTGGTTCCGAGCCACCGCCGATCTGCCCGCGGTGTCGTGGAGGGCGTGAACGCTTCGCCCGCCAGGAGCAGGCGCCGGGCAGCTGAGCGCGACACGACGAGGATCGGAGAGAGAGGGACATGAGGAAAGAGCGCGGCACCCAAGGGGTCGCTGCTGCGCCGGCCCCCGCTACGGGGGGTATTGGGTCGGAGTCGCACGAGACGCTTCAGCACTACTACCGTCAGATGGCGTTCATCCGGGCATTCGAGCTGCGGGCCGCCGAGATGTACCAGAGAGCAAAAATTGGCGGTTACTGCCACCTCAACCTGGGGGAGGAGGCCACCGTGGTCGGCCTCATGGCAGCGCTTGCTCCTGAGGACTACCTGTTCACGACGTACCGCGAGCACGGCTACGCCCTCGCCCGTGGCATCGCTGCCGAGCGAGTGATGGCGGAATTGTTCGGGAAGTCCACCGGGGTGTCGGGTGGCTGGGGCGGCTCGATGCACCTGTTCGATGCCGAGACCAACCTGCTCGGCGGCTACGGCATCGTGGGCGGCCAGATTCCGCCGGCGACGGGCGCGGCGCTCGCCCTTTCCTACAAGGCCGAGCCCGATGCGCCGACCCCGGCGGTGATGTGCCTCCTCGGGGACGGGACCACCAATATTGGGGCGTTCCACGAGTCCCTCAACCTCGCCGCGATCTGGCGGCTGCCGATCGTTTACGTGATCGTGAACAACGGCCTCGGGATGGGCACATCTGTCGACGCGGCATCCGGCGAGCCGGACCTGTACCGACGCGGCTGCGCGTATCGCATGCCGGGCGTCCGGGTCGACGGGAACGACGTGCTCGCCGTGCGCGAGGCCGCCCGAGCTGCGCTCGAGGCCGCCCGCAAGGAACACCAGCCCTCGATCTTGGAGGCCGTCAGCTTCCGACTTCGCGGCCACTCCGTCGTCGATCCCGCTCGTTACCGCTCGCGCGAGGACACCGACAAAGCCCGAGAAGAGGACCCACTGCCCGTGTTCCGTGCCCAGCTGATCGATGCCGGGGCGCTCGACCTCTCGAGCGCGGTGCAGATCGAGGAAGACGCCGAGCGCGTCGTTTCCGCGGCGGTCGAGTTCGCCGAGGAGAGCCCCTTTCCCTCGGTGGAGGAGCTGTTTGCGCACGGCTATGCCACGCCAGTGCCGAACGCACCGCGAGCCCTGCCGGGCGATCCGGTCATCGCCCCGGCGGGGGTAGCGCGCTCATGAGCGAGCTCAGCTACCGACAGGCACTGCACGACACGCTGCGCGAGGAGATGTTGCGCGACGAGTCGGTGTTCCTCATCGGCGAGGAGATCGGCGTCTTTGAGGGCTCGTACAAGATCACGGCCGGGCTTCTCGCGGAGTTCGGACCGCGCCGCGTGCGCGACACCCCGATCTGTGAGGAGGGCTTCGTCGGCGCAGCGATCGGCGCGGCGATGCTCGGGCTGCGTCCCGTGGTCGAGATCATGACGATCAACTTCAGCCTGCTTGCCATCGACCAGATCGTGAACCACGCCGCCAAGATCCATGCGATGTTCGGCGGCCAGGTCTCGGTGCCGATGGTGATCCGCACCCCCGGCGGTGGCGGTCAGCAGCTCGGCGCGAGCCATTCGCAGAACATCGAGGTCTATTACGCGCACGCGCCGGGCCTCAAGGTCGTGACCCCAGCGACGCCGGCGGACGCAAAGGGGCTGCTCCGCGCGGCGATCCGCGACGATGACCCGGTCCTTTTCGTCGAGAACCTGTCCCTGTACAACACCAAGGGCGAGGTCCCCGATGAGACCGGCCGCATTGAGATCGGCAAGGCCGCGGTCGCCAAGGAAGGGCGCGACATCACGGTGGTGGCCTACTCAAGGGCGGCGGTGATCGCGCTCGACGTGGCCCGTCGTCTCGAGGCCGAGGGCATCTCGGTTGAGGTGATCGACCTGCGGAGCTTGCGGCCTCTCGACCGCGAGACCGTGTGCGCCTCGGTACGCAAGACCAGCCGTGCCGTGGTGTTGGAGGACGATTGGCTGAGCTTCGGCGTCGGCGCGGAGATCGCCGCGACGATCCAAGAAGGGGCCTTTGACTACCTCGATGCTCCCGTGCGGCGGGTGGCGGCCGCGGAAGTCCCGCTGCCCTACGCCAAGCCACTCGAGAACGCGGCGTTGCCGAACGCGGACGCGCTGATCAAGGTCATCCGAGAAATCCTCGACGACACCCGCTACCAGCGATAGGAGGCAGTGTGGCCGACATCATCATGCCGCGGCTCTCGGACACCATGGAAGAGGGGACCATCGCGCGCTGGCTGAAGCAGCCCGGTGACCAGGTGAGTCGTGGCGAGGTGATCGCGGAGATCGACACCGACAAGGCGACGATGGACCTCGAGGCGTACGAGGACGGCGTCCTCGAGCGCATTCTCGTGGGGGAGGGGAGCACCGCCCCGATCGGTCAGGCGATCGCCAGCCTCGCAGGCCCAGGCGGAACGCCGGCCCCGGCGGCGACGGTTGCGCAGGCCCCGGCGAGCGCCCCGGCGCCAGCAGTGTCGGCTCCATCCGCCGCGCCCGAAAACCCCGCGGCGTCCCTTGGAACGAGCGATCGTCCCGTGGCGCCGACCTCATCACCGCTCAGTTCACCCCTGGCGCGTTCACTGGCCCGTCGCCATGGGCTCGAGATCGCCAACATTGTCGGCTCGGGCCCCGGTGGTCGGATAGTGCGGGCCGACGTCGAGGCGGCGATCGGCGACGGGAGGGCCGCGGTCGCGGCCATGGCGACGCCCGGTCCGCTGGCAACGCCGTCCAGCGGCGCCGAGCGTGCCGGCGATGACGTGGAGATCGTGCCGCTTGGAAACCTGCGTCGGCGCACCGCCGAGCGCTTGAGCATCAGCGCCCAGGTGCCGCACTTCTCTCTCACGAGCGTCGTCGATGCGGAGCGACTCGTGGCGTTCCGCGGCGAGGTGAATCGCGGCCTCGACGATTCCACCAAGAAGATCAGCGTGACCGACCTGTTGGTCAAGGCCTGCGCCACCGTGCTGCGGGGAAACCCGGAGATCAATTCCTCCTGGGACGGGGACAAGCTGCTCCGCTACCGTCGGATCAACATCGGCCTCGCCGTTGCGGTCCCCGACGGCCTCGCGGTGCCGGTCGTCCACGATGCCGATCGCAAGAGCGTCCGCGAGATCTCCGCGGAGAGCCGCGCCCTTGCCGAGCGGGCACGCCAGGGCAAGCTGAGCCTGAACGACATCGGTGGCGGCACCTTCACGATCAGCAACCTCGGCATGTTCGGGATCGACCAGTTCACCGCGGTCCTCAATCCTCCCCAGGCGGCCATCCTCGCCGTCGGCGCGGCGCGCAGCGAGCCGATCGTTCGCGATGGCGCCGTGGTCGCCGGGACGACGATGAAACTGACGTTGTCGGTCGATCACCGCGTCCTCGATGGGGCGACGGCGGCGACCTTCCTCGCGGAGCTTTGCGCCACGCTGGAAAACCCGTTGCGGATCGTCGTGTAGCGGAAGAGATCACAGCCCGGACGGGCGCGCGCTGGCCGACCAGGGGATCGGCGACCAGCGTGTCGCCCGTTCGCGCAGTGTCGTGGAAGTGGGGAAGGGCCGATGAGCAGACGCCCGACGTTCGTGATCATTGGTGCTGGCCTAGCTGGTGCCAAGGCGGCAGAGGCGCTCCGGGATGAGGGCTTCGAGGGGCGGGTCGTCCTTATCGGCGACGAGCCGCAGCGACCCTACGAACGACCACCGCTGTCCAAGGCCTACCTACGCGGCGAGGCATCTTTTGATGAGTTCGCGGTCCATGGCGCCGACTTCTACGACGCCCACGCAATCGAGCTGTTCACCTCGACCCGGTGCACGGCGATCGATCCTGCGGCGCGCCAGCTCAGCCTCGACCCTGGGGGGAGGCTCGACTATGACCAGCTCCTGCTCGCCCCCGGGGCGACGCCCCGCACCCTCGAGGTCGCCGGCGCGGACCTCGAGGGCATCTTCTCTCTGCGCAGCCTCGCGACTTGCGACCTGCTGCGAGCTGGCCTAGCCAAGGCATCCAAGGTGGCCATCGTGGGAGCCGGCTGGATCGGCGCGGAGGTCGCCGCGTCCGCTCGCCAGATGGGAAAGGACGTCGTGCTCGTGGAAGCGGGGGAGGTCCCGCTCGAGCGCGCGCTCGGCGTTGAGGTCGGCCGGATGTTTCGCGACCTGCATGCCGACAACGGCGTCGTGCTGCGGATGGGGACCGGCGTTGAGTCATTTCGCGGTCACGGCGTCGCCGAGGAGGTCGTGCTCAGTGACGGTTCATCGGTGCGCGCCGACCTGTTCGTCGTCGGGGTGGGGGTTCTCCCGAACGTAGAACTCGCGCGGGAGGCCGGTGTCGTGGTGGACAACGGCATCGTCACCGACCAGTACCTCGAAAGCTCGGTGCCTGGGATCTATGCGGCCGGCGACGTGGCGAACGCATGGCATCCACGCTTCGGCGTGCGAATGCGGCTCGAGCACTGGGCGACCGCGCTCAACCAGGGTCCCGTCGCGGCGCGCAACATGTCCGGCCGCGAGATCGCCTACGACCAGATCCCGTACTTCTTCTCCGATCAATACGACCTCGCCATGGAGGTCAGTGGCGTCCCGACGCGCTGGGACCAGGTGGTCTACCGGGGCGACCCAAGGTCGCGAGAGCTGATCGTGTTCTGGCTGGCTGATGGCTGCGTGGTCGCCGGCATGAATGTCAATGTCTGGGATGTGGCCGATGACATCGCTGAACTGGTGCGGGCGAAGCGTCCGGTCGACCTCAAGGGCCTGGCGGATCCCGAGACGCCGCTCAGCAGCCTCATCTCGCGCTAGAGGCTTCCTCCACTGCGGTGCGCCATTGGGGAGACCTCCAGTCCGGGGCCAGCGCGACTACCACGCAGTCGTCGCATGAAACGGGTTGCCCCAAGCGAGCTTTGAGTCAGGCGGCTGACCCCAGTGCGAGCCTTGGACAGCAGGGCCCCAACACGGAGGTCAGCCGGCCGTTGCCTTGGGGCC
>JAJZKA010000205.1 GCA_021809805.1 Actinomycetes bacterium
GCCTGATGGTAGCGAGGTGCGGCCCGCAACTGGGGGATGGTACGCAGCGCGCCCCATAAAAATGCACAGTAGGTGCATTAACATGTCGCCGCGGGTGGCACGCAGATGTCGGCCCGGTACGCTCCGTCAACCGGCGTTGCGCCCGGTGGAGGAGGTAGGCGACGTGGGGAAAACCGCCGCATGACCACTGACACGCTGCTCGTCGAGCCAGCGGCGATCGAGGCGGCGATCTCCCGGGCGTTGAGCGGTGGCGCCGAGTTCGCCGAGGTGTTCGTCGAGGACCGCCGCTCCGTGGCGATCGGCCTCGATGACCGCAAGGTGGAGCACCTCTCGACGGGCCGGGACCGGGGCGCGGGAATCCGCGTGATCGCTGGTGAGACCACCGGATTCGCGCACACCGCCGATTTGAGCGCGGCGGGTCTGCTGGCTGCCGCGGAGGCGGCGGCCGCCATCGCCCGCGCGGGCGACGCGGGGACGCGGCGCGTCGCGTTCGAGGGCCGCCGGGCTGGAGCGCTCTCCAACACGACCGTCGCCCCCGAGGGCGTGTCGAAGGCTGACAAAGTCGAGCTGTTGCACCGTGCTGATGAGGCAGCTCGGGCAACTGGCGGAGAAATCGTGCAGGTATCGGCTGGTTACCGCGACAGCCGCCGGCGCATCCTGGTCGCCAACTCCGAAGGGCTGCTCGTGGGCGATGACCAGGTGCGGATTCGCTTCAGCGTCAACTGTGTCGCTTCAGGGGACTCAGGGCTGCAGACTGGCTACGAGAACCTTGCGCTCACCATCGGGTTCGAACTCTTCGACCGCTACGGGGTCGAAGAGGTTGCCGAACAGGCGGCGCACCGTGCCCTTGGCAAACTCACCGCTCGTCCGGCACCGTCTGGAGTCCTGCCCGTGGTGATCAAGCGCGGCTCGGGCGGCGTCTTGTTCCACGAGGCCTGCGGGCACGGCCTCGAGGCAGACCACATCGCGAAGGACGCCTCCACCTTTGCTGGTCGCGTCGGCCAGATGGTCGCGAGCCCGTTCGTCACCCTTGTCGACGACGGGACGGTCGCCGAGCAATGGGGCACTGCCACAATCGACGACGAGGGGCGTGCCAGCCAGCGCAACGTCCTGATCGACCACGGCGTGCTCACGGATTACCTCTGGGATCATCTCCGCGCCCGAAAGGAGGGGCGCTTGTCGTCGGGCAATGGGCGCCGCCAGAGCTACCAGCACCTGCCGATGGTGCGGATGACCAATACGTTCCTGCTCGCCGGCGAGGAGGACCCCGACGAGCTCGTGGCCCAGACCCCTTACGGCATCTACGTGGCAAAGCTCGGTGGCGGTCAGGTCAACACGGCCACCGGCGACTTCGTGTTCGGGATGACCGAGGCATACCTCATTGAGGACGGGCACCTCACCCAGCCACTGCGCAATGCCAACCTGATCGGCAACGGGCCCGAGGTGTTGACCCGGATCGACGCCGTCGCCAACGACTTCGCGATGTCGCCCGGCAGCTGCGGTAAGGACGGCCAGAGTGTTCCCGTGGGCTGTGGGCAGCCCACACTTCGCGTCACGGGCATCACCGTGGGGGGCACCGCCGATGCCTGAGCTCGACGCGCTTGTCGTGGCCATCGCATCGGCTGCCCGCCCCGGCGAGCAGGTCGAGGCGTACGCTTCTTGGCGCCGCGACACCGACGTTCGCGTGTTCTCGGGCGAGATCGAGCAGCTGGCGACGGCCGAGTCGGCCGGAATCGGTGTGCGCGTGATCACCGGGGACCACCAGGGGTTCGCCTACGTGGGGGCGGTCGATGCGCGAGCCGGGCATGAGGCGCTCGACGCGGCGCGCGAGAACGCCCCCTTCGCCTCTCCCGACGAGCTCCTCGCTCTCGCAGTTCCAGATGCAGTCTCCCCGGCACCGCTCGCCCTGTGGCGCCCCGGCGTGGCATCCATGCCGACGGCAGCCAAGGTCGCCATGGCGCTTGACCTCGACCGACGGACCCGTGCGGCTGACTCGAGGATCCGCCAGGTGGTTTCGGCCGACTACTCCGACAGCGACGGCGAGTGGGCGGTCGCGTCCTCGACCGGGGTGCGGGCTTCGAGCCGTCGCACGACGTGCTCGCTCTCAGTCTCGGTGCTCGCTGGCGAGGGCAAGGAGACCCAGGGCGCCGGCGGCTACAGCGTCGGGCGCAGCCCAGACGAGCTCGACGTCGATGTCGCCTCCGGCGACGCCATCGAACGGGCGGTCCGCTTGCTCGGTGCCCGTAAGCCGAAGAGTCAGCGCCTCACGGTGGTGCTCGATCGCCGGGTCACGGCAACCCTGCTCTCGGTCCTTGCCGGCACGCTCTCGGGTGAGGACGTCGCGAGGGGACGCTCGATGTTCGCCGGACGGCTCGGCGAACAGGTCGCAGTGAAGGACCTGAGCCTGATCGAGGACCCAACCAACCCGCTTGCCTTCGGGGCCGCTGCGTTCGATGCGGAAGGACTCGCGTGCCGTCCGACACCACTCATCGAGGGCGGCCGGCTATCCGCCTACCTCTACAACACCTACGCCGGCCGATTGGCGGGCATGGCCTCGACCGCCTCCGCGGTGCGTGGCGGCTTTTCCACGCCGCCGGGGGTCGGTGCCCGGGCACTCGCGATCAGGCCGGGCACGACGGACGTCCCCACGCTGCTCGGCGCGCTCGGCGAAGGGTTGTTCGTGCAGTCGATCTCGGGCGTGCACTCCGGGGTGAACCGCGTGAGCGGCGATTTCTCCGTCGGTGTCCAGGGCTGCTTCCTGCGTGACGGCGCCTTCGACGAACCGGTCCGCGAAGCCACGATCGCCTCCACGGTCCAGCGCATGCTGCTCGGCGTCGTGGCGATCGCGGACGACGTCGAGTGGCTTCCCGGCCCAGCGGCCGGAGTCACCCTGGCGATCGACGACGTCGCGCTGAGCGGCCGCTGATGCCCTGGCTCAGCTCACTGCGCTGGCGGGTGCCGAGGTAGTCGTGCTCGAGGGAGTAGCCGGAGCGGGAGCCGGGGAGCTGTCGCTCTTCGGGCTCTCGACCGGTGCCGGTGAGCCTTCAGAGGCCACCGGCTTCTTGGGGCTCGGGTTCGTGGAGCTGCTGCGGCTGTCCGTCTTGTAAAAGCCGCTTCCCTTGAAGACGATGCCGACGGCCCCGAAGACCTTGCGGAGCTCTCCGCCGCAGTTGGGACAGGTCGTAAGTGCCGGGTCGCTGAAGGCCTGCACAGCCTCGAGATGCTGACCGCACTGCTTGCAGGCGTACTCATAGGTGGGCATTGATGAGCTCCCGGGTCCTCCGTGCGCTTGGCACTCTCGGCTTTCGAGTGCCAATCATACCGGTCGCGCGCCTCCGCGGTCCGGAGGCCAAGCCGCGTAGACTACGCCACAGTGTCTGAACATCTCCTCACCGACCTCGACCCCCTGGGTCGGGCCCGGATGGTGGACGTCGCGCCGAGAGAAGCGACCCACCGGCGGGCACTCGCCCGCTGCAAGGTGACAATGTTGCCGGAGACCACCGCCAAGGTGGCGAGCAATGCGATCACCAAGGGCGACGTGCTCGCCGCGGCGCGGGTGGCGGGAATCCAGGCCGCCAAGCGAGCGGCCGACCTGATCCCGCTGTGCCATCCCCTGCTTGTCGGCAGCGTCGCCGTCAGCTTCACGATCGGCGACGACTACGTCGGCGTCGAGAGCCAGGTCGAGACCTTCGACCGTGCTGGTGTGGAGATGGAGGCGCTGACTGCCTGCGCGATTGCCGCGCTCACCGTCTATGACATGTGCAAATCGGCCGACCGCACGATGTCGATCGGCGAGCTGTGTCTTTGGGAGAAGACCGGTGGGCGCTCGGGGAGCTGGCGTCGGCTCGACGGCGCTCCGCTCTGATCTGCGGTACGCAGGGCTCGAGGTGATGGCGCAGCGAGCTCGACCAGGGGGCCGTTGACGGTCGCGTGACTATCCGCCCGCGACGCGCCTCGAGCAACTAACTTCAAAACAACCCGTCCTGAACGGTGGACGTGGAGGTGTCCCTGGTGCTCGTTGTCGTGCTCTTGATCGTGTGGGTGGTGGCGCTTTTGCCGTTCGCCCTTCGCAAGCGCCATGAGTGGGTGCGTGGTGGTTCGATCGATCGGTTCGGTGAGCAGCGGCGTGCCTTTCGGAACCGCTACGCGACCTACGCCGTTCCCGTGACGCCAGCCGGCCGGTCCGTCGAAGAAGAAAACCTCGCCGCGTTGGAGGCGCGCCGTGATGCCCTGCGCGCCGAGCGCCAGCGGATCCGGCGGCTGCGAGCGCGGCGCCGGGTCGTGCTCACCCGGCTGTGCCTGGCGGTGATCGGGAGCTTCGTGCTCGGCGCGATCCCACCGCTGCACTCGCTCTGGGACATTTCCTTTGTGGGCATGTTCGCGGCGATCGCCTATGCGGCCGCGATCGTGCGCTTGGCGCGTGACGAGGAATTCCGGCTCAATCGCCCGGTCCACCCGGTGGTTGCGCCGCCTGTCCGACAAGAGGCGCGTCCGGGCGGTGTCGTCGTGCCCCTGCGTCAGGTCCGGCCCGCCTTTGTCATTGTCGAGGCGACCTCCTAACTATCCGACGGCGAGCGTGGCGCTCGGAGGACGAGCGCCGAGGATCGCGCCGAGCGTGTCCGTCGCGTCGACGAGCTCGTCCAACTGCGCGAGGAGGGGTGCGAGCTCCTCGCGGCCGGAAAGTTCCGCGACGAGCTCGTGGTGCCGTCGTCGCAG
>JAJZKA010000039.1 GCA_021809805.1 Actinomycetes bacterium
ACCGTCCAAATGCCACGCTCACCCCGTCCAAATGCCACGCTCACCGTGTTCCATTCCACGGGGGGGCCGAGACCCGGGTCCATGGCCCGGCCTCAAGCGCCACGAAGCGCCCCCAAGTGGCCCGCGTGGGCGACGTGGACCATGGCGTCGACGACCCGCCGCAGGTCGCCACCAACGGCGGGCCGCGTCGGTCCGGCGCGACGGGCAACGGCTCGCGGATGGGCCGGGCTGCGTTGGCGCGCTCGCCCACACAAGGCATGCCTCGGTCATCGCCGGCGCGCGGGATCAATTTTGAGAGTGCAATCGAAGACATCTGCTTAGAACTGCGCCGTCAGCGCCAAAACCGCGCCTAACATTGGGTGGCCTTGAACCGCTAAAGCACCGGCTAACGGTTTTCACCGGCAATCGGGTTAGCGATTCGCTATTTTTTGGCGACGAGATCTTCAGGAGGTCATGCGATGCCGGTGCGCACGGTGGTTGAAGAGTTTTGCGACGTCTGCTTCAACCAAGATGGCAAGGAGAGCGTGGCGACCGACCGCCTGCGCTTTGGCTGGCAGGGCCGCGACTACCTGCTGCTCGTCTGTGACAACCACGTTGGCCCGATCCGGGACGAGCTCCAGCGTCTGAGCGAGCTGGCGAGCCTTGACAGCACCTCGCGGCGCCAAAGCGCCCCCTCCCCCCGTGCCACGCGGGCCGCCACCTCAGCGCGAAGCGGCCCCACGGCCTTCTCCCAGCTGAGCGACGAGGAAAAAGCGCGCTTCCGCAAGTGGGCTGATATGCCAAACGCCCGCCGCATTGCCGACACGCGCGTCGAAGAGTGGATTTCCGCCGGGCGCCCCTAGGCGCTCGCTTTAGCGACCGTATATGACGGGAATGCCCGTCGTCATATTCAACCCCGGTGCCTCCTTCGCGCTGCTGTAGCTAAGCGCGGCCGCCGTTACCCGTGCGGTCGCGGTCACCTCGAGCGAGGCGGGACCGGCGGGGTGCAGCAGGCCGGCGAGGGCGACCGACAAGGTGCCATGAGGCGGGACGACGAGCTGGCCGAGCCCTGCCAGCACGGCGCGGCCGCCCCCTGAGGGCGCGATCGTCGCGAGCTCGATGCCGGCCGGCTGATCTCCGGGGTTCGCTAACTCGATCAGCTCGCCGGCGGTCGGCGAGGAGTCAGTGACCGGCAACAGCCAGTGGCGTGCCGTCCCCTCGATCGCCGCGGGCGCCACATCGCCGGCGGGAAGCGCCGGCAAGAGCGTGGGCTGGGCCGGGCCGTTCGGAACCAGCGTCCGGTGCGGGACGCCGATGCTCTTGAGGTGGCCGTTCACCTGCCGCTTCACCTTGACGATGACCGTCCGATATCGAGTCGAGGGCTGGGCTGGGCGTGCCGAGGCGGCGACCTGGCGGGAGACGACGACGGGATCGCCGCGATTGACAGCCACCGCCTCGGCGCGCACCGCCGAGGCGGTGGCCACAGAGGCGGGC
Source organism: Actinomycetes bacterium (assembly GCA_021809805.1). GTDB lineage: Bacteria > Actinomycetota > Acidimicrobiia > Acidimicrobiales > Bog-793 > JAKABX01. The sequence continues at coordinate 1,474 of JAJZKA010000039.1, forward strand.
TGCAGCGTGATCACCCCACCGGCGGGCACGGTGGCGCTCGCCTCCGCTGAACCGCCCGCGCCGAACAGCTGGAGGGTCACGCTGGCCGGTCGTTTTCCCGGGTCGTACACCGCGAGGGACTCGCTCGTCCCGCTCCCCGCCAGCGTGGCGGGGAGACTCCAGTGGCGTGCCGGGCCCGCGGCGAGGCTGAGTGCCGTCTGGATGCCCTCGCCGTGGACCATCGTCAGCTCGGCCCCCACAGCGAGCGCTCCTCCGGTCGCCCTGATCGTGGTACCGATCGCGGATTCGCCGGGAACGGCGCGGCCCACGTCGAGCACGACGAGGGAACCCGCACCGACGGGCACCCCCTGGAACGCCGGCGGCGCGACGATGCCCTGCGCGGTCGCCAGAGTGACATTGGCGACCGACGGCGTGGCGCCCGGGTCATACAGGGCAAGGTCGAGATTGTCGCCCCCACGGCTGTCCCCGGCCGCCAGGTAGCCGGTGTCGCGCGTCTGCTGCAGGCAGGGCGAGGCCATCGCCGGGCGGCGCAGACGGCTGACCGTCGACGTCCTGGCGGCCACCACCTCTTGGACGCCGACGCCGCTGTGATTCACGAGGACCGTCGCCGCCGCGTCGGTGGGCTTTCCCGTGGTGGGCAACGCCACCGTGACGCTCGCGCGCACATCAACAGCCAGCGCCTTCGTGGTGATCAGGCCGTGCTCGCCGTGCACGATGACCTCACCGCGCACCGGCCGACCGGCAAGGTTGATGACCTCGATCGCCGCGGCGGGTGCCCCGGCGCCGACGGGCAGCGGGCCGGGGCAGTACCACGCGGCGGAGCTCACGTTGGCGCCGAGGGCGACCGCCGCGGGGCGCAGGCGATTCGGCACCCGCGCCCCCGGCCGCGCAGGGCGCACGAATGCGTTGGCGACGCCGGCGAGCCCGAGCGCGACGACCACGACGACGAGGATCACCAGGCGCAGCGCGCCGTCGCGGCGCATCACGGCTCCCCCGTCTCGGACGAGTGGTCCCCTCGCGCGGGGCCATCCCCCACGAGCGCGTGGGCGCGCCCGGGTGCTTCCGTCGCGGCCGGCGCGCCGTCCCCGTCCAGTTCGTCTGGTGCGAACACGCCGCTCGCGGTCGCGCTGCGGTGGCTGGCACGACGGCCCAAGCGGCGCGAACCGAGCGCGATCGCCGCGGCCGCCATGAGGCCCAACTCGGCGGCGACGCCGAGCGACCGCAGCGGCGAGGGCGTCCCGCCGCCGGGGAGCGGGGCCAGTGGACCGGGACGCCAGGCGGCGTTCTCATAGACAAGGGCGCCGCCCTCGCTCGGCAGGGCGTGCAGGTCCGCCTGCGCCGCGAGCCCGGCGAGCAGGGCCTCGGGCGGTGGCGCGGGCGCTGCCTTCTGCAAGCTTCCAAGCACCGGCGCCGTCGCCGTCGGCACGACGATCGCGGCGATCGAGACCGCCGTGAGGAGTCGGCCGAGGCGCACGGTCTTGCCCGACTCAGCCTGAGCGACGGCCGCGATCGCCTGGCGGGCCGCTCCAGGGTTCGCCGAGCGCCACAGCCGCGTGTTGTCGGGCAGTCCGCCCTCGCTCACGGCGAGCGCAAGGCCAGGCTGCAGCTGCCAGCCGGGCAGAGGAAGCGCCGCAGGATCCCCGAGCCACAGCACCCGCGCCGCCGCCGGTCGTGAGCCCGCGTTGGGTAGGTGGCTCGTCCACGACAGCACGCTGTCATAGCCGCTTCCCGGCAGGCCGAAGCGCCCCGACGGGGCTGCGGCGAACACCGGCAGCAACCCGGCGACCGCACAGGCGCCGCCCGCCAGCGCCACGAGGTGGCGCCAGCCAAAGCGCGCCCGTGGGAGATCGACCACGACCGAGGCGGCCCCGAGGCCGACGCAGGCGGCAAGCGCGCAGGCGGCGGGCGCGAGAAAGAGGCCGACGTTGCCGCCGGCGCCGAGCCAACCCTCATCGAGCACCCAGGCGAAGGCGAGCGTGCCGAGGGCGCCGATCCAGTAGCGCGCCGCCCAGGCGAGGCGCTCGCCCCGACCGATCACGAGCACCACACCGGCTGCGGCGAGCACCGCCCAGCCCAACGGACCGTGACCCATCGGCCCGAGCGCAAAGCGCAGAAGGTCCGACAGGGGCGCCACGCGCCGCAATGCGGTGTGCGCACCGACGAGCGCGCTGAACAGGGCTCCCGGCTGGAAGTAGGTGAGCGACCAGGGCAGGCAGAGCACGAAGCCGACCGCCGCCCCTCCCAGGGCCACCGCGAGGCCCCGGAGCGCGGCGCGCGCCGAGCCGGCGAGCAAGCCCCCGAGACCGAGGGCGACCGCCGCCACGAGACTCACCACCACCGTTGCCGGCGCGAACGCGCCGAGCAGGCCGAGCAGGGCGCCGAGCGACAGCACCTCCCGCCAGGCTGGCTGGCGCGCAAGCGCGCCATCGTCAAAGGGCGTCGCGTGCGTCGCCCTGGCGATGCGGGCCAGCACGAAGGGCATTCCGCCATACGCGATCAATGCGTCGAGGCCACCCGCGGCAAGGTCGTTCCACGCGAGCGGCACGAACAGGTAGGCGAGCGCGCCGATGAGGCGCGCGCTCGGGGGTGCGAGGCCGCGCAACAGACGGGCGGTGCCAAAGGCTCCGGCGATGACGGCGACGAGGAGCTCGAGGTGGAGCAGCAGCGAGGTGTCACCCGCGAGCAATCCCCCGGCGAGCCCGAGCACCAAAAACGCCGGGCTCGCGGGGCCCGGGCGTTGCAGGCCGGCGTCATTGAAGCCGCCGAAGTAGTGCCCGAGCAGGCTCGAAGGGCTGGCGATCGGGAGCAGCTGGCCGATCAGCGGGAGGGGACCGAACACAACGGAGCGGGCACCCACGACGAGCACCAAGGCGGCGGCGAACGCGACGGGGCCGACCCAGGGGGCACGGTGCTCGTGGTGCGCGTGGTGCTGGACCCGCTCCCGCGCGTTGCGATAGCGCGAGCTAGCGACCGCTGCCGAACGGGCGAGGGCGGCGCTCGGACCGCCGCGCCCGATGACGTAATGGCCAGCCGCCTCCCGCCGCGGGCGCACGGGCGCCGTCGCCCAGCTCTCGCCGAGCTGGAGCCGTTCGGGCAGGTGTCGCCTAAGGATGCGCCAGGTGCGGCTGCGCCGGTGACTAAAGAGTCGGGCGACGATGCGATCTGGCACGCGCCGGATCGCATCGACATCCGCACGCGCCTGCTTGAGGCCGTGTTCGTCCGCGAGGTTCCAACGCCAGGCCGCGATGAGCTCGAGGGCTCGGTCGCGCTGGCCGAGCAGCACAAAGTAGGCGACCTCGAACACGCTGAGCAGCGCCAGCTGGCTCACGGCCACCAGACGGCGCGCCCCGGCGTAGTTCTTCAGCACCACGCGCAGCTCGTGGCGCTTGCGCAGCTCGCGCGCCTCGGGGCACGGTCGCAGCCGCGAGGCGAGCGCCTCAAGGTGCAGCACGCTCGCCGCAGGCTCAACGACGGCACGCGCCCCGGCGAGGCGCGCTCGCCAGCAGAAGTCGACGTCCTCGCCGAATAGGGAGATCTCGGGGTCGAAGCCACCAAGCGCGGCGAACAGGTCGGCCCGCACCAAGCTGCAGCCTCCCGGGACGGCGAAGACCTCTCGAACCTCGTCATGCTGGGCCTGGTCGAGCTCGCCCCGCTCGACTCGCCCGATGGGTGTGCCGAGCCGGTCGACCCCGAGGCCCAGCTGCAACAAGCGCGAGGGCTCTTCGGCATCGAGCAGCTTCGGGCCGACGATGCCGGCGTTGGAGCGGAACGCCTCGGCGACGAGGCGGCCGAGCGCGTCGGGGGCGAGCACCACGTCGTCATGGCAGAACAGGTAGAAAGCGGCGTTCTCGACCGTCGCGGCGACGACGTTCGCAGCCTTCGCGTAGCCGCAGCGCTCAGTGAGGCGTTCGAGGTAAAGGTCCGGGGCGACGGCCGCGACGCGCCCGGCGATCGGCAAAGCGCTGGCGTTGTCGATCACAAGGACCGAGCAGTTTGGGTAGTCCTGTGCGTCGAGGCTGCGCAGGCAGTCCTCGAACCAGGACCCCGGGTCGCAGGCGACCACGACGGCAACGACCGGCGGGGCCCCTTCGTCGCCCATCAGGCGGGGTGCTCCAGCATCAGGGAGCAAACCGTAGCCGTACGGACCGCCGGTCGCGTGGCCGGGCGGTAGCCTGCGGCCGATGACGACGCCGCGTGCCGAGATCGAACGCAGCCTTGAAGAGGGCCTCTACCTCGCCGTTGGGATGGCAGTGCTCGGCCTGCAGCGAGTTCGCGCGAGTCAGCGACACCTTCGCGACGCGCCATTGCCGGCGCGGCTGTGGGCGGCAGCCGACGCTCTCGCCGAGCCCATCACCGGCCCGTTGCGCGAGGTGGCCAACCGGGCCAAGAACGGCCAGCGCTAACCCGCAGGGCGCGCTCAGCCGCCCGGTCGCTCGTCGCGCAGTCGCCGGCGCCAGTGCTCAAGGACGTCGCCGAGCGTCTGGGTGAGGGGGATCTCGGGGCGCCAGCCGGTGCGCTCGGAAAGGCGCGTGGCGTCGCCCGAGAGCACGGGGACCTCGACGGGGCGCAGGAGCGACGGGTCCTGCACCACTTCGATCGGGCACTTGGCGAGCCCGACGAGCTCGTCGAGGACCTCGGCGATCGTGACGGTGCGCCCGGAGGCGACGTTGTAGGCCTCGCCCGGCTCGCCCCGCTCAACGAGCAGACGGTAGGCGCGCACGACGTCGCGCACGTCGATGATGTCGCGGCGAGGCTCGAGATTGCCGACGGCCACCTGTCCTCCGCCGGAAAGCTCGGCGAGCGCGATCCGCCGGGCGAGCGCCGAGACGACGAAGTTGGGCGCCTGGCCGGGCCCGACGTGGTTGAAGGGCCGCGCTCGCACGACCCGCTGGAACCGGCCGAGCGTCGCCTGGACGCCCAGGTACTCCGCCGCAACCTTGCTCGCGGCATAGGGCGACACGGGCCTGAGCGGGGCGTCCTCACGCACCGGCGCGGCGCCCACCGTGCCGTAGACCTCGGCCGAGCTGACGAGCAAGATGACGGGCGGTTGCGCAGCGCGCCGGGCGGCCTCGAGCACGTTCAAGGTGCCGAGCGCATTCACGCTGAACGTTTCGGCCGGCTCCTCCCACGAGCGCCCCACGTGGGTCAGCGCAGCGAGGTGGTAGAGCGCTTCGGGTCGGTGTTCGCCGAGCGCAGCCGCAACCGCCTCGCCGTCGCGGATGTCGATCGATCCCGCGAGCGCCACCACCTCGTCGCCTTGTGCCTCGAGGTACTCACGCAGCCAACCGCCGACGAAGCCCGAGGCACCGGTGAGCAAGGCCCGCATCGTCCCGACCGTACTAAAGCGCCGCGGCCTGGTAGGCCGCCACGTGCGCCTCGGCACTCGCCTCCCAGCTGTAGCGCGCGGCGACCTCGAGGCCGAGGGCGCGCCGGCGCTCGAGCTCGGGTCCGCCGGCCAGGACGGCGGCAATCGCCTCGGCGAGCAAGCCGGAGTCTCGGGCCGGCACGGCGAGAGCCGCGCCGGCCGCGTTCTTCGCCATGACGCTGTCCTCGCTCGTCACCAGTGGCGCGCCGCAGGCAAGCGCCTCGAGGGCAGGGAGACCGAAGCCCTCCTCGAGGGCCGGGTAGACCACCACACAGGCACGACGCAAGAGCGCGGGGAGTGCCTCGTCACGCACGTAGCCAAGCCGGCGGACGCGCCCGGCGGCCGGGCTGGTGCGAAGCGCCGCGTCGAGCGCCGCGCTCCCCCATGCCTCCCGGCCAACGAGCACGAGCTCGAGGTCGGTATCGGCGGTCGCCAAGCGCTCGAAGGCCGCCACGACTCCGGTGAGGTTCTTGCGGGGCTCGATCGTCCCGAGGTGCAAGACGTAGCGCTCGGGCACACCGAGCCCTCTGCAACAGGCAAGGTCGGCGCCCAGCGCCGGCTCGAGCGGGGAGAAGCGCTCGTGGTCGACGCCGTGGGGGATGACGCGCACCGGCGCGCTCGGCCGGTAGATCTCGACGAAGCGCTCCGCGGTGGGCGCCGAGACACAGATCACCAGATCTGCTCGCGCCGCGGCCCGGCGCAGCGCCCGACGGAACACGAGAACCTTGGAGCGCTCGTGCCACTCGGGATGGTCGTGGAAGGTGGTGTCATGCACGGTCACCACGACGGGGACGGGTGAGCGCGCCGGCATCGTGTAGTGAGGTCCGTGCAGGACTCCGGGCACATCGCCCTCCCGGCGCAGGGCGTGGGGAAGGCCCCACTCACCCCAGAGCAGGCGAGGGCCTACCCCTTTCGGCGCGACCGGCCGGCACGTCGCCGCCGGTGCGACCGCCGCCCAGCGCGCGCTGTCATCGCGGCGCGCGAGCAGTTCGAGATCGAGCTCGGCCCCGCCCGCCGAGAGCGCCGAGAGCGCCCGGGAGAGGTTGATCGTGTAGCGACCCGCGCCGACCGGCTCGGCCGGCACCGCGGAGACGTCGAGGGCGACGCGCAGCCCGGCGTTCATCGCACGCCGCCTACGACATCGGCCCACAGGGCCACGTGCGCCGCAGCACACGCCCGCCAGGTCAGCGGCTCGACATGCGCGCATCCCGCCTGTTCGAGCTCGCCGCGAAGCGTCGGGTCGGCCGCAACGTCGAAGAGGGCCTCGGCGATCGAGGCGACGCTTCGGGCATCAACCACAAGTGCGGCCTCCCCGGCGCTCGGAACCCGGCTCGCCACGACGGCGGTCCCGGCGCGCATCGCTTCGAGCACCGGCAGCCCGAACCCCTCGAGCAGCGGCACATAGACGAAGCACGACGCCATCGCATAGCAGCCCGCCAGCACGCCATCGCTGCAGCGCCCGCCGAGGACGGCGCCCTCAGGGAGCGCCTTGAGGTCCGGTCCCCAGCCGTTCGGCCCGATCACGACAAGTGGCCAGGGTGCCGTCGTCCGCCTTCGCAGCTCGGCGTAGGCGGCGAAGAGCCGAGTGAGGTTCTTTCGCGGCTCGAGCGTGCCGACGCTCAGGTAGAAGGGGCCGTCGACGCCAAGGCGCGTGAGCAGCGCGCGGGCGCCGGCAAGATCGGGCTCGGGGAGGTGATCGGCGCCCTCCGCGATGACGGCCACGCGCCCCTCCTCGGCGCCGGTGGCCACAAGGGCCTCGGCGACCTCGACCGAAGGCACCACCAGGCGCACGGCACGGCGCAGCGCGGCGCGCAGCGCCGCCTCGTGGAAGCGCCGCCCGCGCGGCGGGTACGCGTCGGGCAACGCCCTCCAGGCAAGGTCGTGCACCGTGACGACGAGCGGCGTCGCACTCGGGGGGATCGAAAAGGACAGCGCGTGGGTGAGCGCGCCGGGGCCGCGCACCCCGTCGAGGCCGACGCGCCAGGCCGCCAGCACCGCGGGCGCGGGCAAACTGGCGAGCTCGAGGGGCAGGCCGAGCTGCTCGAGCGGGTCAGGGTGCCGCAGCGGTCGGCTCGCGAACAGCCGGTACGGCGGGGCGGCACTCCCGAGCGCCTCGAGACCCGCCAGCAGTCCGCGCACGTAGGTCCCGACGCCTCCGGGGACCTGCCGGCGCAGCTGCTCGACCACCAAGGTGACGCCGCCCTCGACGGCGCCACTCACCTGAACAGGTCCTCGGCGGGCGGCCGCACGATTTCCTCGGCGACCGAGGATTCCCGAAAGGCGAACGGCTCGAGGCCGCGCACGATCGCCACCGGCACGCCGGACGCCTTGCTCATCACGAGGTCCGCCGCGCCGGCGATCTCGTCCGCGAGGCATACCTCGGTCGCCTGTAGCTCGCGCCCCGCCGCATCGGCACTCCCCCGCAGGTCCAAGATCGCGGCAATGCCGGCACAGCCGATCGCCACGTCGGTCAGACCACGCCGCCACGCCCGGCCGAAGGTATCCGAGACGATCACACCAACGCGAAGCTTGCACCGAAACACGAGCGCGTCCCGGATCCGCCGCGCCGAGCGGTCAGGATCGATCGGCAACAGCACGGCGGTCCCTGCCTCGACGTTGGACAGATCGACGCCGGAGTTCGCGCACACGAAGCCGTGCGCGGTCTCGGTAACAACCAGGTCGCCGCGCCGGCGCAGCACACGCACCGCCTCGGACTCCGCGAGACGGCGCTTGGCCTCAGCGTCGGAAACATCGAGCTCGACGATGCGCCCCTCGGCCTTGGAGACGATCTTCTGGGTGACGACGACGACATCGCCGTCACGCAGTTGCGCGCAGGCAACGATCAGTCCGGCGAGATCGTCGCCGGGACGCACCTCAGGCAGGCCGCGCACCGGCAGGACGCTGAGTCCCCCGGCGGCAACCTCGGGAGCTGGGGAGACCTGGGTCACGTGCGGGCGGCGAGAACGGCGGCCGCCAGGGCGGCGGCAGCCGAGGGTGAAGACATCACCGTCGCGCGGACACGGCACGACATGCCCGTCTGCTCGACCGCGTCGCGCAGGTCCGCGTCGACCTCGTCGATGACCAACGTGCCGGCGACGCTCGCCCACACCTCGGCGACACCGGTCGCCGAGGCGTGACCGCCGAGCTCGACGAGGAGTCGGTCCGCCGGACCCTTGAGGGCTCGCCCCCCGACAATCGGTGAGACTGCCACGACGTCACGGCGCCGGCGGGCGAGCAGCTCGCTGATGCCGGGCACCGCCAGGACCGGGCCGATCGAGACGATCGGGTTGGAGGGTGCGATCACGATCGTCTCGGCCGCCTCGAGGCTCTCCAGCACGCCGGGCGCCGCCTTGGCCCGCTCGGCGCCGACGAAGCGCACGGCGCGCACCGCCACTGAATGGCGCAGACGGACGAAGTACTCCTGGAAGTTGACCTCCTCGCCACTGTCGAGCTCGAGGCGGGTGCGCACCGGATCGTCGCTGACGGGCAGGAGGGTCGCTTGGATCCCCCACGCCCGAGCGATGTGGGCGGTCACCGCGGAGAGGCTGGCCCCTTCGCTGAGGCGACCCGTGCGGTACAGGTGGGTGCCGAGGTCGCGGTCGCCGAGGCGGAACCAGGCCGCACCGCCGTAGAAGTCGAGCTGGTCCATGGCCGCCCAGGTCTCGCCTGCCAGCCCCCAGCCGCGCTCGACGTCCGAGCCACCGCCCAAGGTGTAGGTGATGGTGTCAAGGTCCGGGCTGATGTACAGGCCGTGCATCTCAGTGTCGTCACCGACGTTGACGATCGCCGTGACCGATTCGGCGGGCACCACCGCGACGAGTCCGGCGAGCAGACGCGCCGCGCCCACCCCGCCGCAGAGCACGGCGACGCGCGCCCCGGTGTCGTTCCTTGAAAGGGCCGGCGTCATGCGTGCACTTCCCCGACGGCTGTTTGCTCGCGTGCTACGGCCTCGAGCAGCGCGGCCACGCCGGCCCCAAGCGGCGTGAAGGGCCGCCAGCCGAGATGGATAAGCGCGCGCGCGGGATCGAGCGCGACGTGCATGCTCTCGTCGAGGCGGGCTGGAACGCGCTCAACTGCGAGCGGGGAGGCAACGGCCGCCGCGAAGCGGGCGGCGAGCTCCGAAATCGCCGTGGGCTGCCCGGTCCCGACGTTGAGGACGAGCCCGCTCCCGCGCTCGGCCGCGCGCGACAGGGCATCGACGGCGTCGTCGATGTAGAGGAAGTCACGGGTCTGGCTGCCGTCGCCCTCGATGCGCAGAGGGCGGCCGCTCGCCGCCGCCCGGGCGAAGCGCGCCACACAACCGGGCTCTTGGGATGCCAGTTGGCGCGGGCCGTAGACGCTCGCGAGGACGAGCGCCGAGAACTCGATGCCGTGGCGCTCACGCGCGGCCGCCAGGTAGTCGACCGCGCTCCGCTTCGCAATCCCGTGTGGCGTGCTCGGGCGCATCGCCAGGTGCTCGTGCGCCGGAAGTTCGGTCGGTGAGAGTTCGCCGTAGCAGGCCCACGAGCTCGCCATCACGACCTTACGCGAGCCCGCCGCGCGGGCGCCTTCCAACAGGCGCAGCAGGCCGACGACGGTGACCTCGGCGTCACGGGGTGGATCGGCGTGGCCCAGCGAAGGGCTCACGCCAGCAAGATGGAAGATGACGTCGGGCCGCAGATGGGCGACGAGATCGCTACAGGCCCGGGCCGTCACATCCAGCTGATGGAAGCGGAACGCGCCGCCGCTGCGGCGGGCCTCGGCGAGATTGGCGAGCGAGCCGCCTGAAAGGTCGTCGAGGACCTCGACGGCGTGCCCCTCCGCGAGGAGACGGCCGACGAGCTCGGCACCGATGAACCCCGCCCCGCCAGCAATGAGCACCCGCACGGGCGCGAGTCTCACTCGGGCAGACGAGCGCTGTCGAGATGCACGCCAGCGGGCACCTCGTAGCCGACGCCGACGACCGAGAGTGAGCTCAGCCGCGCCGCCGCGCCCACGACGGCCCGGGGCCCGACGATCGAGCGTTCGACGATTGCGCCGGCGGCGACGCGGGCGCCCTCGAGGACCACCGACTCGACGAGCCGCGCACCCGATTCGATGCACACGTGCTCGCACACGATCGAGTTCTCGAGCTCGGCACCGTGCTCCACCCGGGAGGCGGCCGAGCAGAAGGCCCGGCCGCGCAGCACGCCCTCGAACTGCGCGTCCTCGCCGAGCAGCAGGCCGTCGCGCTCGACATGACTCGGCAAGGTGACCTCAGGGCGAAGGCCGGCGAGCACGTCGAGGTGGGCCTGCAGGTAGCGCTCGGGCGTGCCAGTGTCCAGCCAATAAGTGTCGGAGGCCTGGGCGTAGAGCTGACCATCGGCGACAAGGGCTGGGAAGACCTCCCGTTCGATCGAGACGCGCCGCCCCGAGGCGATGCGATCGAGGACCGAGGGCTCAAGGACGTAGGTGCCGGCGTTGATGAAGTTCGTCGGTGCCTCGTCACGCGGCGGCTTTTCGATGAAGGCGAGGACACGCCCCGCGGGGTCCGTCGGAACCACCCCGTAGGCGGAGGGATCCTCAACGGGCGTGAGCGAGATCGTCGCCTCGCCACCGTGCGCGCCGTGGAAGGCAACCAGCTTCTCGAGGTCAAGGTCGGTGAGGATGTCCCCGTTGATGACAAGGATGCGCTCGTTGGTGAGGCCTCCCGCGATCGCCCCGAAGCGCACCGCACCAGCGGTGTCGAGGGGTTCGGCCTCGACGGCGTAGTCAAGCTCGACCCCCGCCCACTCCCCGCCGAGGAACTCGGCGAACGCGTCGGCGCGATAACCCAGAGAGAAGACGACGCGCTCGACACCGTAGCGGGCGAGCCACTCCACGACGCGGCCGATCATCGGACTGCCGAAGACTGGGAGCATCGGCTTGGGGATGTCGTAGGTGAGCGGACGGAGCCGGGTTCCCTCGCCGCCGACAAGCACCAATGCCTGCAACTGCGCGCTCCTCTGGTCGTTGCCCGAAAGGGGGCTATTTGCCCGAACTGGTGGTACCGAGGTCGCTGAGCAGTGTCGAGCGAGACGCAGGCACCGGGATCGTCGCCGAACTGGGTACGTAGGCCAGCGTGATCATTTCGCCATTGGTCAGGCGGATCGCCCCGAGATTCGACGTAACGAGCTGGGGCTTGCCTGTCGGGCTCGGCCAGACCTTGGCGACGAGATGCGCCGTGCCCGGCGTCTTGGTCGTCGACGGGCAGCTGTGCCCGTCGACATAGGACTTGCCCTTGGCGACCTTTGCCAGGGTCGTGGTCGTCGCGGGGAGCGAGGTGGTGCTCGAGCCGGCGGTTGTCTTCGCCGGGGTGGTGCTCGAGCCGGCGGTTGTCTTCGCCGGGGTGGTGCTCGAGCCGGCGGTTGTCTTCGCCGGGGTGGTGCTCGAGCCGGCGGTTGTCTTCGCCGGGGTGGTGCTCGAGCCGGCGGTTGTCTTCGCCGGGGTGGTGCTCGACACGACCGCCTTGGTCTTCGCCTTGTGGGTTGCGCTCGTCGTCGACGTCACCGACTTCGACCCGGCGGCCTTGGACCCCGCGGTGCTCGTCTTCGAGGTGCCCGAGCTCGCCGGCGTGGTGGCGCTGGAAGAAGTGGTGGCACTCGCCTTGGCGGGCATCGTCAAGGTCGTCGAGCTGAGCGCGAAGCCGTTGCCGTAGGTAGCGATGAAGGTGCCGAGCGTGGCGTGCGTGCCGGTGAAAGCGGACGGATTGGAGACCGCGCCGGGGTCGACGTCAATGACGCCGTCGCCGAAGGTCCGGATGCCCGCGGTCGATAGGTTCGTGTTCGCCGGAAGATTGGGCTGCACGGTGCCGCACAGGTCGATCGCCAGCGCGGCGTGCCAGTTGTCGGTCTTGGTGGGGGCGACTGACGCGCTCGCCTGGTGGAGCCGCTCGTTGCGCGAGTAGCCGATCAAAAAGACCCCACCGACGACGATGACGACCATCAGGACGTACCACAGCACCGGTGGGCGCGCGCGGTAGCTACGGCTGCCGCCACTCGCGGCGGCCCGCGCGACCGTACGCCCGAAAGAACCCCGTGACATTGTCGGCGCAGCTTAGTGCACTGAGGAGCGGGAACTGCTGCGGCGCAGCGCCTGGCGGGCGAGCGACACACCGAGGCGGGCCGCAATCCCGCCGCCGATGGCCGGCAGTGCCAGGCGCTCAGTGCCAACCACCCGCCGCCTGGCGAATCGCCACGTCGAGGCGTGATGGGCGACCAGCATGCGATACGGGTGGCGACTGGCAGAAAGTCCCTGCGCGTGCACCACGTGTGCCTCTGGCACATAGCGGACGCTCCAGCCGGCGCGGCGCAGCCGCCAGCATAAGTCGAGGTCCTCGACGTACATGAAGTACGCCTCGTCGAAACCGCCGACCGAGACGAAGGCGCGGGTGCGTACGAGAAAACAGGCACCCGAGACCCAGTCGACCTCGGGGTGCTCGCCCGAGGTCGCGCCCAGCGCGAGTTCGTCCTGGCGGTAGCGGCGCGACCACCGGTTGTTGGGGACGAACTGGGCGAGCAGGCCGTGCGCGAGCGCGGTGCCATAGGTAGGAAAGGCGCGCGCCGACGGGTAGTGCTCGCCGCTCGGCCAGTACAGCGCCGGGCCGACGACGGCGCAGTCATCGGCCGTCTCGAGCGCCAACCGCAGGGCATCGACGGCGTCGCGTTGCAGCTCGAGGTCGGGGTTGCACACGAGCACCGACTCGGGCTCACCGAAGCGCTTGGTCAGACGCTCCACGCCGGCATTGACGGCCGCGCCGTAGCCGAGGTTGCGCCCCTCGGGTACGAGTTCGACGGCCGAGTCGGCCGCCGCGAGCGCGACCAGCGAGCCGTCACGCGAGGCGTTGTCGACAACGACAATCTCCTCCAGGCCTGCCGCCCGGAGGCTTGCGACACAGCCGATCAGCGCCGGGCCTGCTTCGTAGTTGACGACGACGACGCCAACGCTGCGCGAGCAGGGCACGGTCGTCAACCCTCCCCCTGGGCGCGCAGCGCGTGGACGAGCGCGGTGAGCGAGTCCTCCCAAGCCGGCAGCAGGCCGAGCCCAGTGGCGGCAAGCGCCGCATTCTCGAGCACCGAGTTCGCCGGGCGCGGGGCCGGTCGGGGCGGCGTCAGCGAGGCGGAGTCGATCGGCTCGACGCGCCGAGGGTCCTCCCCCGCCGCAGCGAGCACGGCGCGGGCGAAGCCGTACCAGGTGGTGGCGCCCTGGTTGGTGACGTGGAACGTGCCGGCGAACCGGCCAAGCGCGAGGTCCATAACCCGCTCGACGAGATCCGAGACAATGGTCGGGCTGCCGCGTTGGTCGTCGACGAAGTGCAATGGGTCGTCGCTCTTCGCGGCGAGGCGCAGGACCGTCTTGGCCATGTTGGCGCCAAAGCGTCCACAGACCCACGAGGTGCGCACGATCGTCCAGCCTGGGTCGAGCTCCCGCTCCCCGCCGAGCTTGGAGCGGCCGTAGACCGACAGCGGGTTCGGCAGGTCCCACTCGACATAGGGGCGCTCGGCGCGACCGTCAAAGACGTAGTCGGTCGACAGATAACACAGGTGCGCACCGACCTGGCGTGCCGCCTCGGCGAGAAAGCGCGTCCCCATCGCGTTCGTGGCGAACGCGAGCTCAGGACGCCGCTCGCAGTCATCGACAGCGGTGAAGGCTGCGGGGTGGATGATGACGTCGGGCTCGACCGCGTGCACGGCCGCGAGGACATGGTCACGGCGACACAGGTCGAGTTCGGCACGAGTCGTGGCGACGACTTCGAGGCGATCCCGGCGCATCGCCTCCGCCCGCCGCTCGAGTGCGATGACGAGCTCTCGGCCGACCTGACCGCCGGCACCGGTGACAAGGACGCGCATCGCCTCAACGCGCGGCGGGCGCGCTCGACCAGCTTCCCTCGGCGACCGGCGAGCGTCCGATCAGCGGTCGCCACCATGCCTCGTTGTCGACGTACCACTGGACGGTCTCCGCCAGGCCGTCCTCGAAGCCCACCTCGGGCGTCCAGCCGAGCTCGTTGCGGAGCTTGGTGGAGTCGAGCAGGTAGCGCCGGTCGTGACCGGGCCGGTCGGCGACCGTCTGGCGCAGCGATTGGGGTCGCCCGGTCGCCACCAAGATCGCGCCAGCGAGCTCGTTGACGCTCGCCTCGATGCCGGTGCCAACGTGGTAGGTCTCGCCGATCTGGCCCTTTTCGAGGACGAGCTCAACGGCGCGGCAGTGGTCGAGAACGTGGATCCACTCGCGGCGATTCTCGCTCGAGGCATACACCGGCAGCGGTTGCTCGGCGAGCGCCCGCGTGACAAATAGCGGGATGACCTTCTCGGGGAATTGGTAGGGCCCGTAGTTGTTGCAGCAGTTGGTGATCGTCACCGGCAGCGAGAAGGTCTCGTGGTAGCTCCGCACGACGTGGTCCGAGCCCGCCTTGGAGGCGTTGTACGGCGTCCTTGGGCGATACGGCGACTCCTCGCTAAAGCTTTCGGGGCTGTCGAGGGCGAGGTCGCCGTACACCTCGCACGTCGAGATGTGGTGCAGGCGCGCTGTGCCGGCGCGGCGCGCCGCTTCACACAACCCCTGGGTCCCGAGCACGTTGGTCCGAAAGAACCGCGCCGGGTCGAGGATCGCCAGGCTGTTGTGCGACTCGGCCGCGAAGTTGACAATCGCGTCGATCCGCCGCTCGGTGAGGACGTGCTCGAGCAGCTCGACGTTGCCGATGTCGCCGCGCACGAAGCCCACCTTGCCTGAAGCGAGGTAGGGCTCCAAGTTGGCGAGGTTGCCGGCATAGGTCAGCGCGTCGAGCGCAACGATCTCATCGCCGGGGTGCGCGTCGACATGGTGGCGGACGAAGTTCGATCCGATGAAGCCGGCGGCACCGGTCACGAGGAGGCGCATCGTCGCAGGGTAGCAAGCCTCATCGCGTGGCTCCGCCCACCGGCCGCAGGTGCACCACTTCCCCCTCGGCAAAGCGCTCGAGCACGCCGTCCCCGCGTTCGACCACGAGCCGGCCGTCGTCGGCAACGTCGATCGCACGGCCGACGACTGCCTTGCCCCCTGCCTGCTCGACGCGCACGAGCTCGCCGATCGTGACGCAGGCAGCGCGGCGCTCGACCGCAAGGTGCGCGGCCACACGACAGCTCCGCACGCCCCCCGCCGCGAGCGGCGCGTAGCGACGTTCCAGGGACGCCAGCACCTCGGCGAGCATCGCTGCCGGCGAACGGCTCGCCCCGCCCGCCGCCCGCAGGCTGGTAGCGCCGCCAGGAAGCGGCTCCTCGCCCCAGTCGAGGTTGCAGCCGATTCCGACGACAAGCGCGTCCGGCGCGACCCACTCGGCCAGCACCCCGGCAAGCTTGCCGGGGCGTCCCCCACTCGAGGCCGGCACCACGAGGTCGTTGGGCCACTTGAGGGCGGCCGCGACACCGCTTTTCGCCGCCGCCTCGCGGGCCGCGAGCGCCACGCAGGCGACGGCGAGGTGCGCGTCAGAGGGCCCGAACGGGGGCCGGAGAACCACGCTGCACAGCAGCGACGAGCCCGATGGGGCGATCCACAGGCGATCCCGACGACCGCGCCCGGCGAGCTGCTCGGCTGCCACGACGACGAGGCCCTCGGGTGCGCCGGCAGCGGCGCGAGCCGCGGCGATCTCGTTGGTGGAGCCGACGGCGCCGAGCTGCTCGATGCTCGTGAAACGACCCGTGCCCGAACTAGCCTCCCCGCCTGGATCGCCGCCCGGCAGGCCAGCCGCGGGGTTCTCGAGTTGGTGGGGCACGAGCGAGACGTTAGGCGGCGGGCGCGAGCCCGCCGCAGCCAGGACGAGTGGGAGCGAGATGTTCGACAAGGTGCTGATCGCCAACCGGGGCGAGATCGCGGTCAGGGTCGCGCGAACCTGCCGCGACCTTGGCATCGGCACGGTCGCGATCTACAGCGAGCTCGACCGCAACGCCCTGCATGTGCGCCACGCTGACGAGGCCTACCTGCTCGAGTCCGACGCCGGCGCCCGCGCATATTTAGACATCGCTGCAATCGTCGCAGTCATCGAGCGATCGGGCGCGCAGGCCGTGCATCCCGGCTACGGCTTCCTCTCCGAGAACGCCGACTTCGCGCAGGCCGTCGCCGACACGGGGGCGACCTTTGTCGGGCCGCCGCCGGGCGCGATCTCCGCGATGGGGTCAAAGATCGGCGCCCGCAAGGTCGCCGAGGAGGCGGGGGTCGTGGGGGTGCCCGGCCGCAGCGAGCCGGTCGAGGATGCCGCTGAAGTGATCGCCTTCGGCGAGCAGGCGGGTTGGCCAGTCGCGATCAAGGCATCCCATGGCGGCGGCGGCCGGGGGATGAAGGTCGTCACCGCACCCGAGCAAGCTGCCGAGGCGCTCGCCTCGGCACGGCGCGAGGCCGCGGCATCCTTTGGCCGGGATGAGGTATATCTCGAGCGCTACCTCGCCTGGCCGCGCCACATCGAGATGCAGATCATCGCCGACCGGCATGGCAACGTGTGCTGGCTCGGCGAACGCGACTGCTCGTGTCAGCGTCGGCACCAAAAGCTCATTGAGGAGACGCCCGCGCCGGACTTTCCTGCAGTGATTCGCGAGGAGATGGGCGAAGCGGCAGTTCGACTCGCCCATGCCGTCGGCTACGAAAGCACGGGCACTGTCGAGTTCCTCTACGAGCAGGGCGCCTTCTACTTCCTCGAGATGAACACCCGCCTGCAGGTAGAACATCCCGTCACCGAACTCGTCACCGGTCTCGATCTCGTCGAGCTGCAACTGCGCGTCGCCATCGGCGAGCCACTCCCTTTCACCCAGGCGGACGTGCACCCGAAGGGCCATGCCATCGAGGTGCGAGTCAACGCCGAGGACCCCGCCGGCGGCGCGTTCGTGCCGAGCCCTGGCACATTAGGGCGCTTCGTGATGCCACACGGCCCTTCCGTGCGCGTGGATGCGGGCTATGAGGCCGGCGACGAGGTCAGTCCCGCCTACGACAACCTGATCGCCAAGGTGACCGCCTTTGGTCCCGACCGCGAACGGGCGAGGGCGCGGCTCTTGCGGGCGCTGTCTGAAACGGTCGTCGATGGCGTCGCAACGACGATTCCGGCAGCCGAGGCGATTTTGCGCCACCCCGACTTCATCGCTGCCCGGCACGCCACGCGCTTTGTCGAAGAGCGCCTGGACCTGAGCGACGTCCACGGCCCGGTTCCGCTCGGCACAGAGCGCGACGACGGTCGCCAGCTGCGCGAAGTCGAGGTCGAAGTCGACGGACGTCGCTATCGCGTGCGTCTGTACGTACCCGCGACGGCGCCGATGGCCGTCGGCAGCACGGGTGCCCCGCCGAGCGGTGGCGGCCGCCACCGGCGTGCCGCGGGCGGCAGTGCAGATGGCACAGTCACAGCGCCCATGCAGGGAACGATCGTCCAGGTGCACGTCTCAGAGGGCGACCGCGTCGAGGCCGGCGACGTCATCTGTGTGCTCGAGGCCATGAAGATGGAAAACCCCGTGCGGAGTCCTACGGCAGGGAAGGTTCTGCGACTGCGCGTCTCGCCTGGGGATGCCTTGGGGCCTGGCGACCCGATCGCACAGATCGGCTGATCACGCGCACGAGCGAGCGAAAATCTCGAAACAGGCTCGCCCGGTTCTGGTGTTAGCGATAACCTGAGCGACGCTGGGCTGTTGCAAACGATGAGTTGGGGGCGTTCGCCTAGCCCGAGATAGGGGGAACCTACATGCCCAAGGAAGAGCCGTACCAGGTCGATCCGCGCAAGTACGAACTGTCGCGGCGGCGTTTCCTGCGGAATTTCACCGCAGCTGCCGCGTCAGTCCCGTTCTTGGGTGGCCTGGCCGAGGTGCTCACCGAGCGCGGCGCAGCAGCGCAGACCCTGCGCGATGAGTCGCACCCGCTGTTCGCCAAGCACCCGGGTTACCGCTTCACTTTCGTCAACCACGTGACGACGAACACGTTCTTCACCGCCACCCAGTACGGCCTCCAGGACGCCGCCCGCATTCTCGGCATCCCCACCCCGCAGTGGACCGGTTCGCAGAACTCGATCGTCTCGCAGATGGTGACCGCCATGGACCAGGCGATCGCCGCCAACGTCAGCGGCATCGCCGTGGCGCTCATCGACCCCAAGGCCTTCAACAGCCCGACGGACAACGCCCTCGCCAAGGGCATCCCGGTTCTCGCCTACAACGCGGACGAGCCCGGCAACAACCGCATGTGCTACATCGGCCAGAACAACCTGACCGCGGGCGCGGCTGCGGCCAAGCGCATCGTCAAGGTGACCAAGAAGGGTGACCTTGTCGCCATGGTCATCGCGACCCCCGGGTCGGGCAACATCCAGCCCCGGATCAACGGCGCCCTGCCGATCTTCAAGAAGGCGGGCCTCGAGACCGTGACGGTCGCCGGTGGTGCCGCCCAGACGGCCGAGCTCGCCAACGTCGAGTCCTGGTACCTCGGGCACAAGGACGTCAAGTTCATGTACACCGTCGACTCCGGAGACTCGATCGCCGTTGCCACGACCATCAAGAAGAACAACTTGAAGGGCAAGGTTGGCGGATCGGGTTGGGACGTCGGCATCCCGGTGCTCCAGCAGGTCGCCGCCGGCGCGTTGACGTTCTCGATCGACCAGCAGGCCTATCTGCAGGGCTTCGTTCCGGTCATCCAGATGTTCCTCTACAACATCTCGGCCGGGCTGATGAAGCCGTGCGACACCGACACCGGTCTTGGCTTTGTGACCAAGAGCAATGTCGCGCCCTACCTCGCCCACCCGACGCGTTGGGAGGGCAGCGGCTCGAAGGAGACGGCCTACCCGGCTCCAAAGAGCATTGCCGTCTGATCCGTGGCACAAGCGTCACTGACGGCGCCGACAACTCCCGCTCCGCCCAGCCGGGCGGAGCGGGGGCTCTCCGTGTCCACATTCATTCGCTCCGCCATCCAACGTCGCGAGGCGACGGTTGTCGCCGTCACTCTCGGGGTGGTCATCTACTTCGGCATCGCCTCGTCGGCCTTCTTCACGACGGCCAACATCGTGACGATCGCGCAGTACATCGCGTCGATCACCATCATTGGCGCCGGGGAGGTCCTGATCTTGGTCCTCGCCGAGATCGACCTGTCGGCTGGGCAGGTCTATCTGACGTCGCCGTGGTTCATGTACCTGCTCTGGCGTGCCGGCCTGCCCCTCGGCTGGGCGATCGCGTTGTCGCTCTTCTTCTGCATCATCATCGGCCTGATCAATGGGGTCGTGACGGTGTGGCTGAACGTGCCGTCGCTCATCGTCACCCTTGGCATGACCTATGCGCTCTTCGGCCTGGTCCTCGTTGAGTCGAACGCGATCCAGGTGAACACGCCGGGAGCGACGGGCCTTTTCGGTTGGGCATTCGGTATCGGCAGCTGGTCGACGATCCTGTGGGCGTTGGGCATCTTGATCATCGGCTGGATCATCTTGAAGCGGACCCGCTTCGGCCTCCACATCACCGCGACCGGCGGCAACCTGATCGGCGCGGCTGAGGCGGGGGTGCCGGTGCGCCGCATCAAGGTGTACTGCTTCATGCTCATCTCGCTCGCCGCGGGCTTCATCGGGATCCTCGATGCGATCCGCATCCAGTCGATGAACCCCGGGAATAGCGGGCTCGACATCGTGCTGCCCGGTATCGTCGCCGCCGTCGTCGGCGGCACGGCGCTCACCGGCGGACGAGGCACGATCGTCGGCACGGCGATCGGCGCCATCTTCCTCGGCGTCCTCGAGGACGGCTTCAATCTGATCGGCGTCAGCGCCAACTGGTTCTATCTTGCCGAAGGGGTCGTCATCCTCATCGCCATGGTTGCTAACACCCAGCTCACTTCGCTCGCCGCGAGGTTGCGACGATGAGCGCGCCGAACCCCACGGCCGAGCGCGACGTCATCTTGAAGACGGTCGGGATCACCAAGCGCTTCGGCGCCGTCGTCGCACTCCGTGGTATCGACATGGAGCTGCACCGCGGCGAGGTGCTCGGCCTCGTCGGCGACAACGGCGCTGGCAAGAGCACCTTCGTCAAGATCCTGACGGGCTACCATCCCCCAGATTCCGGCAAGATCTACCTCGAGGGCAAGGAGGTCGCGTTCAACTCGGTCTCCGACGCCCGCCGGCGCGGGATCGAGACCGTGTACCAGGACCTCGCGCTGATTCCCCAGCTGACGGTAGCCCAGAACCTGTTCCTCAACCGCGAGCTGACCTCCCTCGGCAAGATTGGGTGGCTGTCGAACCGCAAGATGCGGCGGCTCGCGCGCGAGTACCTGCAGGGCATCAAGGTCAATGTGCCCGATATCGATGCCGAGGCCGAGAGCCTGTCCGGCGGCCAGCGCCAGGCCATCGCCGTCGCCCGAGCGACGCGCCAGAACGCGAAGATCCTGCTCCTCGACGAGCCGCTCGCGGCCATGGGTGCCCGGGAATCGGCGCTCATCGTCGACTTGGTCAAGGACCTGGCGCAAAACCGGGGCATGTCGATGATCGTGATCGACCACAACTACGCCCACCTCTTCGAGCTCTGCGACCGCGTGAACATCATCCAGCAGGGGCGCGTCGCCTACGACCGCTCGGTGAACGACACCTCACTCGAGGATCTCACCGAGCTGATGATCTCGGAGTACCGACGCCAGCTGCTCGAGGGCCAGAGCCAGCTCGACAAGTAGCTGCAGGCCGGGCGCGATCTGGACGCCCCGCTCCCCTGGGCGACGCATCGGTCAGCGGGAGCGGGGCGGCTTGGTTTCTCGCCATCCCCGCGCCCCCCGACGAACGCCGCGCCGGATCGATCAGATCGCGATCGTCTTGTGCGAGGCCTCTATCCGCCCGCCCGGCAGGACGAAGGCCGAAAGTGCCGCCGAGGCGAACAAGATGAAGTAGACGACGACGAATGCCGTGGTGTCGCCGTGCACGCTGGCGAGTGCCTCGAGCGCCGGCGTCGGGCGCCGACCGGCGAGGTAGCTGGCAGCCGCGCTGGTGAAGATCGTGTTCAACAGCGCTGGCCCGAGCGCGCCACCGATCTGCTGGGCGACGTTGGGCAACGCCGAGGCGACGCCGGCGTCCTCGACACTCGCCCCGGCAGTGGCGACGTTCATCGCCGCGCCGAAGACCGAGCCCATGCCGAGGCCGACCACGAGCAACGGCGGGAGCACGTCGGTCGCGTAGGCACTCGAGACGGAGATCCCGCTCATCCACACCATCCCCACGCCGGCGATCGCCAGGCCGGCAACGATCAGCGGGCGCGGGCCGATGCGCGCCAACAAGAAAGTGCCGCCCACGGTGGCGGTCACCATGACGACGCCGAGCATCGGCAAGAACGCGAGGCCGGTCATCACCGGCGAGTAGCGCAGAATCTGCTGCAGGTAGTAGGTGAGGAACAAGAAGACCCCAAACATCGCGACGCCGGTGAGCAGCATCGCCAGGTTGGAACCGCCGCGGCCGCGATCCGCGATGAGACGCAGGGGCAACAGCGGATGGCTCGACCGGCGCTCGATCACGACGAAGCTGACGAGCAGGACCATGGCGGCGACGAGCAGGCCGACCGTGATGCCGTTCGACCAGGACTTGGTCGATGCCTCCGAAAAGCCATAGACGAGGGCCACCAGTCCACCGACGGCGGTGAAGGTGCCGGGGAGGTCGAGGGCCGAGCGCTCGGGGCGCTGCTGGTCGCGCAGCACGATGCTGCCGCCGATTCCCGCCAAGATGGCGAAGATGACGTTGACGTACAAGCAGTAGCGCCAGTCGAGGTACTCGGTGAGCACGCCGCCGAGCAGCAGGCCGACGGCGCCACCGGCCCCGGCGATCGCGCCATAGATCCCAAAGGCCTCGCTGCGTTCCTTGGGCTCGGTGAACGTCGTCGTGAGCAGCGACAGCGCCGAGGGGGCGAGCAGCGCGCCGAAGGCCCCTTGGCAGGCGCGGGCCGCGATCAGCATCACGAAGCCGTTCGAAGCGCCACCGATCGCCGAGACCGTGGCGAAGCCAATAAGCCCGATCAAGAAGGTGCGCTTTCGACCGATCAGGTCCGCGAGCCGCCCGGCCAACAGCAGCAGCCCGCCGAAGGTGAGCGAGTAGGCGGTGACCACCCACTGGCGATCCGCATTGGAAAAGCCGAGCGAGTGCTGCGCAGAGGGAAGGGCGATGTTCACGATCGTGGCATCGAGCACCACCATCAGCTGCGCGATGCCGAGGACAATGAGCACCCAGCGGTGCTCGGCGCGAGATCCCCTGTCTGCGGCGGCGCTGCCTTGGCGCGCGGCGTGCGCGGCAGTGTCGGAGGGAAAGGACACGTGGGCTCCTTTCAGCGGCGCGTGGCAGGACGCGCCACCGCTGGGGGGGATTGATGCGTCACGTCTGCGCTGGGCCTGGGCGCGAGGGCGAGGAGCGGGAGCACGACCCCGTCGATGAGGCCAAGCAGATACTCCTCATCGGGGACCAGGCCCTCGAGAAGGATCTGCCCGTACGCGGCGTAGACGAGCAACCGTCCGAGCTCTCCAGCCAGTGGGTGCTCGGCCGGGATCTCTCCGCGCGCGATCGCCCGGCGGAATAGAGCCTCGACCGCCGAAAGCGTCGGCGCGACGATCCGCTCGTTGATGAGCGCCTGCAGGCTGGGTTCCGAGCGGCCAGCGTGCACGAGCCCGGCGAAAAGCGCCATGCGTTCCTCGGTCGCCTGGGGCATCGCGCTCGCGAAGGCGAGCAGGTCACCGCGCAACGAACCGGTGTCGACCGTGGCGGGCTCGCCGCAGTCGATGTGGCGCAGCGCGGCAGCGACAAGGCCGGCCTTGCCCTGCCACTGGCGGTACAACGTCGCCTTGCTCATCCGTGCCGCGGCGGCGACCTCGTCCATCGTGAGAGCTTCGTAGCCCCGCAGCGCGAGCAGCCGCACCGCCGCATCCAGGATCTCGAACTCACGGCTGGCACTGAGGCGCCGGCTCCTCGACCCGTCCACGGTGCCCATCATCGAAACGAAACCGTACCGTACTGCACCTCGGCACGCCAGGCGGCGGCGCCGCACTAGACAGGAGGGATGGACCGGGGACCAAAGCGGACAGCGATCGACGAGGTGGACCGGCACGGCGGGGCGCTCGTCGCGCTCTCCCACAAGATCCACGCCAATCCCGAGTGCTCCTTTGAGGAGGAGAAGGCGGCTGCCTGGTGTGCTGAGGAGCTCGCTCGTGCCGGCTTTGCC